>JANLRG010000098.1:0-29488 GCA_031361545.1 Bacteroidota bacterium
AATTGTGGACTTTGATTCTACTGGGGGAATTTCACCGATAACAGCAACTGCAAATCCTGATATTTTTATTACTAAGTCTGATACTGCAGGTAATTGGATATGGGTAAAACAGATTGGCTCTGCCGGAATGGATGTATGTTATGACATCGCTCTTGATGAAAATGGAAATATTTATAGTGCGGGATATTTTGAGTCAACTGTCGACTTTGATCCTGGAGCCGGAACATTTACTTTAACTTCTGCGGGTGATCGTGATATTTATGTATCCAAAATTGATAATTCAGGAAATTTTATTTGGGCAAGAAAGTTTGGTGGAACAGGCTATGATGATGCTCAATCGTTGAGTGTTAATTCAACGGGAGAGGTGTATGTTACTGGTGAGTTTTTAAGTCCGTCAGTTGTATTTGATTCTTATCAATTTAATATGTCTGGAGTTTCGGATATATTTATTATTAAGCTGGACACGATGCTAATTACAGGAAAAATAGAGATAGAAGATTTATATAACAGTGTCGTTCTTTATCCAAATCCTACAATGGACCGTTTTGGGGTTTTATGCAGCGACAATTATGCTGAAATGGCAATTACTATTTCGGATATTAATGGACAAGAAGTTTATTCCGGATGTTCGAGGAACAATGATCTCCTTGCAATAGGCGTTGAAAATTTTTCGAACGGGATTTATTCTGTGCACATACAAGTAAATAATTACTCTATTGTAAAAAAAATGATTGTTCTGAAATAAATGGATGTAGAGTTCATCAACAAGTGTAAATAGTTTAACAAAATATTTAAAATCAATTATTATAATATTTATGGAATCAGTTCAAGGCAAGTTTTTATTATTAAACAAGTGTCTTCATGATGACATTCTCAAGAGAAATTATTTTATCGAAGCTATTGATGAATCACGATGAGCTTCTAATAGTTGATCACTCGCTTTAGTGAACAGCTGACTCTTCACTCACAAATAGGCCTACTTTTTTGCACACTTTACACATTAGTAAACAGAAACAGTGAACAGAAATGATTGAAGCAGCCTACTTTTTTTTGCACTGTACACATTAGTAAACAGAAACAGTGAACAGAAAGGATTGAAGCGGCCTACTTTTTTTTATACACTGTACACATTAGTAAACAGAAACAGTGAACAGAAAGGATTGAAGCAGCCTACTTTTTTTTGTACACTGTACACATTAGTAAGCAGAAACAGAAACAGTGAACAGAATAAAAAAAGTGTACAGCCTATTTCTGACCTTTTTACTTTTTCCTTATTACTTTTTACCTATTACTTTTCCCCTTATGACCTCTGACCTAAAAACTTATTACCTGTTACCTATAACTTTTCCCCCTCTGCCCTCTGCCTTAACTCGCCATCTCCGTCATGTCAACAGGAACTACCTGTGTTACGCCTTGCTCAACCATCGTAATACCATACATGATATCTGTCGCAGCCATCGTACGCTTATTGTGCGTAATGATTATGAATTGAGATTCAGATGAAAATTTGCGAATAATGTTGTTGAATTTGTCGATGTTCATGTCATCCAACGGTGCGTCAACCTCGTCAAAAATACAGAACGGTGCTGGCTTCAGTAAATAAATTCCAAATAATAAAGCTGTTGCAGTTAATGTTTTTTCTCCTCCGGAAAGCTGACTAATCGATAATGGTCGCTTGCCTTTTGGTTTAGCAATAATCTGAACATCACTTTCTGTCGGATTGCTTGGATCCATCAATATTAAATCACAATCATCGTCTTGTGTAAATAAGGAGCGGAATACTTTAATGAAGTTTTCTCGAATCATCGTGAAAGCACTCATGAAATTTTCTTTCGCTGTAATTTCAATTTCTTCAATGGTCTTCAATAACGATTCTTTTGCCTTTACTAAATCATCTTTCTGCGTAATGATAAATGTGTAACGTTCATTGATTTCGTTAAAAGCTTCAATCGCCATAGGGTTAATGGGCCCGTAATTATCAAGCTGAGATTTCTGCTTGGCAACTTTCTCTTTTAATTCTTCTTCATTCAATTCAGGGTTTGGATCTTTCTCCAAAATTTCATTGATGTCAATGTTGAATTCAACACTGAGACGTTCCTTCAAGGAGTTCAGTTGAATCTTCAACTCCATTGTTCTGTCTTTTAGTGCTTGTCCTAATTGATCACACTGTTCCCGTTGCTGACGAATGATTCTAATTTTCCCTTCCAATTCATCGATTGCTCCGCGTGACTTATAATAGTCTCCTTCGACAGCAGCGACTGCTTGGTCTAACACATCTTTCTCTTCATACAAACCGATCAGTTGGGCATCAAAGTCGGTAGATGAATCAAAAAGTTCTTTAATTTTCCCCTGAACAACTTCAAGTTCTCCTGTATTGTTCAGAATGTTTTTGTTTAGCGTTTCTTGAAGCCCGGTCTTGTAAGTATGATCACGAATAATATTCGCAATTTTATTTTGCTGTTGTATGACATGAATATGGTGCTGATTATAACCCGCACTTTGTCCATTCATTGTTTCAGTGAGCGAATTAAATTCACCTTGAAGCGATGTTAAATTTCCTGTCACTTCTTCGTGTTGTATTCTTAATTGAAGCAAATGTTCTTGGAAACTCAAATTGCTTTGTTGAAGGGTGTCGTCAATTGCTTGTAGCTGTACATAAAGTGACTCAACAATTTTCTTATTATTTTCAACCGAAGTAAAAAGATGCTCTGCTTTGTTTTTCAAGGATGAAAATTCGTGCATTGCTTTATTAACTTCCTGATTGAATCTGTTTTTATCAGAAGTAAGTCTCTCTTTGTTTTGCTTGGCTGATTGAAATTTATTCTGAACCTGATCGCGTAATGATTTGTTTCTCTCTAATTCAGAAGTCAGTGTTCCGATTTCTTTTGAAAGCGTTTCTAATTGCTTAGCACGCCCGATTCTTTTTCCATCGAAAAGACCTACTGATCCACCAGAAAGCGAGTGACGTGTACGACAATATTTTCCATTTTGAGAAATGAAAGCTTTTCCCGAATTATCTTTTTGTAAGAATGGAGTGTTGTCTTGGTTGTTAGTTACAACAAAAACATTGCGTAATAAATAATTGCACAGCGACTGATATTTTTCTTCAACATCAACAATCGATAAAGCAGGAATACAGTCTTCAATTGTTTCAGAAGTAGAAGAATCGTTTCCTTCAAAATTTTTAAGAATAAAAAAATTAGCTCGTCCTTTTGATGCTTCACTCAATAAATTGACAGCACGACTAGCCTCTTCAATATTATCGATTACAAAATAGTTCATATAAGGATCGAGGTAGTTTTCGATCGCCGATTTGTATTCTGTCTGGCAGTTGAGGATTTCCGAAAATAAAGGAGCTCTACTTGCAGAAGGTGAATTCTTTCTAAGGTATCGAAGCGACTCCGGATAGCCTTCTAAATTTTCAACTAAACTTTTGGTCAAGTTGTATTCATTTTGTTTTGCATCGAGCTTTCTACCTTCAGAAATAACATCTTCTGTATATTTTTTCAGCTCTTCATCAAAACGGATAATATCATTAGCTAAATTTTCTTCACTTTGAAGAAGATTGTTCAGCGCAGTTTCTTTCTCTTCTTTTAATTCGCGACTCGATTCAGCACGCGCATGAAGGTCGTCGTGTTCAATTTGCTTTTCAGTAGTGTCATTCGACAAACGATCAATTTCTTTTTGAAGAGAGTCTTTTTTCGTTTGAGTAATAGCCAAACTCTTTTCACTTTCGTGCATAGAAATTTGAATTCCCTGCGCTTCGGAAGAAAAGCGATTGATGTCACTTTTCATTTGATCATGCTTCGAACGAGTTTGATCTAATGTGATTTTCAATTCTCCAAGCTGAATTTGAAGCTGGTCAAGAGCAGCTTCTTCGTTAAAACGATCTTCTTCGATTTGACGTAACTGATCTTGGGTAGAAATTAAATTTGTTTTATCGTTTGAAAGTTGGTTCGAAAGAGAAGATTCTTTATCTCTTAAATTATTTAATTTCTCATTGCTGACTTTCTTTTCATTTTCATGTTGACGGATGAAAGCAACTTTATCATTCAATACTTTCTGTGATTCTGAAAGTTCTTTCTCTTTATCAAGAGTAAGAAGCTTTATAGCTTGTAGTTCAGCTTCTGCAGTATCGAGATGAGTGTCATGAGCAATTTTCTCTTCTTGCTGTTTGGATTCTTGAGACTGGAGATCTTCAAAAGTTTTTTTGCTTCCTGAAATTGTAAATAAAGCAAGTTCAGTCGATAGTTCTTTATATAATTCTTTTAGTTTGTAATAGCGTTCCGTTTTTTTAGATTGAGATTCTAATTGCTTCATGTTTCTCTCAATCTCAAAAAGCAAGTCGTCAACACGTTTCAAATCATTGTCGGTATCTTCAAGTTTTTGTAACGTTTGCTTTTTACGAATTTTATATTTCGAAATTCCGGCAGCTTCATCTAAAAGATTTTTGATAGCATTGTTTTTATCATTCAGAATTTCATCAACCATTTTCAATTCAATGATTGCATAACTGTCAGATCCAATACCAGTATCTAAGAATAATTCAGTAATGTCTTTCAATCGACAAGCAACTCCATTAAGTAAGTATTCGCTTTCACCACTGCGGTATAATCGGCGAGTAATTGTAACTGTACTGTATTCTGTCGGAAGAATATTTTTTGTGTTCTCAAAAGAAAGAGAAACTTCGGCCAGCGAAGAAGGCTTCCTGTTTTTATTTCCATTGAAAATGATATTCTCCATTTTCTCCGAACGAAGCATTCTTGTTTTCTGTTCACCTAATACCCAACGAATGGCGTCAACAACATTTGATTTGCCGCTGCCATTTGGTCCAACGATAGATGTGACACCTTTATCGAAATGAATCGTTACTTTATCACCAAAGCTTTTAAAGCCTTTGATCTCTAGACTGGTTAATCTCATAAAAAATAGTTTGACTTTAGATAACGCGCAAAAATAACTTATTTAGTAAGCTAGACCAGAAATGTTAATAACTCAGTTGTCTTGTGAATAGCTTTTTGCCAGAGTGACTTTTCTCAAATTGTATAAAAGGTTTTGGTTGAATTCACCTGATGATAACGACATGACTTCTGAATGACATTCTTTGATTTTAAAGTGGTGACATTTAGCCCCTCTTACTTTTTAAAGCAAGATTTTTTTCGGGGAAATCAATTACTCTCTTTGAAAAATAAGGAAGAATTAATCATTATTTCATAAATAAAGTTCAAGTCAGGTAATGTTAAATTGAGGTTTAAGCAAAGAAAGCGTTCTGTTTCAAAGCATTGGACGTTTGAAACTTTGTTTTGGTTTTTACCATTCAATTTATACTTTTACCACCCTACTAATAACGAAAAATTAACAAAATCCAAATATTCACTATGGGACGAAAGTTATACCTATCACTCGTCGTACTTCTTCTGTTAGGATTCACTGTCGCAGCACAGACAGGTGAGATCCGTGGTAAAGTAACCGAAAAAGAAACGAAAATGGGCGCAGCATTTGCGACCGTTACGGCGTTGATGAACAACAGCATTATACAAGGTGCTGTGACTGATATCGACGGAAATTATGTAATTAAGCCGTTGAATCCGGGGAAATACGATGTACAAGTTACTTCGGTAGGCTTTCAGCCTTCAAAGAAAGTCGGCATCATCGTTTCGGTGGATAAAGCCTCATATGCAGATATTGAAATCGGAAAAGGAATCGAAATCGGTGTTGTAACAATTACAGAATATAAAGTTCCGCTAATCGATAAAGGAAGCCCTGCAACTCAAGTAACTATTGATCGTGCACAAATCGCGCAAGCGCCTACAAGAGATGTGAATTCGATTGCATCAACAAGTGCTGGTGTTTTTCAAAAAGACGAAGGAAGTGCGTTGAATATTCGTGGTTCTCGTTCTGATGCAACTTCATATTATGTAGATGGTATTAAAGTTCGTGGTGGAGTTGGTCTCCCTCAAAAAGGAACAGAGCAAATTACAGTAATTACTGGTGGAGTTCCCGCTCAATATGGTGATGCAACTGGTGGTATCATCAGCGTGACTACTCGCGGTCCATCGAAAGAGTGGGCGGGAGGAATTGAATTAGCGACCTCTCAATATTTAGATTCTTATGGCTATAACCTAGCTTCGTTTGATGTTTCTGGTCCACTTTTTACTTCAAGAGATTCTACCAAGAAAAATGAATCCGCTATAGCAGGATTCTTTTTAGCAGGAGAATATCAATATGACAAAGATCCTGCACCTCCAGGAATAGATGTTTACAAATTAAATGATGCTTCTTTAGAAAGCTTACGTAAGAATCCATTGGTGCGTTCTCCGGGTGGATTTAATTACATCAGCCGTGCTTCTTATTTTACCTTGGATAGTTTATCAAAGCAAAAATACCGTGAGAATGTTTCTGCTGATGCAATTCGCTTGAATGGAAAATTAGATATCCGTCCCGCTAAAAATGTGACGCTTACTTTTGGAGGTTCATTAGAAAGAACAAAGTCGAACGATTTTATTGGCATTTATTCTTTGATGAATTATGACCAATATCCCCAAATAACAACTACGAATTGGAGAGCATTTGGAAAAATTACTCAACGTTTCGTAAATGATTCTAAAGAGAAATCATCTTCAGTTTTGAAGAATGCTTATTACTCAGTTCAAGTAGATTATTCTCACAACCACGAAGAGGACATGAGCCCGGTTCATAAGCAGAACGCATTTGAATATGGATTTGTAGGGACCTTTAAATCGACTTCGATTCCGTTCTATAGTCAAACTCCTAGTGGAGATTATGTCCAAATTGCAAACTTCGATACCAATGTTGTTTTCACTCCAGGCACTCAAAACATTATAACCTCAAATTATACAACTCAATATTATGCATTGACTGATCCTTATGGGACTTCAGGGTATCAAGACAATTTGAGTGATATACAATTAGGCGGTGGATTGTTGAATGGTGACAATAGAAATGTTTTGGCAGTGTATGGACTTTGGGCTTTGCCTGGTCGTGTTCGTTCAGGATTTAGTGTTTCTGATAATAGTCAAATTCGTGTGAGTACAAATGGTTCTGTCGATATCAAGAATCACAACATCGTATTAGGTTTGGAATATGAACAAAGGACGGATCGCTCGTACAGCATTTCTGCCAATAGTCTTTGGTCAATAATGCGTCAGTTAGGAAATCAAAAATTATCAGGTGTTGATCTTTCCTCTGCACAAACCTCTCAAGTCATCGTGAATGGTTCGCCAGTAAATTTGACAACTTATTCAAGAGCGAATTATATTTCGACAGGATCGAAAACATTCTTTGAGAATATTCGTGAATCTTTAGGACTGAATATGTATGATACCATTCAAACAGATTCTTATAACCCCTCTACTTATAATCTAGGAATGTTTACTGCTGATGAATTATTGAATAGTGGGAACTCATTGGTGAATTATTATGGATATGATTATACAGGGAAAATGGATAATTCAAGTAATTGGAACTTGAATAGTTTTTATGTCGATAAAAATGCTGATAATAATTTCATCAGAAAGATTGATGCTTTCCGTCCAAATTATATTGCTGGTTATATTCAAGATAAATTTCAATTCAACGACATCATCTTTAACATCGGTGTTCGTATCGATCGTTTTGATGCAAATCAAAAAGTGTTGAAAGATCAAAATTCGATTTATGAAATTCACAACGTTGGCGACGGTTCAATATCTGGGCAATTGCCAAATACAATTGTGCCTTCTAATATTGGAAGCGACTACAAGGTATATGTCAACAATAGCGCAAATCCGACAAATGTATTAGGTTATAGAAATGGAAATATTTGGTACAATGCAAGTGGTACAGTAATCACAGATCTATCTCCATTGGTGTTAAATGGAACAGGTGGTATTCAACCATTCTTTACGAACTACGAAGATGTGAGAAACAATGTGGTGAATATAAATGCTTTTAAAGACTACGAGCCACAGGTAAATGTTATGCCACGTGTAGCGTTCTCTTTCCCTATTTCTGACGAAGCTTATTTTGCCGCTCACTATGACATCTTAACGCAACGTCCACAAAATTCAGATCTAATCAGATTCAATCCGATTACTTACTTAAATTGGGCACAAGGAAATGGTGGAATTTTTAGCAATCCTGATTTGAAACCGGAAAGCACAACAGATTACGAAATCAATTTTCAACAAAAAGTTTCTCGTAGCTCTGCTTTCTCCATTTCTGCTTTCTACAAGGAATTGAGAAACATGGTTCAGATTGTAAATCTTGATTATGCCTTCCCAATTAAATATTCTACGTATGGAAATATCGATTTCGGAACTGTAAAAGGATTGTCATTTGCTTATGATTTACGTCGTACAAATAACATACGAATGAACATCAGTTATACATTGCAATTTGCAGATGGAACGGGATCAGATCCGAATACGAGTTCAGGTATTTTATCTCAGGCAGGTCAAACCAACCTTCGTGAAATCAAGCCACTCAGTTTTGATCAACGACACACTTTCGTAGCATCAATTGATTTCCGTTATGGAAAAGGAAAAGATTATTCTGGTCCAATTTGGTTTAACAAACAAGTACTTTCAAGTGCAGGTTTGAATTTAGTTTTCCGTGCAGGTTCTGGAACTCCTTATACTCGTAAATCGAACATTACTCCGGAAGCAGATTTCACTACGACAGCCAACAGCCGTTCGGTAATTGCCGGTCAGCTCAACGGATCTCGTTATCCATGGCAGTTCAAGATCGATGCAAAAATTGACAAAGATTTTGAAATCGGTTTAGGAAAAAATAAAAAAGGAGATTCTCGTAAGCCACTTTATGCAAATGTTTATCTGCAAGTGCTGAACGTGTTAAATACACTAAACGTTTCTTCTGTGTACTCAGCAACTGGAAGTCCGAGTGATGATGGATACATCAGTTCTCCTGGAGCACAAACAACGATCAACAATCAGGTAAGCCCGCAAGCTTATATTGATTTATATCATGTTGCGGTGAATAATCCGAAGAACTATCAATTGCCACGTCGTATTCACCTCGGTATCCAATTTAATTTCTAATTTGTAAATCACTTCAATCTAATGAAAAGATATATCTATACCGCATTGATTTTTCTGGGAGTTTCCGGAAGTATTTCCGCTAAGGAAAATGTCAATGTGCATCGTTATGCTGGACCACAACAAGGAAACCAAACGTATGCTGGTTGTGCGCCTTCCAAATCGCGAAAAGATCTTGACATCAATAATGTCCGTTGTCCGATATGGATCAATGGTGACATGTGGTGGGATCTATCAGGAAATGCTTTGTATGAAATTCCTGATGGTTCGGGTAAACATTCATTGTTTGCTGGTGCAATTTGGATCGGTGGTAAAGAAGCGGGATCTCAAAATTTAAAAGTGGCTGCGCAAACATACCGTCAGTCAGGTAGTGATTTTTGGCCGGGACCAATTGATAAAGTAACAACAGATATTACGCCAGATCAATGTTTGAAATATGATCAGCACTACAAAATTACTTTCGCAGAAGTAAAAGAGTTTCACAGAAATTACCAAGGAGCTAATCCCGATTTAAATTATCCTATTCCAGATATCATTAAGAACTGGCCAGCCAATGGAGATCCAGCATTCAACCAAGAGACTATTTTAGCTCCGTTCTATGACAGGAATTCGGATGGAGTTTACGATATTAATGATGGAGATTATCCTAAGTATAATATTGATGGAACATTGAATCCTTGTGATAAAAATTTACTTCTAGGAGATCAAACAATCTGGTGGGTGTTTAATGATGTTGGAAATATCCATGGAGAAACAGATAGTCAGTATCCTGTAAAAGTTGAAATACATGCTCAAGCATTTGGTTTTAACACGAACGATGAAATAAACAACATGACTTTCTATCGCTATAAAATTATTAACCGTGCTACAACAGATCTGGACGAAACTTATTTTGGCGCTTGGGTGGATCCGGATTTAGGAAACTACCTTGATGATTATGTTGGGTGCGATGTTGAGCGTGGATTAGGATTTTGTTACAATGGAGATGCAGACGACGATGGTGCTTTGGGTTATGGATTAAATCCACCAGCGGTAGGAGTAGATTTCTTCGAAGGACCAATAGCGGATTCGGCAGATGGAATTGATAACAACAGAAATCAGATAGTCGATGAGCCAGGAGAGCAAATCATTATGTCGAAGTTTGTATATTACAATAACGATAATACAAATTATGGTAATCCGATAAATGCCGTTCAGTACTACAACTACCTTCGTGGTATTTGGAAAGATGGTTCTCCATTAGTATATGGAGGAAATGGTTACCAAACACCGGGAGCAGTTCAATGTAATTTTATGTTCCCTGGAAATTCAGACGACACTTATTGGTATGGAACGAATGGAGTTCCGCAAGCATATACATGGACGGAGTCAACTCCGTTAGGACCCAATAGTGTACCGAACGAGCCAAGCGATAGACGATTCTTACAAACAGCAGGACCGTTTACACTAAAGCCTGGAGCAGTGAATTACATTACCACTGGAGTGGTATGGGCAAGAACATCATCTGGTGGTCCTGAAGCTTCGATCAAGTTATTGAAACTTGCAGATGTAAAGGCACAGAACTTATTTGAGTCTTGTTTCAAAGTAATCAATGGGCCATCAGCGCCATTGGTAAACATTCGCGAATTAGATCAAGAATTGATTTTGTCAATTAGCAATCCCGAAGGATCCAATAATAAAAAAGAAGATTATTTTGAGAAAGACATCAATATCCCAGGTGACCCAAATGCAATTCTCCGTTTTGAAGGATATAAAATTTATCAGGTAAAAGATGGGTCTATCACTGTAAATGATTTATTGAATGCCGATAAAGCACGTTTAGTATTTCAGTGCGATTTGAAGAATGGTGTTAGTCAAATCGTAAATAAAGTATTAGATGGAAATCTAAACGCATATATTCCAACTGAAATGGTTTATGGTTCGGATGCAGGTTTACGTCATACTGTTAGACTTACAACAGATGCTTTTGCAACGGGTGATCCTAAGCTAGTCAATCATAAGACGTATTATTTTATGGCTGTCGCTTATGCATTCGATCAAGTTGCCGATGTCTTAGATCCGTTCTATCCGCCGACAGGTTCATCGCCTGGCATCTACGGACAACCCTATTATCAGAGCCGTCAAAATGCATTTGGTGCAGCTATCGATATTGCAACAGGAATTCCACACATTTCAAATCCAGAGCAAAATGGTTTAGCATTAGGAGCTTCTTATGGTGACGGACCAGAAATTACTCGTTACACTGGAATTGGTAATGGATTTGCTTCAGGAACAGGAAGAGCAACTTTAGATATTCGTCAAGACCAAATTGATAATATTTTGTTGTCAGGTTCAAGTAATAAAATTGACTTTCCAACTTACATCGGTGGTCATGGACCAGTAGATATTAGAGTGTATGATCCATTTGCAATTAACGGAGGTGACTTCGAATTGTGGTTAACGGATACAATTACAAGAATTGATTTTACAGGTGACATTACAGGAGGTTCTTATACGATTACGAATGTTCCTTCAGTGACTGGTTTGAAAGTAGGTCATTATTTGAACACAGCTTTAGATCAGTTTACACAAGGTGCTACGATTGTCGCAATTAATGGGACAGGACCTTATGATGTAGTAATGTCTGATACAATTAGAGCAACTAATTCGTTAAATATTACAGGCCAGCCATTCATTGCAGGAGCAAGATGGAAATTGAAAAATGTAAACAATGGTTCTGAAGTTACTTCTCTAAAATCATTAGAAGATCCTTACGATCAATTATTCCCTGACTATGGTTTCTATGTGTCAATGACACAAGTGAAAAATACGGGTGAGGCTGTTGTTGATGGAAATGGTTTTTCAGAAGCAACAATCGTTTATTCTAATCCAAACAATCGATGGTTATCTGGTGTTCCAGATGTGAATACTTTTGGTCAGTTGAATTGGATCAATTCTGGTAAAGATGTAGAAGCAGATTATAAAGTAGCAGGAAATTCTATTGACCCATCAGAAAATTTTTCAAAGTCATTGAATGCTACATGGGCTCCTTTCCGTCTAACAAACAATATCACAGTAGGTGAGCGTTTAGCGCCCGCACCTTCTGCTTCACTCTATGGAACGCCATCAGTTGTGACTTATGACAACATCGGATTAATTAATAGCGTTGATATTGTTTTCACCAATGATAAAAGTAAGTGGAGTCGTTGTGTAGTTTTCGAAGAAGGAACAAATCCAACTCAGACAGAAGGCGGACAATATCATTGCTTACTAAGAAAACACGCTTCCATGAATTTAGATGGATCGTATTCTTCAATACCAGGAGATATTGGTTATTCATATTTCCCAGGTTATGCAATTAATCTTGAAACAGGGGAGCGGTTGAATGTGGCTTTTGGTGAAGATAGCCGTGCCATTAACGACAATGGAAATGATATGAAATTCAATCCAACATCAAGAATGATTACACAAGATTCGACAGGAAATTTAATTATTACTGGAGGAGGAAGACATTTCGTTTATGTTTTTGGAAACAAGCGAACAATTCGTGATACAGTTTTGGCTGGAGCATCTTTAACTACTCAAGTGGTTTATCCAGGCGACACTAGTTATTATGGTGGAGCTTACGATGGCTGTGCACACATTGGAAATGGATTAGCGGCAGTGACAACTATTACTAACAACAATCAGAAAAAGATTGCAAAGAAAATCTGGAAAGATTGCATGTGGGTTGGAACAACAATGTTGGCTCCAGGGCAAACAGTTCTTGACAACCAGGCAAAAGTTCGGTTGAGAGTTTCCAAACCATACCGTCAGTATGATACAGGAGTACAAGGATCAATTAATAATAATTTGCCTTTCTACAAATTCAATACCGCTGGATTAGCACCAAAGGTTGGACAAATAGAAGTGGCGAAGAATGCATTGTCATTGATCAATGTTGTTCCGAATCCATACTATGCTTATTCTTCTTATGAAATAAACCAGTTAGATAATAGAGTGAAAATTGTGAACCTTCCTCCTAAATGCGTGGTTTCAATTTATACCCCTTCCGGATCACTGATTCGTCAATTTAAGCGAGATGTTGGTTCGAATACAACAGCTGGAGCCCAATATCCGGAAACGAATTTGGAATCTTCGATTGATTGGGATTTAAAAAATAATACTGGAGTTCCAATAGCAAGTGGTATGTATATTATTCACATTGCAGCTGATGGTATCGGCGAGCGTACAATTAAATGGTTTGGTGTGATTCGTCCGCTTGACCTTGATACATTCTAATCATCACATTAATCAGCTACAGAAAAACAAGTCATATGAAACCTGTTTATAAAACAAAGTTGTTTACCGTTGCTCTTTCACTTGCAGGTATTTTACCAGCAGTAAGTGTGGAGGCAGGAAATCCCGATCGTGCAGGTCAGGCTGGAGCAACTGAATTATTAATCAATCCATGGGCTCGATCGTCTGGTTGGGGAGGAGCAAACAGTGGTTCTATTCAAGGATTAGAATCTCAGTTTTTGAATGTTGCAGGAACAGCATTTACCAAAAAAACGGAAGTCTTATTCAGTCATACCAATTTCCTTCAAGGTTCAGGAATCTCTTTAAATGCTTTTGGTCTAACTCAGAAAATGGGTGAGAGTGGGGTATTAGGGATTAGTTTAGTCTCGATGGCATTTGGCGATGTTGATATTACCACCAATGACCAGCCTGAGCCAGCGTTAGGAACATATTCGCCTCAATACATCAACTTAGGAATATCATATGCTAAGACCTTCTCTAATGCAATATCGGGAGGTTTTACACTTCGTATTATCGATGAGAGTATTTCTAACTTGAATGCTTCTGGCGTTGCCTTGGATGCAGGAATTCAATATACCACAGGTTCTAACGACGATAGAGACAATATCCATTTTGGAATTGCTCTTAGAAATGTAGGAACTCCCCTAAGTTTTGGAGGTGATGGATTATCATCGCGGGTAAATGCTCCGAATACTTCTCAGGTCTATTCTTTGTCAGTTAACCAAAGAGTGGAAGGGTTTGAAATGCCGTCGTTGGTGAATATTGGAGCAGCTTATGATTTCGTTTTATTAAAAGATCACATGCTGACTTTAGCGGGTAATTTTACTTCGAATTCATTCACCAACGATCAGTTTACGGCGGGACTTCAGTATTCATTCCGCAAAATGTTTATGTTGCGCGGAGGTTTTACCTATGAAGACCATTTATTTGATGATAATTTTCGAACAACGGCATATTCTGGCCCATCTGCCGGATTAACAATTGAAGTTCCGATGGGATCTACCGGTAAAAAGTTTGGTGTCGATTATTCATATCGAGCTACCAATCCATGGAATGGAATTCATAGTTTTGGATTCCGCTTCAATTTGTAAGAAAAAAAATTTATATATTTGCAAATGAAACAAGACTCCTGAAAACGGAGTCTTGTTTTTTTAGTTTAATTAGAAGTTCGGATAAAACTTAAAGACAATGACATTACAATATTTTAATGCCGAAGGCTTAAAGAAATTACAGGAAGAGTTGAATCAACTGAGGACAGTTGAGCGTCCATTCATTTCACGACAGATTGCGGAAGCACGCGACAAAGGTGATTTGTCTGAGAATGCAGAGTATGATGCAGCAAAAGATGCGCAAGGATTATTAGAATTGAGAATATCTAAATTGGAAGAGGTTGTTGCCAATGCCAGACTTCTTGATGAAACAAAACTTGATAGTTCAAAGGCTTTGGTTTTGTCAAAAGTCAGGATTAGAAATAAATCTAATAATACTGAAATGACTTATCTTTTGGTTGCTGAGAACGAAGCAGATTTAAAGTCTGGAAAAATATCAGTGACCTCTCCGATAGGTAAAGGTTTACTCGGTAAAAAAGTTGGTGACACAGCTGAGATTTCTGCACCAAGCGGAAAGATCGAGTTTGAAATTGTTGAAATAACAAGATGAAAATAAGATTGAGAATGGAGAATTGAAGATTGAGAATTTTGTTTTTTTTCAATTGTCTATCTATAATTCTCCATTCTCCATTCTCCATTCTCCATTCTCCATTCTCCATTTTAATTTATCTTTCTCCATATCACATCTTCAATTATCAATTCTCAATTTATTTCCCTTGTCTATTTTCAAAAAAATAATTTCTGGTGAAATACCTTCCTACAAAATAGCGGAGGACGAAAATCATTTTGCGTTTTTGGATATTAGTCCGCTTGCGATTGGACATACTTTAGTGGTGCCGAAAAAAGAAACGGATTATATTTTTGATTTAGAATCTGAGGAGTATAAAATGCTTTGGGCATTTGCACAAAAAGTTGCGAAGTCATTAGGTGAAGCAGTGTCGTGTAAAAGAGTAGGAGTGGCCGTAATAGGACTGGAAGTCCCTCATGCACATATTCATCTCATCCCTATGAACCGTGTTTCAGACATGAACTTTGCCAATCCTAAGTTAACGTTCTCCTCTCAGGTAATGGAAGAAACCGCCGCGAAAATTCGTCTTCAATTGGAAAAAAATAAGTAAAGTAAAAATTGAGAATTGAAGATTGTAAATTGATAATTGAGAAAGCAATTCGTGATTTCAATTTCAGTTTCTCCATCTTAAATTCTCACCTGTCAATCTTTCATTTTCCATCCTCCATTTATTTTCCATTCTCAATCCTCAATTTTTTCTCCATCCTCCATCCTCAATTTATTTTCCATTCTCCATCCTCCATCCTCAATTTATTTTCCATTCTCCATCTTCAATTTTCAATCTTTCCTCCCTCTTCAATTTTCAATCTTTCCTCCCTCTTCAATTTTCAATCTTTCCTCCATCCTCAATTTATTTTCCATTTTCCATTCTCCATTTTCAATTTTCAATCTTTCCTCCCTCCTCAATCCTCAATTTATTTTCCATTTTCCATTTTCCATTTTCAATCTTTCCTCCCTCCTCAATTCTCAATTTTCATTTATTAATCTTCCCCGGATTATCACCAACGTAAGCTTCCCATGAACCCTTTTTTCCGCTAGTTGATTTTGTGGAAGATTTAATAAGGGAGTTGGCTTGAAAGTGATGACATAATGCAACGGCAAGTCCATCTGTTGCATCTAAATACTGCGGAGTTTCTGAATAGCTTAAAAGAGTTTGTAACATAGAGGCAACTTGTTCTTTGGAAGCGTTGCCATTTCCTGTAATACTTTGTTTGATCTTCTTTGGAGAATATTCAAAAATAGGAACGCCTCTATAAAGTCCTGCTGCCATTGCTACTCCCTGTGCTCTTCCCAATTTCAACATTGATTGAACATTTTTGCCAAAAAATGGTGCCTCAATGGCTAATTCATCAGGGTGATAACCATCAATTAAATGAAGCGTCTTTTCAAAAATATTCTTCAATTTTAAAGCATGCCCATCCATTTTTTCTAAATTGATCACACCCAAAGAAAGTAGTTTGACTTTCGTTCCTATCACAGATATAATTCCGTAACCCATTATATTAGTTCCGGGATCTATTCCTAAAATTATTTTTTCTGACTGATTCAAATTGTGAATGATAAATTTTTTTGAACAAATATTACAACAGATAGTTTAGTAACTTGTTCCTCTTATCTATGGAACAAAGTAATACAAATTATTCCACTTTATTTCTCAAGCTCTTTAAAATATTGCTGGCTGTTGCTGCTTTTTATTTTGTGTATTTAAAAGTAGTCAATCAGTTTAATGCCAAACAATATTTGTCAGAATTAAAAGTGGCTTTTTCTCAACCTTCCTCTTTCTATTATTTACTGATTGTCGGTTTTCTTATGTTCTTCAACTGGCTAACTGAAGCGTGGAAATGGCAAATTATGATTCTTAAACTTCAAAATATTTCCCTGCGACGTTCATTGGAAGCGGTATTGTCTGGACTCACTGTAAGTTTATTTACTCCCAATAGAATAGGTGAATATGCAGGGCGCGTTTTTCATTTGGATAAAGCAGATAAAGTTCAAGCAACTCTAGTAACGGTGGTCGAAAATTTTAGTCAGCTGCTAATCACATTACTATTTGGCTCTTTGGCAACAGTTTTTTTCTTCAACAAATATGAGGTCTTCCCACCATCTATATCTTTCGCGATTTCATTAATGCTTTTTATAGTCACAGCTGTTTCTATGATTGCTTTTTTTAATATCCGACTACTTGACAAGCCCCTCAGTCGTATTAAATGGTTTAAGAAAAAAAGTGAAATGTTTCATGTGTTGAGCGAATACGCTACACAGGACCTATTAAAAGTGATGGCGGGAGCATTGATCAGATATTTCATTTTTACTCTGCAATTTTATCTTTTAATTGAAATGTATGGAGGACAAATTATTTTCTTTGAATCTATGATGATGATAGGGATGACTTATTTGGTGATTACCATCATCCCAACTTTTTTGCTGACAGAAATTGGAGTGAGAGGAGCTACGGCACTTTATTTTTTCTCTAAAGTGACAAATGACAGTGTCCCAATCTTGAATGCAATTTTTTCATTATGGCTTATTAATCTGGCTCTCCCCGCGCTAATTGGAGCAGTTCTTATGGTTGATTTTAACTTTGGTAAAATAAAAACCCAATGATGTTCTCATTGATCTTAATTATCATGTGTTGTGGTTATGCTGCATTTCTATTGTGGTGTAAAAAAGGATGGATGAAAATAAAAAAGCATAAAGCCGACAATATAAATTTCCCATTTATTTCTGTCGTTGTTGCTATTCGAAATGAAGAACAATACATTGAAGAATTACTCAAATGTTTAATCGGGCAAAATTATCCATCCAGAACTTTTGAAATAATTATTGTTGACGACCACTCTAACGACAGAAGTTTTAATTTGGTAGAACACTTTATTTCTAATCAGCATGACACGAATATCAAAATAATTCACGCTCGCGGTGAAGGCAAAAAAAGTGCAATCGATCAAGCAATCAAAGAAAGTAAGGGCGATATTATTTTAACAACTGATGCAGATTGTAGGATGGGGGAAGAATGGATGATTGCAATGTCGCACCCGTTAGTCGATGAGAAAATTTCGTTTGTTGCAGGACCAATAGTTCTAAAAGGGCGAAGTTCTATTTTCGCGTTGTTGCAAAAATTTGAAATGCTCGGATTAATTGGTATTGCTGGTGGAGCAATGTCGCAAAGAAAACCAATGATGTGTAACGGTGCGAATTTATGTTATCGGAAATCGATGTATAAAGAAATTGAAGGTTTTGCAGGGACCAAATTTGCTTCCGGCGATGACACACAATTGATGAGGAAGTTGAGTCTCTTAAAACCAAACTCATTGTATTTTGTAAAAGAGCCTTCTGCAATTGTTTTTACAAAGCCACAAATAAGTTTGTCCGATTTTTGGTTTCAACGACGCAGATGGTCATCGAAGATACCATTTACGCTTTCATTCTTAACTGTATTTGTCGCAGCACTTGCTTGGTTTGTTCACGTTGGATTGTTAATCCATTTGATTGGCCTCTTGTTTTATCCACAATTGTTTCTATTATTTTTAACTGCTCTGATAATTAAAATTTCAGCAGAGTTAATTTTTATCAGGAGAATTGGTCTCGACCTCAAAGAGGAATCGAGTTTCATATTAGTTGTCATTGCACAGCCGATTTACTGGTTGTATATATCCGTGATTGGTGCAATTGTTCCAATCGCAAATTATAAATGGAAAGGAAGAAAAGTAAAATAGCTATAGGAGATTCACCCGGAAAGAAGGTGTGGAAAAGATTTAAATCGAATGGGCCAGCTTTCGTAAGTTTGATTTTTGTTTGCCTTGCAATTTTCGTTTCTGTTTTTGCTTATACTTTTATACCTGACAACACTCCGCTCAGCAATCGAATGAATTTAGCACTGAGCAATCAGTCTCCCGGTTTTGAAGTGCAACTCATCAAAATTCCGAAATCCAATATAGTATAAGAAAATTATTTTTCTCAGATTTTTTTTGGTGCAAAGGATAATTATAATTTCATTCCTGTAGTTGAAGCAAAAATATCTGACAGTCAAATTATTTTTCAAAAGTTTACTGGTGATGATTCAGAAGTAATCATTGATAGCCTCAATTTGATTTGTATTGCTGTTCCTGTGAAGGAGAAAACAATTATACATTTTGATGGCAGCATCTTAAGTGCAATTGGGACAAACAATATTTTACATCAATTCTCTATAGTCGAACTGAAGGAAAAGTTTTATAACGAGAGTTTAATTCATAAAAAATATTATTTTGGAACTGATCGCTATGGACGTGATTTGTTAAGCCGCATTCTCGCAGGAACAAGAGTTACTTTTGGTGTTGGTCTGGTCGCTGTTCTAATTTCACTCATCATCGGATTAATTTTAGGGTCACTCGCAGGATTTTTTAGAGGACGTGTTGATCGATTTGTACTTTGGCTTATCAATGTGACGTGGTCCATTCCAACTTTATTATTAGTGATTGCAATCACATTGGTATTGGGAAAGGGATTTGAGCAAGTATTTATTGCTGTAGGATTAACAATGTGGGTAGAGGTTGCCAGAATTGTTAGGAGTCAGCTTTTCACAGTAAGGGAATTAGAATATGTTACTGCTGGAAAAGCTTTAGGATATCGATCGAGCAGGATCATTATTTTTCACATGCTGCCTAATATTGTTGGTCCAGTATTAGTCGTCGCAGCAGCCAATTTCTCTACTGCAATTTTGCTGGAAGCGGGGTTGAGTTTTTTAGGAATCGGAGCACAACCACCTACGCCAAGTTGGGGAGCGATGATCAAAGAGAATTATGGTTACATTATTATTCCGGGCTCAGCTTATTTAGCGATTCTCCCGGGAGTAGCGATTATGTTGATGACGATGGCCTTCACTTTTGTGGCCAACGGAATGAGAGACGCATTCGATGCCAAATAACTGTTTAGGATTGAGAATTGAAGATTGAAGATGGAGAATTGTTTAGGATTGAGAATTGAAGATTGAAGATGGAGAATTGTTTAGGATTGAGAATTGTGGATTGAAGATGGAGAATTGTTTAAGATTGAGGTTGTAAAATAAAACTCGGAGTTTAGAATGATATTTTTTCTTTGAAGATTGAATAGATGGGTTATTTTGAATCGGAAGCATGTCATGAAATGTGCTCTGACTTTCAACCAAAAAAGGACTTTCAACTTAATTGCTTGAATCTAAAGGGAGGAGTTTTTTTATTGTTGAAAAGTTCCATAAAAGTCAGGACAAAAATCGTTAAATTTACATTCCAATATCCTCTGTAATGCCCACATTTTCTCATTTGCACGTACACACTCAATTTTCATTGTTAGACGGCGCTGCTAATATTTCTGACCTATATAAAAAAGCCGTTGCAGATAAAATGCCTGCAGTTGCAATTACTGATCACGGAAATATGTTTGGGGCATTTAAATTTGTAGCAGAGGCAAACAAAGTTAATAAAGATGGCAATGTAATTAAACCGATTGTTGGATGCGAATTTTATTTAGTGAACGACCGTCACAAAAGAGCATTTACAAAAGAAGATAAAGACAAAAGATTTCATCAGTTATTTCTTGCGAAGAATGCAGAAGGTTATAGTAACTTAATTAAAATGTGTTCGCTTGGATATATAGAAGGACTTTATGGCAAGTATCCGCGTATCGACAAAGAACTGGTGCTAAAATATCACAAAGGTTTAATTGCGACTACATGTTGTCTCGGGGCTTCTGTCCCTCAAGCCATCCTTCGTCTTGGAGAAGTTGAGGCCGAGAAAGAATTCAAATGGTGGTTAGATTTATTTGGCGACGACTATTATGTAGAGTTGCAACGTCATGATATTCCCGATCAAAATAAAGTAAATGAAGTTCTATTAAAATTTGCCGAAAAACATCATGTGAAAGTAATTGCGTCTAATGATTCGCATTATGTCGATCAGAAAGATTTTAATGCTCACGATATTTTGTTGTGCATCAATACTGGCGAAAAGCAGAGTACTCCTTCGATGAAAGATTTTTCAGACGATGATTCGTTTTCTAAGGGAAAACGTTTTGCTTTTTATAATGATCAATTTTATTTCAAGACTACTGATGAAATGGGGAAACTCTTCTCTGACATTCCGCAGTCATTGGATAACACTAATCATATCGTCGATAAAATTGAACCTCTACAGTTAAAGAAAGATATTTTATTACCGCATTTTAAAATTCCAGATGGTTTTCTTTCTCAAGATGAATATTTAAAACACATCACTTTTCTAGGAGCCAAGGAACGTTACAAAGAATTAACTCCTGAAATAGAAGAGAGAATAAATTTTGAACTTTTCACCATCAAGACAATGGGTTTTGCCGGATACTTCTTGATCGTTGCTGACTTCATTAAAGCTGGTCGCGACATTGGTGTATTCATTGGTCCGGGCCGTGGCTCGGCTGCTGGTTCTGCTGTTGCTTATTGCACTGGGATTACCAACATAGATCCGCTAAAGTATAATCTTCTATTCGAGCGTTTCTTAAATCCTGATCGAAAGAGCATGCCCGATATTGATACAGACTTTGATGATGTGGGCCGCCAAAAAGTGATAGATTATGTTGTCAATAAATACGGAAAAAATCAAGTAGCACAAATTATTACCTATGGTACAATGGCTGCTAAGATGAGTATCAAGGATGTTGCCCGTGTAATGGATTTGCCTTTGCAAGATTCGAATGCATTAGCAAAGCTTGTTCCTGAAAGAGCAGGGATAGAATTGAATCGAGTTATTTTAGCTCCACTCGAAGGAGATAAAAGTTTAAAAAGCAAAGAAGGATTATCATCAGAAGAGATAGAAGATGTAAAAAAGTTGAGAGCTATTTATGGTGGTTCCGATCTTGCAGCAAGTGTTTTGAAAGAAGCTGTCATATTGGAAGGATCGGTTCGAAATACAGGTATTCATGCGGCTGGAATAATCATTGCCCCGAAAGATCTTACAGAAATAATTCCTGTAGCAACTTCCAAGGAAACAGAATTATTAATAACACAATTTGATGGGCGGGTTATCGAGGATGCAGGTGTTATAAAAATGGACTTTCTCGGTTTAAAGACACTTACTATTTTAAGGGATGCTTTAAAAAGTATAGAGAAAAATCATGGAGTAAAAATTTCAATTGATGAAATACCACTTGATGATATTAAAACGTTGGAGTTATATCAGCGCGCTGAAACGAATGGGACATTTCAATTTGAGTCAGCCGGTATGCAAAAATATTTGAGAGAATTAAAACCTGATAAGTTTGAGGATCTCATTGCAATGAATGCACTCTACCGACCAGGACCACTCGAATACATTCCGAATTTTATCTCTAGAAAAAATGGACGTGAACAAGTAACGTATGACTTACCTGCTCAGGAAGAATATTTGAAAGAAACCTATGGCATCACTGTCTATCAAGAACAGGTAATGTTGCTATCACAAAAATTAGCTGGCTTCACAAAAGGAGATGCTGATACTTTGCGAAAAGCAATGGGTAAAAAGCAAAAAGAGGTTCTCGATAAAATGAAATCCAAATTTGTGGTGGGTTGTGAAAAAAATGGTTTTGACTCTAAAGTATGCGAGAAAATTTGGATTGACTGGGAAGCATTTGCATCGTATGCATTTAATAAATCACACTCTACTTGCTATGCTTTTCTAGCATTCCAAACGGCCTATCTGAAAGCACATTATCCAGCAGAGTTCATGGCTTCTGTTCTTACACATAACTTAAGCAATATCGATAAAATTACATTCTATATGGAAGAATGCCGTCGCATTGGTGTAACGGTATTAGGTCCGGATGTAAATGAAAGTTTGTATGATTTTGCGGTCAATAAAAATGGACAAATTAGATTCGGACTTGGTGCGATCAAAGGAGTTGGCGAATCTGCTGTTATAGCAATCATTGATGAACGGGAAGCGAATGGTCCATACACAAGTATTTTTGATTTGGTTAGAAGATTGAATTTACGAGCGGCAAATAAAAAGACGTTTGAAAATTTAGCTTACGCTGGAGGATTTGATTCTTTTAAAGACATGCATCGCGCAAATTATTTTGCTCCAGATAAAGATTACACTACTTTTTTGGAAAGAATCATTCGCTATGGAAATAGCATTCAGGAAACAAAATCTTCTTCACAACATTCACTCTTTGGAGCGAGTAGTGGAGTGGAAATGCCAGAACCTATCATTCAAAAATTAGAACCATGGCCCAGTTTGATTCGATTAAAATATGAAAAAGAAGTAATCGGTTTTTATATTTCTGGTCATCCACTCGATTTATATAAAATAGAATTGAGAAGACTCAACAGAGTGAAGGATTTGTCAGACATAGAAAAAAATAAAAATAAAGAAATTAATCTAGGAGCAATGGTGACTTCGGTGAACCATCGAATCAGCAAAAATGGCAAACCATTTGGAAGTTTTACAATCGAAGATTATGAAGATGCATACGAAATGGTTTTGTTTGGCGAAGATTATTTGAAGTTTAAAATGTGGTTGAATGTTGGAGAATTCCTATTCATCAAAGGGAAATTACAAGATCGATATAAACAATCGGGTAATTCTGAGTTTAAGATTGCAAATATTCAACTTTTGGCAGATATGAGAGAAAAGTTTATGAAAAACCTGACAATAAAGTTACCGGTTAACAAAGTAAACTCTGAACTGATTATGTCTATCGACGCAATTGTAAAAAATTCCAATTTACATTCAGAAGGAAAGTGCACCTTGAAATTTAAAGTTTATGATCCCTCCAATGAGAAATTAAACATTGATTTACCATGTAAAAAGTATAAAATTAACCCCGATAATGATTTAATTGATGAACTTCAAAAATTGGCGGAATTAGAATATTAACAATTCATTAGACTATAAACAGAAGTCATTCGTTTTAGTAAATAGAATTATTATATTATGACGAACTGTCATTAACATCTAAGTGGCTTAGATGTTGCTCGACCACAAAGAAATTTAAAAACTCATAAATAAAAAATAAAAAAACATGGCAATTGAAATTACAGATGCAAACTTTGAGCAATTGGTTCTTAAATCAGATAAACCAGTATTGGTTGACTTTTGGGCAGAATGGTGCGGACCATGCAGAATGGTCGGTCCTATTGTAGAGGAATTGGCAAAAGAATTTGATGGAAAAGCAGTGGTAGGAAAAGTAAATGTCGATACCAATCCGAACATTTCAACGAATTACGGAATTAGAAACATACCAACTTTATTGATTTTTAAAAATGGAGAAATCGTTGACAAACAAGTTGGAGCCGTTCCAAAGTCTATTTTGACTAATAAGTTGAATGCACAATTAGTTTAATCGATTGCTACTTCTTAAATTTATATTCAATCAACTTTGTTTCAAATAAAGTTGATTGATTTTTTTTTAGGCTAAACATGAAATAGATGCCAATCATAAATAATAGTGAAATTCAGCAGTTAAGTCACCTTGAACTACTCGCCAAGCAAGTAGTGGAAGGATTTATTACAGGATTACACAAAAGTCCATTTCATGGCTTCTCGGTTGAGTTTGCAGAACATCGCTTATACAACAAAGGTGAGGCGACCAAACACATCGATTGGCGATTGTATGGAAGAACAGATAAGCTATTTGTTAAACGGTATGAGGAGGAAACTAATTTACGTTGTCAATTAATCATAGACAATTCTTCTTCTATGCATTTTCCTGATGCATCGAAAGAGAATTTATTAAACAAACTTAATTTTTCAGTTCATGCTGCAGCTGCTATTTCATATTTGTTGAAGATGCAACGTGATGCAGTTGGACTTAGTATTTTTTCCGATAAAATTGAACTCAATACTAAGGCTAAATCAAGTTCTGTTCATCATAAAATGCTTTTTGCTGAAATGGAAAAGAGGATTCTTGATACAGCCATTCAGACAGGAACTAAAACGATGGGAGCACAAGCTTTGCATGAAATAGCAGAGACAATTCACAAGCGTTCATTAGTAGTTATCTTTAGTGATATGATGGATAATAGTGAAAACCCTGAGGAACTTTTTAGTGCATTACAGCATTTGAAACATAATAAGCACGAGGTGATATTGTTTCACGTAACTGATAAAAAAACAGAAGAAGATTTCAAATTTGAAAATCGTCCTTATTTATTTGTTGATGTAGAAAGTGGAGAAGAAGTAAAAGTTCATTCAAATGAATTTCGAGAAGCCTACATTAATTCGTTGAAAGATTTTAAACACGAATTGAAATTAAAATGTGCACAATATAAGATCGACATGGTTGAAGCAGATATCAACGAAGGTTACAAGAATGTCTTGCTGCCTTATTTACTGAAACGCGAGCGAATGTCTTAAAAAAATAAAAAAGCCTTTCTTTTATAGAAAGGCTTTTTTATTGATAAGAATTTTTTGCGGTGAAGAAAGTAGTCTGAATGTTTTGTTAATTATTCAGGAATAGAAAATATCCCGGACTTATTCCCGCTCCGAAATTACCTAGTTCAGTACCATTTTCATTGTAACGATAAACTCTTCCTGATTGTTGAAAGTCTATTGCATCACTCACATAAATTTGATTGCTGGTATTGTTATATCCTAAACCGTAAAATGATTTCCCGTTTGCATTTATAAATTCTGTTGTTGGCAACGATGTATCATTAATACTCATTTTGTAAACATTCGTATTCAAAAAATATAATTCATCTTTAACATCATTCATATTAAGTCTGCTTGCATAAGTAGAGGGAGCGAAGGTGAGTGACATTTCCACCAAACCATTTGAAGGATTAACTTTGTGTAAGGTAGAAGTGTTAGCCGAAAAATCGCCGCCACATAAAACCCATAGTTTGTTATTTTTGTCTATTGAAATAGAGTTTCCTCCGTATCCAATTAGAATGCTGTCTGTAAGATTATCGGTTGCTGCATCAATCACATAAAGGTAGGAGGTTGCAATATTTGTTACATACACTTTACCATTATAATACACCATCTGTTCACTTGACCCAGTTATTGGAATAGTTCCTGTTACAGAATAACTCGACAAATTAATTATGGAAACGGTGCCACTGGATAAATCTGAAACGTAAGCTTTATTTGTTGTTACAGGCAAAAGATATCTAGGCGAAGTTAGTCCTGTGATAGTCGCTATTTTTTTCAGTGTAATTAAATCAGTCACTTCAATCTTCGTTGAATTATTAACCACAATAAATAATTTATTATTAATCTTTGTTAAGCTTTGAGCGATATCTCCAAGAGTAGAGTTGTTCACTAAGTTGTAAACATCAGTAGTGGATGAATTTCCAGATCCGCTATAATAACTGAGAGATGCATTGTTGTTGTTGAACTGTCCTTCATTGGCAATGTATGCACCTGTAGTTGAACTCGCATTAAAAATTACTGTTGAAGTAGTATCAGCCGGCGTATCTTTTTTACATGAACCGAAAAAAAGAATAATTGCAGAGAAGAGGAGTGATGTGATTTTCATTTTAGACATAGTTGTATTTTATTAATTTATTTTGGTTTGTTTTTTATTGAATTGCATTACAATTCCGAATCCGTAATTCCTTAATGGTTGTGGACGATTTGCAACAACAAAATATTTTTCATTAAATAGATTGTCTATTCGTGTAAAGAGGGAGAATTGATTGTTTTTTAGTTGGAAAGAATAATCAATTTGTAGAGAATGAATTTTATTAGCAACAAGAAACTCTAGGTTGTCAGTAGAAGTAAAACGATTCCCTGTATAGGTAAAATTATATGTCAGGGAATAGGATTTGTAATTGATAAAAAAATTAAAGCCTGCTTTGTGAATCGGAACATAAATTAATTGTTTGTTTACAGAAGCATCATTTCCGATGCGAGAGGAAGTCGTCTCTGAAATTGTATAAGCATAAAATAAATCAAATTTTGCAGAAAGAAATTTATTCGTCTTTAGTAGATGTATAAATGTTTCCGAACCATACGAATGCACCGATTTAATGTTCATTGGATACCAAATATTTCCGCGAGGAGTCCAAGCAATCCAGTTGTCTATGTTTTTATTAAAGAAGGTAAATTCAAATGAGGCGTGAGTAGAATCATTTTTTGTAATATCCATTAAGCGAATCACATCTATTGATAATGTTCCATCCTCTGAATGACCTGATTCGGGTAGTAAATTAATATTCCCTCCTGGATTCCAATACAAGTCGTTGATTTGTGGATTTCTGTAGATAGTATTATAGTTCCCAGAATACGACAACCAGTTTGTCAATGTTTGTTCAAGTCCAATTGAATAGGTGAGAGGTGCCGTGTTTAAGTTTGAATATTCTTTTCTTACCGAAGGAGAAACAGAAAAATTGTGTTTGGAAAATTTATATGATAAAAAAATTGCTTCTCTTGAAATCGTTTTGTGATCAATATATTCAGTCGTTATAGCTCTTGTCTTGGTCAGATTTAATCCTGCTTGTAGTGTGTGAAAATGATTTATCGAAATAGAATATTCTGGTTCACTTATAAAAGTCTTGCACAGAGATAAAGAAGGATAAAGCAAAGAATTGTCGTTGTAATAAATACTTTCGTTGAAAAATGCATTGCGAAAAATAAATCCTGATTTTTTCTTACTTGTTTTGTAAATGAGGGAGTAGCGCAGGTTATTGTCTCTTTGTACTGCTGAAGAATTTATTTGAGAAGCTAAAGGAGCAATTTGTCGATTTGAATATTGATGCCAAAAATTAAAACTGATATTTGTAGTGGCATTGAACAAGTATGTATTTTCTGAAATTATTCCATAACCATTATTATTGGCATGAGTTTGTGTTTTACTTAAACCATTTAATTCAAATTTATAGTTGTTGTTTTCATTCACTTGAAAATATTTTAAGGTGCTGCTAAATTTGGATGTTCCAAAACTAAACTTGCCAAAGGAAACTAGTCCCGAGGAAGAATTAAAGCGAGTACCAATACGGACTGAGCTCTGCTGATTAAAATTAGTGTTATCGTTTAAGTGGATTGCTCCACTAATTGCTCCACTTCCCCACTGTGATGAAGAACCACCATATTGAATAGAAATATTTTCGAACAAAGAGAGAGGAATCAAACTGACATCCATAACTCCATTCATCGGGTTAGCAAGAGAAAATCCATTCCACAAGACGAGAGTATGATATGCGCTTCCTCCTCTTAAAGTAATGGATGATAAAGCTCCTGGACCATAATTTTTTATAAAAGCAGAAGTATTTTGAGATAATAAATAACCGAGTGATTGATCTTTTATTTTTGAAAGGGAAATTGAATCAATTTTCGTTTCAGAAAACCCTGTTGCTTTGGAAAATAAGCGGACAGAATTAATCTCAACTATTTTTAGAGTGATAGTAGAATCTGTTTGTCCCTGTGTTAGCAGGGGGAAAAATAATAAAAGGAAAATAAATAATGGTTTTTGCATTGATCAAATTAGAATAAATGAAAAACAATGCAGGCGCGGGTAGAGGTTACCAAACAACATGAGCTTCTTTCGCGAAAGCATTGTTTATTACAAAATGGCAGGTTTCCTGGCTTACTCTTCTGGCACCTTCCCATATTTTAAAATACAGTGGTCATTTCCCAGAAACGGATGAGTTTACAGTTGCGCGACAGCCCGTGATTTACACACGGTTCCCTATTATTTCATTTCATATTTCAGAAATAAAACCAAATTGCATTCAAAGAACTGGCGCGAAGATATGTTTTTAATTGACTTGAAACTTGCTTGCTTTAAATTGATAAGAGCTCAGAATCATTATTGAGTTTTAAATAAAATAATTAGAGTTGAAATATCTTAATTTTTAAATTAAACGTAGATTTTTGGGATGATTACAACATTGTTCAATAGAAATTTTGATTATTGTGAGCTACACTATTAATATAACTAAATTCGCGCATCACATTTTATTAAAGTTCGATTATCGTTTTAACCTCACATTAAACAAAAAAAACTATGTCATTTACATCAGAATTTCGCGACTTCGTTTCCAAGGGGAATGTTGTTGATTTAGCAGTGGGTGTTGTTATTGGCGGCGCCTTCGGAAAAATTATCGATTCGTTAGTGAGCGATATTTTAATGCCACCAATTGGAGTCCTCATCGGTGGTGTTGATTTTAAGGAATTAAAAATGCCAATTAAAAGTGCAATCATTGACGCTGCAGGAAAGGTTACGTCACCTGAAGTGACTGTGAACTATGGCAATTTTATCCAATCTGCAATTGTATTTTTGATAGTTGCATTGGCAATATTTGTATTCGTTGTTAAACCAATGAATGCAATGAATGCTAGAATGGCGAAACCAGCTCCAGCAGGACCACCGCCACCAACAAAAGAAGAAATATTACTTACGGAAATTAGAGACTTATTAAAAAAATAATCTTGAATAAATACCTCCTATAATTTTTAATAGAATTATCAAAAAAATCCTCTTTTTAAAGAGGATTTTTTTGCTTCCAACAAAATGGTGAATAATTAATTTTCACCCTTGAAAATTTACGCTCCCCAAAATTTCTA
>JANLRG010000108.1:0-2036 GCA_031361545.1 Bacteroidota bacterium
AAAAAAGATATTAAATATGCTGAAGCGCACCAAAGCCAAGTGCCGAGAGTGACAGACAGTATTTTTTAATCCCTCAGTATTTCACCTATTTTTATTTAAAAAATGAGCATTTCAAAAGAATTAATAACTGAAATTAGCAAATTCTCAGCAGCCACGCTCCATGAAGCATTGGGCAAAACGGGTAATTTACCTTCTGGAATCAAACCCATTTTTCCTAAAATGAAGGTTTGTGGACCCGCTTACACCGTCAAAACCATGCCTTGCGACAATATGCTTTTGCATCGGGCGTATGCGTACGCTAAGGCAGGCGATGTTTTAGTCGTCAATTGTTCCAATTTTTATGAGGCAGGTTATTGGGGCGATTTGATGAGTTTGGGTGCCATGACCAAGGGCATTGCAGGCTTGGTGATTGACGGTTGCGTGCGAGATGCGGATGATATTGAAGCGATGGGGTTTCCTGTTTTTAGTCGGGGCTTGTGTATAAAAGGCACTGGGAATCAGGGCGAAGGCACTTTAAATGAGCCGATTATTATGGGCGAATACATGGTGAATCCAGGTGATATAATCGTGGGAGACAGAGATGGTGTCGTCGTTATTCCTCAAAATCGCATTGAAGAAGCCATTGAAAAAGCTTACGACAGAGAGTTGAAAGAAGAAAATGTCAGAAAAGAACTCCGTAAAGGCTTGAATTCGCTTCAAATATATGGTTGGGATAAAAAGTTTGAATACTAATCTAAAAGCTCATTTCATGTACGTAATAATTGATAATCAATAATTTATATTAAAATTCTATTTAAAACATAAACAATAATGAAAGTATTTCACCTTACGAAAGTTCTCACCTCCGTGTTTGTAAACACGTTTTTATTGAGTAGCTTTAGTGTATTCGCATCAGAATTTCACACTAAAAATGAAGTCGCTTCCAATGAATACACACTTGTTATTGATGGTTACGATTGGGGACCCAACGTCAGTAAAGTTATATTGGATTTAGGTGCCACCGATACATTGGTGGATTTCAAAAATTTTACAGTTACAGTTGAAAGAAGCTCTGATTGTGTAGCCATTCCCGACGCTCAAAAAAGCGGAAACCGCACAGTCGTTTTTGCTTATATTTCAGATAGTCAAGGTAAAAGAGCCAAATCGGGTAACTATGCTACTTTGGTATTAGCAGTTGCACCCAATATGCCTTTAGGTTCGCCAATTCAATATTCTATGGGTGGGAAATGCAGAGGTAATAACTGGATTGATTACAAACTCACGGTGAGCAATACCAAAAATAACGCTGTTTGGAATAAAGAAAAAGGGCGTATCAGACCTTTTTTAGATAACTTCGATTTAACTGGTAAATACGAGTATGAGGCAGGTAAATGGATGTCTTACGGTTTTTTTAAGCCCAAAAATAAAGTTCAAAAATCACCTTTAATTATATGGTTGCATGGTGGTGGCGAAGGTGGCACTGACCCATCTATCGCTATTATTGGCAACAAAGTTATCAATTATGCTTCTGATGAGATACAATCCTATTTCGGAGGAGCCTATGTGCTTGCACCGCAATGCCCGGGGGCGTGGATGCATAACAAAGAAGGCGTTATGACTGCGGGCAAAGAAGACGATATTTATAACAAAGGCTTGATGGCTTTGATTAAAAAATTCGTAGATACTCATCCCGATATTGATAAAAAACGCATTTATGTCGGTGGTTGCTCCAATGGTGGTTATATGGCTTTAAAATTAATATTAAATGAACCCAATTACTTTGCCGCGAGCTATATCAGTGCTTTAGCGTACCAATCTCAGTACATCACTGACCAACAAATAAGCAGTATCCGCAACGTGCCGATATGGTTTATACAATCAAAAGATGATGGGACGACTGTTCCCGATAAAACGGTTGTGCCTGTATATGAACGCTTGAAAAAAGCAGGGGCTAAGAATCTTCATTTCTCATTTTACGACCATGTGATTGACCTTTCAGGTTTTTATGGCGGTGAAAATTATTATTTCAATGGTCACTGGTCGTGGATATATTCTCA
>JANLRG010000116.1:0-2960 GCA_031361545.1 Bacteroidota bacterium
TTGTGCAAGCCCCTTCAATGCGTTGCATTCCATCACACCCCTTGCTTCAAACTCGCCGCTTCACTGATAATTTTTTGGCTCTCTGCGATTCGCTTTTCTAATTGCTCTATCTCGTTGACTAATTGCGCTTGAATACTGAGGGGGGGGACGGTTGTAGTTACAGAAAGTATATTTAGAACAGATAGACCAGGTTGCGCTACACCAGTAGCATATTGATTTAAATTCAATGATTTTAGTTGATAATAAAACCAATCTACATGAATATCTGGATTGGGTGTTACAACAACGGCGTGTTCTGTTGCGTGAAATTTTCCATTGGCTTTATTGACATTACCGCATAATGCCCCTTGACGACCAATTAAGGAATATATGCCTTCATGTGTAAAGGTCTTTGTATAACCTCTTAAACCATTGCCACCGTAACAAGGATATAAGCCTGCCAAATGTTCGTCATTTATATCAGAAGCCGATACGAATTTACCTGCTTGCATTCGACTTATGTCACCTAATTTTTTAATAGGATAACCTTTATGATTGACACTTTCTACTATTTCATCAATTGCTTCTTTTGCTTGTATCATTGCTGTTTTTGCCTGATTCAATGCGTTGTCTATCGCCTCACATTCTGCCACTATTTGCTGCTGAATACTGAGGGGGGGTAGGGGGATTCTGAGATTTGAAATATCATCGGGATAAACGTGAGGTTGTGCAGAACCGCGTGCTAATGTGTAAATATATTCTTGAATATATTTTAGGAAATTGAAGAAATAAAATGTTTCTAAACTTGACTTTCCTATTACTGTTGTACAATCCGATGCAAAAATAGGTTCTCGCCAAAAGTTTACAAATCCTGCGTTTGCACCTGAAGCACTTATAGTTATTGTATTGGCAGGTCTATTAGATTCATCATGTAAATAAGCAAAGTCAATACCACCCGCTACTACTTTTATGCTCCCTTCTTTTGTATCTTTTTGGGTAATAGATTTACCTTTTTTTATTACTGCAACTTCGCCTAATTTCACTAACTCCCACTTACTTTCAATCGTTGTTTTTTTATTTGATGTAAGCGAAAACGCCTTATTAAAATCTTTTCTTGAAAAATCCAATAAGTCCACAAGATGAGCTAATGACAAAAACGACTGCAAATCAAGGGGAATACTGAGGGGGGCTTTCAAAAAGTTCTGTTGAATGTAATAATTGATTTTCGCAGGATTCTCTGCTTTATTATTATCAAACAAAGGGGTATTGATGGCGCGTTTAGCGTTGAGGTTTTGCAAAACGCGGTCATCTTCATCTTCATCAGAAAGAACAGTTGCCGAAGCGAGGTATTTGATACCTTCACTACCTTTTGAACCACTCCAATCGTAGCCCAAAAACTTTTTTTGTGCTGCATTGTCAGCGGGGCTTTTGACAATCAAAACTTTTTGCGGATTGGTTTTAGCCAAGACGAAATAATACAATTTGTCTTTTTCAATTTTTTGCAGATAGTCAATAAAGGCTTTATCTAAGGCACGGTTGTGGGCGTAAGAGAGGGTTATTAAGTCTGGTTTTAAAAAATCTTTAATCTCTTTTTCAGTAGCCTTAGCGTGTTCTCTGATGTATTTATTAGTCCATTCTTTTTCTTTACGGAATAATTCTTTGCGTTGGGTATCTCTTATTTTGTCTTCCGTTTTTTTGAAAGCCGTTTGATAGTCTTTGAAAATTTCATACTGCATCAAAGGCTCAATGAAGGCTATATTGTCGGAGGCATGCAAGAGTTTTTTATAATCATCAAAGGCAATGTCTATATGTAGACAATATTTTTCAATAAAATGTTGGTCAATATAAACTGCTTGCTTCTTAGCGTCATTTGTTGAAAACCAACTTTCTACCCTTTCTTTATAGTGTTCATCGGGTGGCGGATTATTATCTTTTTTTCTAAGAAATAATACAACCGTATTAGTGCCTGTTTTACCAAAGGTGCGGTTGCCTAATTCCGTTAAAGCCACTATATCAAAATATTGCAAGAGCATTTCGCGCGTGGCGATATGCGTTGTATCCGAATTGGACAGAATAGAACTGGGTACGATAATGCCTGTCATGCCACCCACTTTAAGCAATTGCTTGGCACGTTCGAGAAAGAAACATTGGATATTGTTATTTTTAGATAGGTCGCTGATTTGTTGGGTCAATGAAAAAGCGTTTCTTTCTTCTTCATTGAGCGTTTCCAAAAAACCTTTGACAGCGAAAGGGGGATTGGCGACGAGTAAATCGAAGGATTCATTTTTGATAGCGATGTGTGGTGTCAGTGCATCGGCATAATAGATATTGATATCATCTTGACTATACATAAACGCAGACACTTTAGCGACTTTGGATAGTCGGTACTCTTTTTCGATGCCGTAAAGGTTGCTGTAAAATTCTTTGGCAGGAATTTCAATCTTAGTTTCTTCAACAACTGTTTTTAATTGTGCTGCCAATTCAGTTAAGAAATGCCCTGCCCCACAAGCATAATCAATGGCTTTTGGTATTTCGCTGCTATTTTCTACCAAATGCTTGAGCGGTAGCGACATGAGGATGAATTTTACAATCGGCATGGGTGTAAAAAACTGCCCTTCCGATTGCTTGACGCCTCTATCGAGAAAGCCCTCAAACAAATCGCCGAGGAATTGATTTTGTTGGTCGCCATTGAGTTGTACGTTCTCAATCATCTGCACCATTTGGCGAAGAATAACGACATTTTGATAAAACAACTTTTCGTTGTGGACATCAATAAACGAAAAGTCATTATTGGTAAAATACTTTTGTCGCCTAAAATGCTTCAAAACGGTTTCTCTTGTAGCATCAGGGTCGTTTATGACGTATTTGAAAGCATCAATCACCATGGATTGCTCTACAAAAGTGACATCTTCTTTCAAAAATTCTTTCAAAACTTGTTTCAAGTAAACTCCGTAAGGGCTCTTTCCGTAGAGCTCGGCCAT
>JANLRG010000127.1:0-1054 GCA_031361545.1 Bacteroidota bacterium
TGTAATACCATATTTTGAAGTTTTTGCCGAGCTATCATCAAATTTGACCTTGCAGTACCTTCTGTAATACCCATCATGACGGCAATCTCATTGTGCGTATGTCCTTCTATAACGGATAGATTAAAGGCTGCTCGATAGGAAGGTGGCAATTCTCTTACCAATGCTATAATTTCGTCAGAAGACATTTTAGAGAATGTGTCTTCGTTGATAGGTGTAGTATGCGCCATTTCAATATCCGTTGTTTTCGGCTGATTTTCATATTTTTTTAAATAATTGATAGCCGACCGCACCACTATTGTATGAAACCATGTAACAAAAGTTAATTCTATATTGTACATATCAATTTTTGAAAAAACCCTTAAAAAAGCATCATTTAACATTTCTTCAGCTTCAGCTTCAGTGCGGGCATAACGATGGCTAATATTCATACCGTACTTATAAAAATTTTGATACAAATGCTTTTGGCTCAATCGGTCACCTCGTCGGCAACCGTTGATAATTAAGTTTAACTCGTTTTTCGTCATTCATCGTGATGTTTTACAATTAAATATACAAGAGGCTTTTGAAAAACGTGGGTTTGTCGTAAGATTTATTTTTTGAATTCGCTTTAACTCCTCACAATAATTACGAATTACAGGCTTAATGAAGAACCTTCCATAAATCGAAAAGCCGTTCCCGATAATATGCGGAAACGGCTTTTCTATCTTTTAGCAATTATATTTATTCTTAATTTCATAACTCTTCATCAATCAAGCTACTCGCCAGCAATTCTAACCTAATATGCGTTGAAAAATCATTTTATAAACTATTTTTTATCATCACCTTTGGGCAATATGTCTGTTTTTTTACCCACAAGATGCAAATAGTTTTCACTTGAAACAACTTTTTCACCTGTTCCTATATCTACTCTTTCCCTTGCTTCACCTGCGATTTTACCGCCTTTAGTTGCTGCCTCATGATTTTCATTAAAACCAAGTGCATCTTGCTTAATGGCAATTGTTCTTGTAACTTCTTCTCCTAAAGCGGTTAAAATCAACTCTAAGGGTGTCATGTG
>JANLRG010000206.1:0-1022 GCA_031361545.1 Bacteroidota bacterium
ATATGAGAAAAAAGACGGTACGCCGCAAACTTGGGACCCCGCGGGTGGCAATGATTTGAACCTCAAATACACTCAATTAGACAATCGTTTTGCTCAAACGGTGGCTTATAACGGCTCATATTGGAACAAAGACATTCCTATTTTAGCGACTGCTACGGGAGGCGCACAAGCCGCCGGTTGTGTCGGGGGTGCATGGATGAAAAAACTCATTCCCGACATTCTTTCCACAACAAGTAGCGCAACACCCAACGATATTCTTTTCCGTTTGGCAGAGGCACATCTCAATTATGCCGAAGCCCTCAACGAAGCACAAGGTCCTGTCGCTGCCGCTTATACGGCTGTCAACACGATTCGCAACCGTTCAGGTATGCCGAATTTGCCGACGGGTTTGACAAAAGAGCAATTCAGATTGCGTGTACAAAATGAACGTGATATTGAATTGGCTTTTGAAGACCACCGTTTTTGGGACATCAGACGTTGGAAAATCGCTGAAAATGAAGGCGTTATGAAAGGGGCAATGTACGGTATCAAAATCACTAAAATCGGTACGACCACCGAATACAGCTACCTCCCATACGTCTTTGAAACCCGTACTTTTTTACAACGCATGTACTTCAATCCATTTTCACAAAACGAAGTGTTGAAAGGGTATTTGGTTCAAAATCCAGGATATTAAAGAGGGTAGGGCGACAGGAAAGGGCAGATTTGCGAAATCTTTAAGATTTCGTAAATCTCATCACCCCCCTCAGTATTTCGACAGATAAAGCGTTCCAACCCACTATTTTTCTAAAAAAACTAAACAAGCTAAATTGTATGAAGCTGAAAATATATAAAATATTGTCCTTGTTTCTTCTGCTTTGCACAGGATTGTCAGCGCAGCAAACAAGTGAAAAAGACAGTGTCATCACGGTCTTAAATCAATTACAAACCAAAACACCTATTGGCTATGGTGTGCAACCCTCTTGGATGGTGACGAGTGCCATTTCGACGGTAAAAGGGTCGGAATTACAAAAATCATTTAC
>JANLRG010000210.1:0-1904 GCA_031361545.1 Bacteroidota bacterium
CTCGATAAGGTTTTGGACATTGCCCAGTCTCTTGAACCCAAATTAGATAAAAAAACGTTGGCAACAGTCATTGGTAATCAGCTACAAGACTTTCGTATTGAAGACCTTATCAACGAGTTTATTGAGTTTTTAAAGGAAAAACCAGACAATTATCGGTTAGTTTTTCTCATTGATGAAGTCAGTCAATACATTGGCTATAACACAAGCCTTTTGTTGAACCTTCAAACCATCGTCGAAGGTATCGGTACAAGTTGCCACAGCAAAATATGGATTGTCTGTACCGCTCAACAGGACTTGGGCAACGTCGTTGAACGTTCCGATGATAAAAAAGAAGATTTTGGCAAAATTCTCGGGCGTTTTGATACCCGTATTTCCCTTGAAAGTCAGGATGCCGCACACATCACGAAAATACGGCTTTTGGAAAAAAACTCAGATAGTAAAGCGGATTTGAAGGATTTTTATAAACAACACAAAGCCGCCATAGAAAATCAATTCTCTGGCTTCCATGATTTATACAAAAACTATTCAACAGAAGTAGATTTTATCGAAACATACCCTTTTGTGCCTTATCAGTTTCAACTCATCTCTGATGTCTTTTCTGCATTCAGTCAAGCCAAATATGTAGGCGAAGGGGTCAAAGACAATGAACGCTCTATCATCGGCATTACGCATTATACAGCCAAAGAAGTTAAAGACAAACAGGTAGGTTATTTTGTGCCTTTTGACCAGTTTTTCAATGACAATTTCAAAAAAGACCTCATTCACTATGCTTCCAATTTGGTCAATCGAGCGTATCGAATTGACTTTAAAAAAGAAAGCCCTGAATTTTCAAAACGTGTGGTGAACGCCTTGTTCATGATTTCTAATATCAGTGAAGTTTTGCAAAAACAGTTTTCTGCAACGCTTCAAAACATTGCCGTCTTGTTGATTGAAAATCTGAATCAAAGCAAAAAAGACCTCGAATCACAGGTTAGAAATGTGCTGACCGAGTTGATTGAACAAAAAATCATTCAAGAATTGGAAGGTGTTTATCGCTTTTTCAAGGAAGATGAAATCGAAGTCGCCAACCTGATTGACAATGAGGGTATCAGTATGCCCGAAAGATTGGACTTCATGTACGATGAAATCATCAGTAAAATTTTCAAAAAGGACTATAAATTCAATTTTGGCAATAATACATTTAAGGCAGGTGTTGCTGTTGACAATAAAAACTACGGCGGAAAAGGTGATTTCGATATTCTATTTTCAGTATATAGCAATACGCCAATCCAAAATCAGGCGCATGACACTGCACGAAACAAACTTGTTATCTGTATTAGTGAATGGTTCAATAGTGATGAATCTTTCAAAAAAGACGTTACCCGATACGCCAAAACAGCAAAATATATCGCCAATAACAGAAGTAGCTCGGGTTCAAGAAAAGATACAATTGACGTTTTCGGGCGCGACAATGAAACCCTCATTCAAAAACTTCGCAAACATTTTGAAGCCAACTTAGCAGAAACACCTTTTATCATCGCGCAACGTGTCGTCATGCCTTCTGAACTCAATGGTCAAAACCCTTCTACTCGTTTTGATGAAGCTGTTGAGCGACTCTTATCGGAGGTTTATAACAAAAATGCCTTAGCCAGTAAAGTGGTTTTGAGCAGTGCAGATTTATTGAAAAATGCACAAAACAAGCAACAAACAACTGTTTCTGAACCCAATTCGGCGGAAATAGAACTCGAAAGTAAAATCATGCTTCTCGGCAAAGGATGTAGCTTAGATGATATTGTCAAAAAAATGGAGGAAGCACCCTTTGGCTGGCGTGATTTGAATACCATCAATACGCTTCTCGGTTTGGCACAAAAAGGTAAACGCCGTTTTGAATACAAAAACAACCGGATTGAAACCTATAAAGAGTT
>JANLRG010000240.1:0-1509 GCA_031361545.1 Bacteroidota bacterium
TGGCTCGGCAGGCAGCGGCAAAACGGCTTTGACATTGGAGAAAATTAAGCACCTGCGCGGCAGTATTTTATACATCACCTTGTCGCCTTTTTTAGTTGAAAATGCCCGCAATCTTTACTATTCAAATGGTTATGATAATGATAAACAGGAAATTGACTTTTTATCTTTCCATGAATACGTCCAAACCATCCATATTCCGCAAGGGCGCGAAGTGACTTATCGTGATTTTGTATCGTGGATTTGGCGGCATCAGCAAGGCTTGAAAATACGCGATAGCCATAAGATTTTTGAAGAATTTAAAGGCGTTATTACGGGTTCAATAATTGATAAACCTTATTTGACCCGCGATGAATATTTGAATCTCGGTATTCGCCGTTCGGTATTCAATATCGAAGAACGCGAACAACTCTACGGTCTTTTTTTAAAATATTTAGACTTTTTAAAAGAAAATAATTTCTACGACTCTAACCTTGTTTCCTACGAACGCTTAGCAAAAGTGCCTAAAAAATACGATTTTGTCGTCGTGGATGAAGTGCAGGATATTACAAATGTGCAGTTGTATTTAATTCTCAAATCATTGCATTTGCCGACCAATTTTCTGCTGTGCGGCGACTCCAATCAAATAGTACATCCCAATTTTTTCTCTTGGTCGAACATCAAAACCATGTTTTATCATCAGGATTTGAAAGGCGATATTATCCGCATTTTAGCAACTAATTATCGCAACACGCCCGAAGTGACGCATATTGCCAATCAATTATTATTGGTAAAAAATGCTCGTTTTGGGTCGATTGACAAGGAAAGCACCTATTTGGTGCAGCCCAATTCAGCACATCAAGGGGCGGTTGAATTTTATGAAGACACCCCAAAAGTGAAGCAGGATTTTAATCAAAAAACTAAACGCTCCACCAAATTTGCTGTCCTCGTCATGCGGGATGAAGACAAAGCGGAAGCACGGAAATTTTTTCAAACGCCTTTGTTGTTTTCAGTTCAAGAGGCAAAGGGTTTAGAGTATGAAAACATTATTTTGTGGAATATTATTTCGGGAAACGACCGTGAATTTCGGGTTTTGACTGAGGGGGTATCTAAAGATGCTTTGAAATCAACGGAAATCGCTTATGCCCGCGCGAAAGACAAGACGGATAAAGACTTAGAGGTCTATAAATTTTATGTCAATTCGCTCTACGTAGCAATTACCCGCGCCGTAAAAAATTTGTATGTCATTGAAAAAAATAAAAAACATGAGTTGCTCGAATTGTTGGATTTGACCCAATTTCAGCAACAAGTGGGCATGAAAGAACAACAATCATCGCTTGAAGAATGGCAACGCGAAGCTCGAAAGCTTGAAATGCAAGGCAAACAGGAACAAGCTGAAGAGATTCGCAAAAACATACTCCACGTTCAGAAAGTACCTTGGACAACGATAGAATTACGCGATTTGGCACAACTCAAAATGGATGCTCTCAATACGGAGCGTTTCAACAAAAAAGCCAAAGACCGCTTGTTTGA
>JANLRG010000251.1:0-21961 GCA_031361545.1 Bacteroidota bacterium
TCAAGAGGCGATGGCGGTCGCATTGGCGATCAGTACCTTCTATCATGCGCCGCCATGATGCAATGTGCCCAAGACGACCCGACTTACCGCCTGGCCGACCTGGGCATTATCAAACCTATCAATTCGATTTTTATCGATTCATTGCGGTTACAATCCTCTTGATTAAAGATTCACTTGTATTTTACTAAGTTTAATATCCAACTATAAAAATTATATCAATCAAAAGATAATAGTGTTTTCTAAATGGATCGAACATCAGCTTAAAAGAAAATAAATCTATCTCCACTTAGGAATCCGTAATTTATGCAAGTGCTTTTGACTTTTTAAATTCCATATTACGAAAAAAAATAAAATAAAATACCACTTTCATGGTTTGCAACAATTTTCCTATTTGAAAATTATCGGATATTTAAAACGAATTAGAAAACTATTGTTGGAGTATTAGGTAGCTAACTTTAAAAACCAATCAAGAATTCAAATGTTAAATAATTTAATTTTTACTTGATCTCATTTTCCAGTTTTCCTAAAAGCACTTTCATACTTAACTATCCAATCACTTGGAGTTATTTTAGAAGATAGCTCACCTATTAATTGATACGGGATCTGTTCCATTTTCTTAAATCGAATACAAGATTTCCCCATATCCAATTTACCAACATCTAATTTAGAATATTCGCCTTGAAACCATTTTGACAGTTTTTCATCAGCATAAATTCCCATGTGATATACTGCTACGAAATTTTTTTGTGATGCTATATTCATAAATGGTAACGGATCTTTTGGATTGCAATGATACCCTTGTGGATATAGTTTAAAGGGAACGACATAGCCAATCATGCCATATCCAATCACTTCCTCAAACCCTTTTGGTAAATTTTTACGAACCACCTGACGTAACTTTGAAACAACTTCTTTTCGTTCTGCAGAAAGGCTCTCTAAGTATTCAGCAACTGTTTCAGCTTCACTTCTCATTTTTAGAAAATTTATTTTATAAAAGCAATTTAAAATTATTTCAGAAACAACAATACTTAAAAATTGAAAAAAAGGTTTTCATTTTCTTTCAAATTTAATATTACTTAACGAGCTCTTTTATTTTGAAAAGAACTTTTTTGGGAAATGTCATTTTGCCATTCGTCATCCAACTAATCATAGAATTAGTGACAATCGATTTGAAAGTATAAAATTCTTTGAAATACATTCCATCACGATTATCCACAGAGGTTTTCTGAAACAATGAAAAATTCCTAAGCGGTGTTGAAATATATTGATAGTTATTTTTATTAGTCTTTACAAATTTCTCCACAAGACGAGTTGCTCGCATCCATGTATCGTGCATTAATACATATCCATTTTCTTCAAGCAATAAATCTGCATAGTAAAAATCAACTAGGATGCCATCAAACTTATGATCACCATCAATAAATATAAATTCAAACTTTCGATTTTCAGCATGCAATTTCGGAAGAACATTGTGCGAAAAATCAGGATGAAAATCTAACTTATCTGACAACTTTAGCCTTTCAATATTCTTCAAACCCATTTCGCCATAGTTTGTCTGAAAAGGATCACAGGCTATATGACCCTGTTCCGTTGCAGCCATGATATGCGAGGCTGATCTAGCGAAAGCAAAACCAATCTCCAAAGTTTTTTTGATTTTATTTTTGATTATAAAGTCGTAAATAAACTTAGCCTCTTCTTTTTTTACAGCGGAATAAGTATCCCATTCTGGTATCTCAATCGTTTTATTTATCTCTTCTGGTGTCATTCTTTTTTATCCCCAAATGGGTATTTAACAGTCAAATATTGATTTGTTTTACAATAACATCAATTATTTTTAAGAGGACAAAGCTAGAAAAAACCCTTAAACTTACAATGTTCAATTGGGTCTTACAAAAAACAATCATCCGCTAAATAAAACGATTTATTCATTTGAAAGGATGTTACATTATTGTATTGATTTAAGTTGACAACATGTGTTTTTTAATTTCTTCTTCTACAACTTTCAAAGGAGAAGCAATTGCATTGATGTATTGAAAATTTCCATCCCGTTTGTTGTCGATTGAAAGTTGAATTGGGCAGGCCTCACTTTGAATGGCATTCACTTTGAATGAAGCTGTTTTTTCATCGTAAAAAACATAAGGAGCTCCGGAAGAACCAAATCTGAAATAACCTTTTATTAAATATCTAAATCCATCAATAATATAATTTCCACTAATGCTATCAGCAAAAACATTAAAATGCTCCAAATAGCCTTCTATCTGAGCCTTATTCAGCATTCTCCCAATTTCATTGGCGGTTGAACTTTGCAGACAATACAGATTAGAAAAAGAATCGTCAAATACCGAAAAATCAATCTCCAATTTTGGAAGTCGATCAATCACTGCTTTACTAATGTTTTCAATTTTATATAGTGCGATATCCGATGAATAAAAAGCTTCAACCAATTTTGTCTCCAGCAAAAAAGTATGCTTATTGATGGAGGGCTCAAACATTTGCATTGACTTTTCAAATTGAGAAGTCAAAATCTCATCCTGAAAAAATAATGGATCATTGAATTGAATTATTAAATAGGGAGTACACACTTTCTTTTCCATTAAAGTAATCCATCTTAAATCATAGCTGATCTGCCGTAATATTTCTTTTACAATAGACATATCACTTTGACTCATCAGCTTTTCATATCTTTTATTTGTTGAACTATCCAGTGGATAATAATTGTCAAACATTTGCTGCTGGGCCGAGTTTAACTTTGAAAATATTTCAGACTGATACAAATTTTCATCAATTGATTTTAACAAAGATGCAACTCCCCTTAAATTGTGAGCAACTGATAAAATATATCCATTACCTATATGAAAAGCACAAATGTTATTTTCAAAATGACGACGATTAGGTTCCTCCGCATTATAGACAGACATGATGCGAAACAAAGGTGAAGTTTGCTCGTTGATTAATTGAAGCTGTTTATCTTTCATTATGATATACTTGATTAATTAATTATTTAGCTATTAACTTCTCAGCCAAATTGATTTTGCCATTTCAAATTTTATTTCTTTCGATCCATGCATACCAACCTCTATCCAACCTTGCATACGATAAAAATTTTCTGCTCTTGTATTTGGAGAAGTTCCTAACCAAACTGTTTTTTCTGATTGATTAAAATACCAATTCAACATCAATGAATGTAATTTTTTTCCTATTCCGTTTGCTTCATGTTCTGGCATTACAAACAAAGCCCAAATATTATTATTGATTAAATCTACTATAGAAAATCCGACAATGGTTCCATCGAATTCACACACCCATCCTTTGCCAAGTTCAGTCAAATACCTTTCGCAGTCTGTTTCAGTAACCAATTCCGGATTTGACAATTGATTTTCTTTAACCGAAAATCGCACTACCCTAATTTGATCGATGTCGGTAAGAAGTGCTTCGCGAAATATCATTTATGAATTATAGTTGAATCTAAAAGTAAATTATCCAATAAATTATTCTCAAACAACTTCAGTTTTTGCATTATTGAATTCACTGGTCGTATGAAAATGAATTGCATTGAAACTATTTTTTATCATTTTCAACATCCATTCACTTTCTGAAAAGTAAACTGGATTTTCTTCTTTGTCATAAGCAATAGCACTATTTCTATTGCTGATAAATTGGTCTAGTTGAGCCTGTGTATCACCAGTAATCCAATAGGCTTTGCTAAAGTTCATTGGTCTAAAATCACATTTTGCTCCGTATTCATGTTCTAATCTAAACTTGATTACGTCGAATTGAAGTTCTCCCACGGTACCGACAATTTTTCTATTTCCCGGTTGCTGCGTAAATAATTGTGCAACCCCTTCTTCAGTCAATTGTTGAATTCCTTTTTCCAATTGCTTCGCTTTGAAAGGATCTCTGTTCTCAACTTCTTTAAAAATTTCAGGAGAAAAACTTGGAATGCCTTTGTAATGTAGCATTTCACCTTCTGAAAGAGTGTCGCCTATTTTAAATATTCCATTGTCGAACAAACCAATTACATCACCAGGAAAAGCTTCTTCAATAAGTGTCTTCTCATTTGCCATGAAAGATGTTGGATTATTAAACCTTACTTTCTTGTCATTCCGTGTATGATAATAAAATTTATTTCTTTCAAACTTCCCGGAACATATTCGAAGAAATGCAATTCTATCTCTATGATTCGGATCTAAGTTAGCATGGATTTTAAAAACAAATCCAGAAAATTTTGGCTCCTCTGCTTTTACCACTCTTTCTTCAGCTTCTCTGGAAGCAGGCTCAGGTGCTATATCTAAAAATGTTTGCAACAATTCGAGTACACCAAAATTATTGATTGCACTACCAAAAAAAACAGGCGCAATTAATCCTTCTCTATAAAGTTCTCGATCGAAAGGCTCAAAAAGTCCTTGCACCAAATGAATATCTTCTCTTAATTTATCTGAATACTGCTTGCCAATAAATTTATCTAATGAAGGATCCTCCAATTCAACAATCTTTGCTTTATTTTCTGAAATGCCCGTCTTATTTGCATCGAATAAATTCAATTCCTTATGATACATATTGTAAACACCTTGAAAAGTTTCACCCTGACTAATAGGCCATGTCAATGGTCGAACGTGTATCTTCAATTTATCTTGTAGCTCATCTAACAAGTCAAATGGATCTTTCCCTTCTCTATCCATTTTATTGATGAAAATAATTACAGGTGTACTTCTCATTCGACAAACCGCCATCAATTTCTCTGTCTGCTCCTCAACTCCTTTGATACAATCAACTACTAAGATTACTGAATCAACTGCCGTTAAAGTTCGATAGGTGTCTTCAGCGAAATCTTTGTGACCGGGGGTATCTAATATATTTACTCTTTTACCTGCATAGTCGAAGCCCATAACGGAAGTAGCAACAGAAATTCCTCTTTGCTTTTCTATTTCCATAAAATCAGAAGTGGCCGATTTCCTAATCTTATTGCTCTTAACTGCTCCAGCCGTATTTATTGCCCCTCCAAAAAGTAAAAATTTCTCAGTGAGGGTGGTTTTTCCAGCATCGGGGTGAGAGATAATTGCAAATGTTCTCCGTTTGGATATCTCTTTTTGTAATTCCATTTAGATTCAAATTTTAATAGCTGCGAAAATAACAAAAGTAAACGGATCATAAGGTATCCGTTTGCTATATAATCTTCTAGAACATCATGAAACGACTCGACAAAAAAGACGATATCGCCTTAAATGCCTACCTTAGCAATCAAATTAAAATAGAATGGAAATTGGACAGTACAATGAGCTAAAGGTTAAATCAAAAGCAATGATAGGAGTCTATTTAACAGACGGTGCGGAAGATGTTTTACTACCTAAAAAGTACATTGATGAAATGCCTGAAGAAGGAGACGAGATGAGGGTTTTTGTTTACCTCGACAACGATAACAGACCAATTGCTACTACGCTTAATCCAAATGCTGTTGTTGGAGATTTCACATTTTTGGAAGTTAAAGAGATCAATCACCATGGCGCATTTTTAGATTGGGGAATTGCAAAAGACTTATTCGTTCCTTATGCTGAACAAAGAGTGGATTTGAAAATTGGAAAAGAATATTTGTTCTATGTATTTATAGATGACGAATCGAATAGAATTGCAGCAACTACGAAATGGAATAAATATATTTCTAAAGACCACAATTTAAAGGAAGACGATGAAGTAGGCCTGTTGATTGCAGAACGAACTGACATGGGTTATAGAGCAATAATCAATAATTCGGCTGAAGGATTAATTTATAAAAATGAAATTTTTGGTGACTTAAAAATAGGCGAAAGACGTCGTGGTTATATCAAAACAATTAGAGAAGACGGGAAAATAGATTTGAGATTACAACCTAAAGGCTATGAACATGTAGAAGATAGCAAATATGTTATCTTAAATTATCTAAAAAATAATGACGGAAGATTAGAGCTTGGTCATAAGAGTCCAGCTGAAGAAATCTATTCTTTATTAAAAATGAGTAAAAAGATTTTCAAGAAAACAATTGGCGGATTGTATAAAGACCGATTAATAAATATTGGGGATTTTGAAATATCAACACTCACGACAGATTGAGATTTTTTATTGCGGACTATCTGTGTCGTTCATAAATTTAAAACCAAGTCTTTTTCCTGTTGCGATTCGAGATTGTAGGCTTGCATCCAAAACTTCACCAACTCTAATTTCATTATTCATCGTAAAAGGAGTTGTGAATGGATCAAATTCTAAAGAATAAATAATGGTTGCTTCAATAATTTGCAACAACATTTTTTCATTGATTTCGGTTAAAAAAAAATCGCTATAAAGCCTTCCTATTTGCTTTTTGCCTTCCACAAAAAAATGATTTTCTTTATTGATAAAAATTCTTCCGATTAAATATCCAATATCATTTGTCCGATTATATTTGAAACTATCTGAAAGGAAATTATAGATAAATATTTTACCACAAAAAGCCCGATCTTTGTCTTCTTTTATATAGGCTGATTTCCATATTTCGTGTGAGCTATCAAACGTAAAAATATTTGAGTGCATTACAAAAAGTAAAGTCTCATCAGCGAGAGTAAACTCAACTTCAAATTCCCCATTTTCCTTGTAAGACACTCTCGCATCTTCTTTGAGATTTTTAGTGATGTCTGTCAATTCTTTGGTGAAATCAGAAAGAAGAATACGCAGCATCGAAAAAACATCTTTTGTCTTTTGACTAACTACTTGTTTCATCACAACTTTCTGACTCAACAATTGAACAATTCCTTCTTTACTAATTTCAGCCATTTTATATATTAGTATGCTCTTGCAAAGATTACTCTCTTGCTTGATGGGTTTCCCGAGTAAATGCATTTCCCTTTCTCTTCTGGTGCATCTAATGGAATGCATCGAATAGTCGCTTTCGTTTCTTCCTTAATTTTATTTTCAGTTTCTGATGTTCCATCCCAATGCGCTAAAAGAAAACCTCCTTCATCCAATTTTTTCTTAAACTCATCGTACGAATCAACTTTGAAAGTATTGTTCTCTCTAAAGTCAAATGCACGTCTGTAAATGTTATCTTGGATTTGGTCCAAGAGATCTTCTATCTTCAGTGAAAGATCAGTGAGTTGCATAACAGACTTTTCTTTAGTGTCGCGTCTTGCAACTTCTACCGTCCCATTTTCTAGGTCTCTTGGACCAATAGCAATTCTTATAGGCACTCCTTTCAATTCATATTCTGCAAATTTCCATCCTGGCTTATGCGTGTCTCGACTATCAAATTTTACAGAAATATTTTTTTGTTTTAATTCGGCAATCAATGGATCAACCACCTGAGTGATGCTTTTCAATTGGTCTTCCCCTTTATAAATGGGAACTATCACCACTTGAATGGGTGCTAATTTAGGAGGAAGAACTAGTCCATCATCGTCACTGTGAGCCATTATCAAAGCACCCATTAATCTTGTCGATACTCCCCATGAAGTGGCCCAAACAAATTCTTGTTTTCCTTCTTTATTGGTGAATTTAACATCGAATGCTTTAGCGAAATTTTGTCCCAAAAAGTGAGAGGTTCCTGCTTGCAATGCTTTTCCATCTTGCATCATTGCCTCAATGCAATAAGTATCTATAGCACCGGCAAACCTTTCATTTTCTGTTTTCAATCCTTTAATAACAGGTATTGCCAATGTTTCTTCGGCAAACTCAGCATATACATCTAGCATTTTTCTCGTCTCTTCCACCGCTTCTGTAGAAGTAGCATGAGCAGTATGTCCTTCTTGCCAGAGAAACTCAGCAGTTCTCAAAAAAAGTCGAGTTCGCATTTCCCAACGTACAACATTTGCCCACTGATTGACTAATATTGGAAGATCGCGATAGGATTCTATCCAACCTTTGTAGGTGTGCCAAATAATCGTTTCTGACGTCGGTCTTACAATTAGCTCCTCTTCTAATTTAGCATCTGGATCTACAATTATTCCACCATGCCCATCGTTTTTAAGTCTGTAATGGGTGACGACGGCACACTCCTTAGCAAAGCCTTCTATGTGAGAAGCTTCCTTAGCGAAAAAAGATTTAGGTATAAACAATGGGAAATAAGCGTTTGAATGACCAGTTTCTTTGAACCTTTTATCTAAAATTGCTTGCATTTTTTCCCAAATTGCGTAACCATAAGGCTTAATAACCATACAACCACGGACAGCAGAATTTTCTGCTAAATCAGCTTTTGCGACTAAGTCAACATACCATTGGGAATAGTTTTCAGAACGGGTGGGAAGTGATTTACTCATATGAATTTGGTACGGTGTTTGTAAATTTGGTGAAACAAAAGTAATAATTTAAAGGCGAGGTTAAAATTGCAGTAGCAAAATAAGTCAACTGTAGAGAAAGGAAAAACAAAATGAAAAATCTGAAATCAATCATTGGAATTGCAATCATCTTATCAGCTTCGGCGTGTACATCTACTTACCATGCAGGAACAACGCCCAATGATGATGTTTATTACTCAAACAAAGATAATTCAGCAGCTAATCAACAAACCTACCCTGCCACTCAAGCTGCACCCGCTAACACTTATAGTAGCGGAAATAATAATAACGATCAGAATAATTCAACTTATTCTAACACTGATCAAAATTCAACCAACCAAAATCAAGGCTATACCGATCCTAATTCTAATGGAAACGGAAACTCTAACGACTTCAACAATTCTTCGCAATCTTATGATGGCAAAGGAAATTCTTACATAACCAATAATTATTACGACGACTATTACGATTACCAATACTCATCAAGAATCCGCCGCTTTTATACTCCGGCAATAGGATACAATTACTACGATCCTTTTTATACTAACTCTTATTGGTACGATTATTCACCTGCTTCTTATGGGGTAAGTATCTATCTCGGTTACAACTGGTGGGCTCCAACATACTATTATTATCAACCATTCTGTTATGGAGGATTTTCGAATGGATATGGATATTACCCGCATTCTTATTTGGGATACAATAGTGGTTGTTATGGAGGATACTATGGCGGGTATTCAGGATATTATGGAAATGGCTATTATAATGGATACAATGATGGTTATTACAATGGCTACTATGGTGGTTATAATAATGGTTATTATGCCGGAAACTCTAACCCTTATTATTACAACTCCTACGACAATAACAGTCACTATTATGGACCAAGAGGTTCACTTGGCGACAATTCTCCACGTGGGGGAGGACGAACTTCAACAGGTACTTTAGGTCAGAAATATGAACAAGCTGTTACTAATGGTAAAATTCCAGTGGTGCCTACTTCAATAGGTGGTAGTCGAGGAAATTCAATTCCAACAAACAATGGAAATAATCCGAGAGATGTGACTAACGCAAGACCAGGTTCACTTCAAGGAAATGGTAATGGACAAGAAATGAATGCGCATTCTAAAGACAATGTTCAATCAAGACCTGAATCAAATCCAAATTCAGTTGGCGGAAAAAACCTTAACGACAGAGGACTCATTCAGAACAATCCAACAAACAATCAAATTCAACAACACAGCACTGGTTCGGAAGGCAGAACGCCACCAACGGTTAACCCGAAGGTGAATGTAGTAACCCCAAGAAGTAACCCTTCTCAAGAGTTGAACAATACACCCAAAAATAATAACTCAAGACCTGATGTTGTTCCAACGCCAAGAAATGACAATGGAGAAATAAATGTCAACCCTCGATCGAACGAACAAATTCCATCGAGCCCAAGGAGTCAGCCGAATACCCGACCTGAATTTACACCAGCACCAAGAAATAATAACTCAAATCAGAATCAGGAAGGTACTCGTTTCAATAACAATTCGAATCAGGAAATGAACTCCAGCCCACGGAATACGTCGCCTTCTCTTCCGAGACAAGACAATAATGTTGCTCCGAGATATAATAATGATAATTCAAACTCACGTCCATCTCAAAATAACGAAACGACTAGGCCCAGACAAGATCAACCGCGTCAACAAAATTATGAACAGCCGCGTCAAGAAAATAGAACTCCCATTTTTCAACCTAGAAATGAACCTAAACAATTCAGACAAGAAAGTGCTCCACAACGTTCACAACCTAGCAATTCTAGTCCCTCACCTTCTAGATCTGGTAATGGAAATGGGAATAGCGGAGGAGGACGAAGAAGGTAATAATAATTAGTAGTGTTGGGCCCGCATGAATCAGAGAGAACTTATTACATGCGGGCCTTTTTTACAAATAAATATTCTATGAAAAAGAAATTCCAATTCATTCTGTTTTTTACTGCGTCTTTGATTTCAACTTTTAACATTTATGGACAAACAGATGCTGATGCCTTTAGATATTCAGGAACGACCATTACTGGAACTGCACGATTCACTGCAATGTCTGGAGCTTTTGGTGCCTTAGGTGGAGATTTTTCAAGCCTCTCTACAAACCCTGCAGGAATCGGAATATACAGACGTTCAGAAATAACATTTACCCCCTCCGTTTTTGCTGGGACATCAAATTCAACTTTCCTAGGAAATAATAGCAGCGAAAATAAATTCAATTTTAATTTTGGGAATGCTGGATTAATCTTCACTCAAAAACTTTCGAAAGATGAAACAAGCAGTGGATGGAAAAGTTGGAATTTCGGATTTGGTTATAATCGGCTCGATAATTATCACAACAAAACAAGTTATCAAGGGAAAAATTATACTAATTCATTGCTTGATTATTTTGCAGAGAATGCTGGCAAGAAAGATTATACTCAACTTGATAACTTTTATGAGTATCAAGCCTACGCTGCGTATTTAATTAACCCTGACAATATTTCTTCTCTAACTCAATATATACCTGCAATCACAGAGTATGGTGAAACACAAAGAAGAACTTCTGAAACCCGAGGAGCAAAAGGAGAAACAATTTTCTCATTGGGGGGGAATTATAGTAACAAATTATTTTTGGGGGCAACTTTAGGCCTAAGTTCTCTTCGTTATTCTGAAGAATCTGTGTATGAAGAGATGGCCAACTCACATATTGATGATACATTGAACAATTACAGATTTACACAAAATGTAACAACTAATGGCAGTGGTGTCAATTTTAAAATTGGATTCATTTATAAAGCGAATGACTATTTTAGATTTGGATTTGCAGTTCATACTCCAACTTGGTATTCCATGCATGATGAATACAAAAACACAATGAAGAGTAGTTTTATTACTGGACAAAGTTTTTCTTCTGAATCTAAGGATGGAAGTTTTGATTATGAAATGACAACTCCTTTTAAAGCGATTGGTAGTTTAGGATTTGTATTTGGCAAAATGGGGTTAATTGGATTTGATTATGAAATGACTGATTACAGTTCAGCCAGATTCTCTTCCACTAACTCATCCTTTTTTGACACCAATCAATTGATCGAAAGAAAATACAAAGCAAGTCATACTTTTAAAGTTGGAACAGAATGGAAGTTTGACAACATTAGTTTTAGGGGAGGAATGTCATATTCCACTTCTCCAATAAGTGATGCTTATATATTAAGTACAAGCGATTACAGTAAAATTAGTTTCTCGGGTGGTATCGGTATACGAGACGAAGATTTTTCAATTGATCTTGGATACTTGTATTCTCAGAGCAATCAATTTTTTCAACCTTATACTTTAGCACTTGAAAATGTTCCTGGAGTAAAGCAAAATATATCCTCTCACAACTTCACTGTTACTTTTGGATTTAGATTCTAATCCATCCTCAAAATTATTTAATTTGGAGTTCAAGTTTCATTAAGCTGTGGATTTACGGTGCCTGTCTAAATTTCAATCTGTCAATACCTGCTTTTGCCTTTTGATCAAGACTGTTTTGATATTCATGAGTTCCCATTGACAAACATTTTTTATAATATTCTTCCGATTTGAGAAAATCTTTTTTGTTTTCATAAATCATTCCTAATTGCAGAGCGCTATTTGCAGAAAATAAAATGTCGTTGAAGACCCATTATTAATTGTTTTTTGATAAAGGTCTATTGCTTTCTCAAGTTCGTTCGTTTCCTCATAAATCCTGGCTAACCTATAAGTCACTTCAAGCTGATCTTTATACAATGGAAAATTCTGAATTGATTTATTTGACAATTCCGCAAGTGCTTTTGAATAATAACCGCCGTCAAATAAAAGTCGTGTCTTCAAAAGTATGCTGTTGATCTTTTGATTTGAAGTCGCGTCTCTTTGCGCTTCTTTGTCTTCATCAATTAAAGCATCGCCGGTCAACTTGCACTTGGCAGTGTAAAATTCTGCTCCGCTCGAATTATTATTTAATAATTCTATCCATGACAATTTCTGATAACTAGATTTAATATAATTTTTGCCTTTGTAACTATTAACAAAAGAGAGGAAATCCTGAGTCGCTGAAAAATCTAATTTTCTCATTTTACATAAAGCTAATTTGTAATACATAAAATAAAAAGGGAATGAATTAAAATATGATTCGGGGTTTTTAAGCAATGAAATAGCTTCTTCATTTCTTCCTAATTTTATTAATATTGAAGAAGAACAATATCTCATAAGCGGACTTTGTTCATTATAGGTACTTAATTCATCTAAACAATTTTGCAGCGCCTCATCTTTTGAATTAAAAGAAGTCAATATGGTTGTCAAATAAAAAAGTATTTCCTCCCTGTAACAATAATATTGATTGCCCTTCACAGCAGTCAAGAGATCTGTTAATTCTCGAGTACCAACTGCTGCCGACCCTTCCATTCCAGCTATCTCTGTCAACCATTGATATTCTCGAGGAACACTACCGACGATAACTTCTAAAAGTGCAGCTAATTTTTTATTCAATACAAAATCAGGAAATCTTATTTTATTTTTTTCAATGAGCCGATAAGCTTTTCTAATTTCAACTGCAGCAGATACATATTCTCTAAATTTCACTTTCACCATAGCTTCCTGCATCATTATTTCTGCTTTTGCATAAGAGTGCCAAGGTGAAAAAAAATTGTCGTCGGTTTTGTCTAGATGTTTTAGAGTCAAATCACATTGCCTTTTAAGCACTTCAAAAGAATTTTCCTCCTCCGAAATAAAGGCTTTTAAAAAAAAAATATTAATGCGATAAACTGCCGTCAGATCATTTCCGGGTTTTTCAATTTGCTCCTTTCCCAAAAGTTTATCTGCCTTGTCTAAGTCTAAATTCATTGTTGCCAAATAAGCAGATTGCAACGTTGGATTTAATTCATAGTAAGCAGATGCTTTTCCAGAAAGAAAAAGTATTAGCAAAAAAAAAGAGTTAAATGACAAGAGGCAGGCATTTTAGACATACACTTCAAAATTAAAAATATTTGCTCATAAAAAAAGGGAACACATTCATTTGTGATCCCTTTTATTATTTTATAACTTAGTATTATTCTTCGATGACTTCTACTTCTTCTCCAGCAATTCTTGGATCAACTAATATACGACCACAATGTTCACAAACAATTACTTTTTTGTGTTGACGAATATCTAACTGACGTTGAGGGGGGATTTTATTAAAACATCCACCGCAAGCATCACGTTGAATTGCTACTACCCCAAAACCATTGCGAGAATTATTTCTAACCCTAGTATAAGCTGTCAAAAGGCGCTCATCTACAATTGTCCTAGCCTTCACTGCTATTTTCATTAAAGCATCTTCTTCCTTTTGTGTCTCCTCAATGATTGTTGTAAGCTCTGCATGTTTCATTTTTAAAACAGATTCTCTATCATTTAAAACATTTTGTGTTTCTTCAAGAATAATATTCTTGTTGGCTACCTCAAACACAAATTCTTTTGATCTCTTTTCTGCAAGTTGAATCTCTAAGTTCTGAAATTCTATCTCTTTATTTAGTGAATCAAACTCGCGATTATTTTTTACTTTCTCCTGTTGAGATTCATATTTTTTAATTTGCTCTTTCGCATCTTTCGATCCTTGTTTTTTCTTGTTAACTTGATCATCCAAGTGAGCAATTTCCTCTTTAATATTTGCAATGCGGGTGTTTAATCCAACGATTTCATCTTCAAGATCTGCAACTTCCATTGGTAATTCTCCACGGATAGTTCTGATCTTATCAATATTCGAATCAATTTCTTGCATCACATAAAGAGCTTTTAAACGCTCCTCAACAGAAAACTCTGTGTGATCCAATGCCATGATTTCTTCCAACTTTTTTTCAAGTCGATTTACGTCAATGATCTTTTCAATTTTACGAGGTTTGAAAGCAACCTGCTCTTTTTGTTTGATCTTTACTTTGGCAATTTTTGATAAGCTCACGTTATTTTTCTTTTATAAATATTCAGTTTAGAAATGTTTCATCGTCAACTTTACAAAGCAATTTCTAATCATTGTTACAAGTAATTTACCGGATTAGTCTTTACTTCTGTTAAACGGACGGCAAATTTAGAAAAATTTTTCAAAATTAACGACTTAAATAGCTCCATTGTGTACTGTTCACTTTCAAAATGTCCGATATCGACAATGACTACCTTTTTTTCAGCATCAAAAAACTGGTGGTATTTGAAATCAGAAGTTATAAACATTTGAGCATCAGCGTTTATAGCATCATTCAATAAAAAGCTCCCTGACCCACCACATAACGCTATTCTCTTAACTTTTTTACCTAACAGCGCTGTGTATTTTAAAACCCCAACTCCCATGACCATTTTAAGATGCTTTAAAAAGGTCATTTCATCCATTTCATGATCCAATTCTCCGATCATCCCGCTTCCTATATTTTGATAGATATTTTCAAGAGGAAAGATATCATAGGCAATTTCCTCATACGGGTGATTATCGAACAACGCTTTTAAAATGTGTGACTTCTTGAATTTTTCAAAGATGATTTCGATTCTAATTTCCTTGCTAGACTCTACTTTACCAATTACTCCAGTTGTTGGATTGGCGCCTTTCAGAGGCCTAAAAGTTCCTGTTCCTTCAACATTGAAACTACAGTTATCATAGTTGCCTATTTCACCACCTCCAGCGTCGAACAGTGCTTGTCGAAGCTTATCTGAATGTGAAATTGGACAGATGACAGATAACTTCCTAAGCAAATCCATTTTGGGTGAAAGTATCTTGGTATTTATCAGTCCCAATTTATCGGCAATAACTTTATTTACTCCCATTAAAATGTTATCCATATTGGTATGCGCGGCATAAATCCCTATGTCATTTTTAATAGCTGATATAACAGTTCTTTCTATGTACGTGGAGCCATTTAACTTTTTTAATCCCGAAAAAATAATCGGATGATGTGCGATAATCAAATTACATCCGTTTTTCTTTGCCTCTAATACAACCTCTTCTGTACTATCTAAACTGATTAAAATTCCTGTAACTTCTTTCTGAGCATCGCCAACTATTAATCCACAATTATCATAAGATTCTTGAAGGGATAGCGGCGCAATTGTTTCTAAATAATTCGTTATATCTTTTATTGTCGTCATTTTTTGGCTTTCAATCCTCAATACTACAAAAAAACAATCATTGAATAAATTCTTCCTGAAAGAGCTTGAATACTTTTTAGTGAAACAACGTATTTTTTGTAATTTGCAACGGTGCAGAACTGGCGAAAACTATTACTACCTTTTTCCCCGATCTATGGATTAGTGGTGAGACTACGGAATTTTCTTTTTGATCGAAATATTTTAAAATCGAAATCATTCAACCTACCTATTATTTCCATTGGGAACTTAACAACGGGAGGAACAGGTAAAACTCCACATACTGAATATTTAATTCGACTTTTGAGGAAGTCATACAAAATTGCAACGGTAAGTCGTGGTTATGGTAGATCCACAACTGGGTTTATTTTGGCAAATAAAAGCTCAGACGCTCACGAAATTGGTGATGAACCAATGCAGTACTTTTCAAAATTTGATGATATCATTGTATCAGTTGCAGAAAGGAGAGTTGATGCTATTGAAAACTTAATGAATAAGGTGCATCGTCCTCAAGTTATTTTATTAGATGATGCCTATCAACATCGGTATGTTTCGCCAGGATTAAATATTTTGTTGATTGAATATGACCAAGTTTTCAAACAAGACTTTTTATTGCCCGCAGGAAATTTAAGAGAACCTGTTTCTTCAAAAAAGAGAGCAGATATTATCATCGTCACTAAATCACCTTCCATTCTTGTCCCTATTGAAAAAAAAAGAATCAGAGATGAAATTAATCCTGATGAACATCAAAATTTATATTTTTCTTTTTTGAAATATGGAGAATTTAATAAAGTATTTGGCACACAAAGTCAAATGTTAATGGGAGCAAGTTATTATTTGGAAAAAAGATTTACAATTTTACTTGTAACAGGAATTGCAAATCCTTCTGGCCTTATTGAATATTTAAGAAGACATACAGATAAATTAGAAAGTTTGATTTTCCCAGATCACCATGAATTTTCATCGAAAGACATTGAGAAAATAAATGAAAAATTTAACAACATAGCGAATCAAAGTAAAATTATTGTAACTACTGAGAAAGATGCTATGCGTTTAAGAAATCCAAATTTAGATCCGGCTATTCAAAAGCTCCCCATTTTCTATTTGCCTATTCGAGTTTACATACATCATGAGGAAGAAAAATTCAATCAAGAAATTTTAAATTATGTTACAAAAAATTGAGGAGACGAAGGAATTTATTTTTAACGCAACCAAAGCTTTTCCTGAATATGGAATTGTATTGGGAACTGGGCTAGGTGGATTAGTAAATGAAATGAAAATTTCTCACTCACTCGACTATTCAACTATTCCTTCTTTCCCAACTTCATCTGTCAAAGGTCATGAAGGAAAATTATTGTTAGGGACGCTAGGTGGTAAAAATGTCATTGCTATGCAAGGCAGATTTCATTATTATGAAGGTTATTCCATGCAAGAAATTACTTTTCCTATCAGAGTAATGATTGCATTAGGTATAAAAAAATTAATCCTTAGTAATGCCAGTGGAGGTATGAACCCGAAATATCAAGTAGGAGATTTAGTTATCATCAATGATCACATCAACTTGCTTCCTTCAAACCCGCTCATAGGAATGAATTACGATGAACTTGGACCGCGCTTTCCTGATATGAGCGAACCATACGACCTTGAAATGATTTGCAAGGCAAAAACGATTGCCGACAAATTCGGTTATCGAAATCATATTGGTGTATATGTAGCAGTTAGTGGCCCCTGCTTTGAAACTCCAGCAGAGTATAGATATTTAAAAACACTTGGAGCTGACATCGTAGTAATGTCAACTGTGCCCGAAGTTATCGTAGGCAGACACGCAGGAATCCCTTGTTTTGCAATATCCATTGTTACAGATCTTGGAGGGTTTGATGATTTAAAAAAAATAACACTCGACGAGGTTCTTGAAGTTGCGAAAGCTTCAGAATTTAAAATGACTGCCATTATAAAAGAACTTATATCAAACCCCTAACATGAAAAAAATTATTCCCATCGTATTCTTAATCCTGCTGACCAACTTTTCATATAGCCAGTTTGCACATCAAAATATTTCTCTACTTGGTCAATTCAATGACCCCGCCGTTGTAGCAGAACCAGTATATCAAATTCGTTATCAATCGTGCTGGGGATGGGTAAATCCAGCTGACCAAAAAGAATATGGAATTATTGGCTCAACCGCAGGAACGTATATAATTGATGTAACAGATCCAACAAGTTTAGTGCAGGCCGATTATATCCCTCATCGTCAATCCGACTGCATCTGGCATGAATATAAAACTTATGGAAATTATTTATATATCATAAGTGATGATGGCGGTGTTAATAGTTTACAAATTGCAGATCTAAGTTCGTTGCCAGATTCAGCAACAATAATTTACGATAGTAATTCAATCTTTACACATTCACACACTCTAACAATCGATGGAAATAAAATGTACGTCGCTTCGGTAACTGCGGGAGCAAACTATTCAAGTATGAATGTTTATTCTCTCAATAATCCCGCTTTACCAGTGCTGATCAAAAGATTGGATAGTGACTTTTCCTCTATCAGTCAAGTTCATGATATGTTTGTAGTCAATGATACGGTGTATGCGAGCTGCGGATATTCCGGACTTTTTATTTTTCATTATGATTCAATCGCCAACCATTTTACAGAGCTTGGTTCACTCACTAATTTTTCATCGAGTCGTTACAATCATAGTTCCGTTTTGTCAAAAGATCACCAGTATTTATACATGTGTGATGAAGTTCCTGCTGGATTGCCTTTCACTGTTGTTGATGTAAGCGATGTTGCGAATCCAACAATTGATGGAACTTATATCACTAATGTTGGCGCTACCTTGCATAACCCTTACGTGAAAGATGACTTCCTTTACATTGCAAGTTATGAAGATGGATTGTACGTTTACAATATATCCACTCCAAACTCTCCAATTTTAGCTGGCTACTTTGATACACATCCTCAAAATACACCAGGGACTTATTCTTCGCAACCGTATCAAGGTGCATGGGCAACATATACTGACTTGCCCAGTGGAACAATATTAGTCAGTGATATGCAATATGGATTGTTTACTTTGAATGTAGATAGTCTTACTTCTGGGATAAAACCAATTGAAACTAGAAAAGATATTAATATTTATCCGAATCCTTCTAAAGATTATTTTACCATCTCTTTAAATCATCCAGAAACTACCACTAAAATATCTTTGACCAATGAAATTGGAAATGTTGTTTTTTCCACCACTTCAATCAATCAAAATAAAATCAAGATTCAGAACACTAATTTTGAAAGAGGAATTTACTTCGTCAATATAAATAGCGAAAAAGAAAACATTACGAAAAAAATCTGTTTAATAAACTAATAATGAAATTGAAAATACTTACATACCTCCTTGGTTCAATATTAATTTTTGTATCGTGCAAACAAGAATCTCCCAACGGAAAAATTAAAGGGAAAGTAGATCATTTCGATCATCAATATATTTATTTACAAAAAATTGGTGAGCATGGTGATGAAAATATTGATTCCTCCAAAGTAAATCGGGACGGTAATTTCGAAATGTCAAATCCTTCGAAAGAAACCGACTATTTTATTTTAAGAGCCGACAGTGCAAATTTGATTTTTCTAATTTTAAGTCCCAAAGAAAATGTGTCTGTCAATGGTGATGCAAAAAACTTAGAAGTAACTTATACTGTTAAGGGCTCTAAAGATTCTGAATTGTTGAGAGCACTACGTAGTTATGATAGAAACTTAAGTGACTCGTTAAATAAAATTTATTCAGATACCCGTTCAGTTCACCCTGAAAATTCAGATTCAATAGGATTACAATTGCAAGGTCGTTATACTTCTAACATGGAATTTTTTTCCAAAACATTTATCAAGGAAAATTTAAAAAGTTTGGTTTCCCTTTCTGCAACGAAATTTCTAAATCAGCAAGCAGAATTAAATTTACTGAAAGAGCTTGAAAAGAATTTGCTAGAAGTTTATCCTCAGAATAAATATGTTCAAGATTACAAACAATTGATAGACGGATATTCGAAGTTGCCAATCGGAAGTTTAGCATCAGAAATATCATTGAACACAGCTAAAGGTGTAAACATTAAACTTTCATCGCTAAGAGGAAAAATAGTGCTAATAGATTTTTGGGCCAGCTGGTGTGCTCCATGCAGAAGAGAAAATCCAGCAATTGTTGAAGCATACAAAAAATATAAAGGGAAAGATTTTGAAATATACGGCGTATCGCTCGACAACAATATAGAAGCATGGACAGAGGCGGTGAACCACGATAAAATTACATGGATTCAAGTAAGTGATTTAAAACGTTGGGATAGTGAAGTCGCAAAGACTTACCAAATAGAAGCTATTCCGACAAATGTTTTAATTGACAAAGAGGGAAAGATCCTAAGCAAAGGAATTAGGGGCGAAGACTTGCAGGCAAAAATAGCGGAAGCACTTTCAAAATCGAGTTCAAATTAATTTTATGAAAATTGTTTTTGCTTTCATTCCTCTTGTTGTTACAACTTTGCATTTAAATGCTCAAAATTATTTCCAGCAAGAAGTAAACTTTAAAATTGATGTTGCACTGAATGATAAAAACCATGAACTCTCAGCATTTGAAGTTGTGACTTACAAAAACAATTCAACAACAACATTAAACGAAATTTATTTCCATCTTTATCCAAATGCCTATAAAAATAACACTACTTTTTTAGCAAAAGAATATTTCAATACGGGCAATGATGTAATGTTAAAATCTGAGGCGAATGATTTTGGATGGATTGATTCTCTCAACTTCGAAATCAATGGGCATAAAATTGAGTGGGCTCTTCTAACGGATACTATTGATATTTGTAAATTGAAATTACCTTCCCCTCTTCATCCTGGCGAGAGCGTAGTTATCAGTACACCTTTCAAAGTAAAAATTCCTTCTGACCAACTTTCCAGACTAGGACATAACGGTCAGGCTTATTTCATTACTCAATGGTTTCCAAAGCCAGCAGTGTTTGATAAGAATGGATGGAATTATTTTAGTTACCTAAACAAAGGAGAATTCTATAGTGAATTTGGCACCTATGATGTTTCAATTACTCTGCCTTCCAATTACGTTGTTGGAGCATCAGGTGAATTAGTCAATGGCGAGGGAGAATTAAATTTCCTTGACTTAAAAGCAAAGGAGACTTCTCAGTTAAATGTTTTTCCAACAACAATGGATTTCCCTCCTTCTTCGACAGATAAGAAGACCTTGCGTTTTCATCAAAATAATATTCATGATTTTGCTTGGTTCGCTGACAAACGCTGGCATGTATTAAAAGGAGAATTGGAATTACCAACTAGCAAAAGAAAAATTACGACATGGTCATTTTTCACCAATGCAGAAGCTGAAATGTGGAAGATGGCCCCCGAATATATTGCGCGAACACTTAAGTATATGAGCAAGTGGGTTGGCGAGTATCCATACGCTACTTGTACTGCAGTCGATGTTACTTTGGCAAAAGGAGACGGAATGGAATATCCTATGATAACTGCGATTGGTAGTTATGGAGATCCATTTGAATTGGATGTGACAATCGTTCATGAAGTTGCACACAATTGGTTCTATGGAATATTAGGAAGTAACGAACGTTATCATGCCTGGATGGATGAAGGATTTACTAATTTTTTTGAAACCAGATATGTTTATACTCAATATGCGAACAACGCGCTAAGTCAATTAGAAAACATTGGTACATTTTATCGGTTCAATAAAATTCTTCCTTTAGGTAAAATAAATCACAAGGAAGTTCAGTACAATGGCTATATCGCTGGGGCCCGCAATCATACTGATGTTTCTCAAGACCAACCTGCTCAGAAATTATCGCGAGCAAATTACAGAGGCGACGTTTATTATAAAACAAGTGTTAGTGTTGATTACATAAAATCATATTTAGGAGAGACTCTTTTTGATAGTTGCATGAATCAATATTATTTAGAATGGCAATTTAAACATCCTGACCCAAATGATCTTAAAGCTTCATTTGAAAAAACAAGTGGCCTAAATTTAAATTGGTTTTTTGATGATCTAATGAGGAGCAATAAAAAAATAGACTATTCAATTAGTTCGATTAGAAGTAAATATTCTTCTGCAATTTTATCCCTAAAAAACAAAGAACCAATTAACTCCCCGCTATGGATTCGAACACTACACAAAGATCAGTCTGTCACAGATACATTGATTGAAGGTTTTTCAGGAGTAAAAAAAATTGAGCTACCATTATTTGCTGGAGACAATTTTCAAATTGACGCTAATCATTTTATACCAGAATTGAATAGAAAAAATAATTTTATCCGCAGTGACGGAATTTTAAAATCAACAGAAAAAGTAAAATTTAAATTTTTTACAGATCTAGAAAATCCAAATAGATCAGAAATATATTATTTGCCAGTTCTAGGTTACAATGTTTATAATTCATTAATGTGTGGAATAGTTCTACATAATGTATCATTCTTTGAAAAAAAATTCGAGTATGCTATTATGCCAATGTATGCCACACGAACAAAAAATTTGG
>JANLRG010000272.1:0-3691 GCA_031361545.1 Bacteroidota bacterium
GTTTTGCAGAAGCGACTTTGGGTTATAAAGAATTTGCTTATTTAAATATCGGTGGTCGTAACACTTGGTCTTCTGTATTGGAAAAAGGAAACAACAGCTTGTTCTATCCAAGTGTGAGTTTTTCATTTATTCCAACAGCAGCCATTGCGGCATTAAAAGGCAGCGATATTTTGAGTTATTTGAAATTGCGGGCAGGTTACTCTACCAGTGCGCGATTCCCTGATCCTTACTTGACGCGCAATGTATTGGATATAGCAGCTAATAGATTTGTAGATGGCAGTGGTAATGTCGTCAACTCAAATGCAGTGAGTGACCGTTTGGCAAACCCGAACCTCAAACCGGAGTTGTTAAAAGAAACGGAGGCAGGTCTTGAGGCACAGCTTTTCAAAAAACGCATTCGCGTAGATTTTACCTACTACAATCGTTTGGCGGATAATCAAATACTGGATAGACAGCTTGACCGTTCAACAGGTTTCACCGTTACGAGTATCAACGCAGGCGATGCCTCAGTGAGTAACAAAGGTATCGAATTGGGTCTTGGTTTTACACCTATCAAAACCAAGGATTTTAAGTGGGATATTGATGTCAATCTAACAAGAAATAGAAGTTTGGTTGTCAGCCTTCCCGACGATGTTAAGCAAGTATATTTGGGTGGATATAGCGATTTAGGTGCTTTTGCTATCAAAGGTCAGCCATTGGGGGTTATACAATCTACCTATGTCCAAAGATTAGGAGATAAAGCAGATCCTATAACTGGAAAAGTTATCAGAGATCTCAATAGTCCACGCTTAGTAGGTACAGATGGTCTTTATATTGTCTCTACAGATATTGGCATCATTGGTGACCCCAACGCCGATTACCGCCTTACTAATATCAATACTCTTTCTTACAAAGGACTTTCTCTCCGTGTGCAATGGGATTATACACATGGCGGTGATGTTTATTCAACTACTGCTGCATCTTTGGTCGGTAGGGGCTTAACAACAGATGTAGATTTTGACCGCCAATTGCCCATTATTATCCCGGGCGTAAAAGCCGATGGTACGCCTAATAATACAATAGTTGAAGCAAGTTCAGCTTATTTCCAAGGTTATAGCGGATTTTTCGGTTATAGAGATTTGGCAGTATTTGATGCCACTGTTCTTCGTTTGCGTGAAGCCTCTATTTCATACAGTTTGCCAGCCAATACTTTAAAGAAAACACCATTTGGTGCTTTGTCTATCAGTATTACAGGTCAAAACTTGTGGTATCGGGCGCCTTATTTTCCACGCGGTCTTAATTATGACCCAGAGTCAAACAGTTTGGGTGTGAGTGTGGCGCGTGGTCTTGAGTTTTTCTCAGGTCCTACTTCACGTCGTATCGGAGCAAGTGTGAGGGTAGCATTTTAATTAGGAATGAAGAATTAAAAATTAGGTATTGCTCATTATTCCTAATTTCTAATTCCTAACTTAAATACCTACCCCCTCAGTATTTTGCCAATAGGATTCCTATAATTATAATATAGTTAAAGATTGAGTTTGAAAATCTTAATACTCACTTTCTAATTAAAATAAAATGAATTGATATGAAATTAATAAGAATACTTTCCATCTTTTTTTCGCTCATGGTAGTAGCAGCTTGCGACAAGTTGGACGACAAATTGCTTGACAATCCCAACGGTCCAACGCCTGAAACTGCGGATGTCAACCTCTATTTCAACGAAGTACAATTAGATTTTAAAAACTTCTATGGAGGCATCTCCAACTTTGGCGAACAGCTTACCCGCATGGAGCATATGTACGGACCCCTCTTTGCCAATGCTTATTCAGGCGGCAGTTTCAATGATGTTTGGTATCAGGCTTATGCAGCCATGTTCAAAAATGTCAATGCGATGATTCCTGTTGCTGAAAAAGCGAATCTCACAACCCATGTGGGTGCTGCAAAAGTATTGAAAGCCTATGCCCTTATGGTATTGGTGGACAATTTTGGCGATGTACCTTTAACTGAGGCTAATAATATTGAGATTACTAATCCAAAATTAGACCCAGGTGCAGATGTCTATAAAGCTGCCATTGCGCTTTTGGATGAAGCGATTACTACATTAGCGAAAACACCGGGTGCTAATCCGACTTCTGACTTGTATTATGGTGGTGATAGAGTAAAATGGACAACTTTAGCAAAAACCTTAAAATTACGCGCTTACATGACAACGCGCTTGGTGGATGGCTCTGCTAAAGATAAAATCAATGCCCTTTTGACTGAAAATGACCTAATTGATACAGATGCTGAGGATTTTGTATTCCGTTTTGGTAATAAATTTGAAAATCCAAATTCTCGCCATCCTAAATACAATGGCTCTTACAACACGACAGGCGGCGTTAGCCCTTATATTTCCAATCATTTTATTTGGTCATTAAGAAAGGAAAAAGGTATGGATGACCCTCGTTTGCGCTATTATCTTATCCGTCAAACCTTGAATTATAATTACGATGCGTTTACCATTCCATGCAATGCACAATCTCGTCCTGCACACTATCCTGCGGAGGCATCTTTCTGTATTGCAGAATTGGGTAATGGCTATTGGGGGCGCGACTTCGGCGACGGTTCTGGTATTCCACCTGACAATAAAACCCGTACAGGTTGGGGTATTTATCCTGCCGGTGGTGCTTTCGATAATGACCAAGGTGGCAATACTGTTGAAGGTCAAGGCGGTAAAGGAGCGGGTATTCATCCTATTTGGATGTCTTTCTTTACAGAGTTGCTCAAAGCTGAATCGGCTTTGGTGTTGAAAACAACGGGTGACCCTAAAGTTCTCTTGGAATCGGGTGTTCGTAAATCTATTAACAAGGTGATTGGTTTCCCTACATCTGTGGGTATTACTGTTCCTACTAATCGCGTACCTTCTGCTGACTCTATCACGGTGTATGTCAATAAGGTCAAAAGCCTTTACGATGCAGCCGCTACTGACGATGCCAAATTGAATATCATCATCAAAGAATTGCGCTTGGCTTCATGGGGCAATGGTTTGGAAATTTATAATGCTTATCGCCGTACTGGTAAGCCCGATAATTTTCAACCTACTATAGCACCTGATCCAGGCTCTTTCATTCGCTCATTTTATTTCCCGTCTGACTATGTCAACTTTAATAAAGGAGCGAAACAAAAAACAACAACAGATGTAAAAGTATTTTGGGATACTAATCCTGCTAAACTAAAATAAAAAATATTGACTATGAAATCATTGAAGTATCTATTTTTCATTTCAATTACAACTCTGATGAACAATCTTGAAATACTTTTAAGATATTGAAATGATAAGAAACCTCATCTTCTTTCTTCCTTTCTTCCTTTCTTTTCTTCTTCACAGGTCTGGGTGATAATGGTGACGGTTTCTCCGAAGTGGCTCAAAACTTGAACAGAGCAATGCCTTATGTTAAGTTTATAGTGCCCACCGCCGGCCAGCGCCCTGTCAATCTTGGCTTGATCGGTGAAGGGTTGATTGTGAGCATCGCACTTCCTGTTGCCACAAACGTAATGCCGCAGCCGCACCACATCCTGCGCGTGTTCGGTCAGGTGGTTGTGAACGTAGCGCAAGAATACCAAGCGCGAGTTCTCATCCACATCGGGATTGAAATAGACCTCCAACCGCGCCGCGCCCTCGGCTTCGCGCGTCAGCTTCAGTCCCAGGCTTTGGCCGGTTTGGGTTTTGAAA
>JANLRG010000362.1:0-9703 GCA_031361545.1 Bacteroidota bacterium
TTTTTGATTCTTCAATTATTGTACCACTGTAGTTCTCCTTTATTAATACCTCTACAACAATGTAACAAATCAACTGTTCAAATAAACGATTAATAAAAAAATTAATTGCTTAAGATTATATTAAAATTTTGAAAAAAAATAATATAGGTGATTTTAGACTTTAAATAGCCATGATCAAAACTCGTTGCTTGGTAAATTGTGCTCGCTTGTATCATGAACTTTATCCAATTAAAAGTCTATATAAATAATTTTGTTCGTTAAATATTTAAAAATCAAATATTTAAGGTAATTATCCCCGAAAATATAAAAGTACGGAGACCAGCTACTATCTTGAAATTAATTCTTTGACAATAGTCGACCAACTTTTTCTGTCAATTCGACGAGTCGGGTGCTATAGCCTGTCTCGTTATCATACCAACCAACTACCTTCACCATTTTTCCCAATACCGTCGTAAGCAAAGAATCAAAAATGCAGCTACTCGAATTTCCAACTACGTCGATTGATACAATTGGATCTGAAGTATATTCTAAAACAGCTTTCATGGAGCCATCGGCATACTTTTTAAAAGCATCATTCACTTCTTTTTCCGTCACCTGCTCTCTTAAGGTGCAAGTTATATCGGTCAAGGACCCATCAGGTGCAGGGACTCTAATTCCGGCCCCGCCTAACTTTCCTTTTAAATGCGGAATGACTTCTCCTAATGCTTTTGCGGCGCCTGTACTTGTCGGTATAATTGACACCGCCGCGGCTCTTGCTCTTCTCAAATCTTTATGCGGAGCGTCATGAATATTTTGATCACCAGTGTATGAATGAACGGTCGTCACAAAAGCATTTTCAATTCCCCATTGATCATCCAGAATTTTTAGCATGGGCGCGGCATTATTGGTAGTACAACTCGCATTGGAAATAATAATATCTTCTTTAGTTAGAAGATCATCATTCACACCAAGAACAATCGTTTTCATATCACCTTTGCCTTTGGTTGGACCTGAAAGAATAACTCGCTTGGCTCCTGCTAATAAATGAGCATTCGCAGACGCTTTATCAGTAAATTTTCCTGTGCACTCAAGAAGGACATCAACATCAAGGTTTTTCCAAGGTAAATTCGCTGGATCATTTTCTCCAAAAATAGGGACGCACTGCCCATTAAATACAATTTCATTTCCTTCTGAAAAAACTTCACCTTGAAAACGTCCATGAATGCTATCGTACTTGAACAAATGTGCCAGCGTAGCACTATCAGCCAAATCATTAATTGCTACTAATTCGAGATTTTTATTTTGAAGGAGAATTCGTGTTGCCACTCTCCCAATTCTTCCGAAACCATTGATTGCTACTCGAATTTTATTCATAGCCAACTAAAATTGATATTTGAATGAATGATTAAAAATGTTTGTTAAAACAGATGCTTCTCTGCGTGATAGCTAGAACGCACCAATGGCCCGCTTTCTACATAGCGAAATCCTAATTCTAATCCAATTGATTTGAATTCTGCAAAAACATCTGGATGTATAAACTCAAAAACAGGAAGATGTTCCTTAGTAGGCTGTAGATATTGTCCCAAGGTTAAGATTTTCACATCAGAATTTCGGAGATCGTGCATTGATTCAATCACCTCTTCTTTTAATTCTCCCAGTCCTAACATAATCCCTGATTTAGCCACTACTCCACTGTGAGAAATCCGTTTCAAGACTTCCAAACTTCTATCATATTTCGCTTGGATTCTTACTTGTTTGGTTAGCCTTCTTACTGTCTCCAAATTATGCGAAATGACTTCCGGCTTTTCATCAACTACGCGCTGTAAATTTTCCCAGTTCCCTTGAAAATCTGGAATCAATGTTTCCATTGTTGTACCTGGCGAATGTTCTCTGATTTTACGAATCGTCTCTACCCAACTATTTGAGCCCCCATCTTTCAAATCATCTCTGTCAACAGAAGTGACTACACAATGTTTCAGACCCATTAGCTTCACAGACTTCGCCACTTTGAGTGGTTCAAAAGGATCTGTCGCCTCAGGCTTCCCAGTAGCAACGCTACAGAATCCGCAACTTCTTGTGCATACATTTCCAAGTATCATAAATGTAGCAGTGCCGGCGCCCCAACATTCACCCATGTTAGGACAATTTCCGCTCTGACAAATGGTATGTAATTTATGTTCGCTCACAATTCCGCGAACTTTTGTGTACTCCTCACCGATAGGCAATTTCACTTTTAACCAAGATGGTTTTGCCGTTTTATTTTCTGTATTAGAATTTTCGTTAATCATTTTTCTCTTACCACTTTTTCCCCCATAAAAGATTGATATATAAATTCACCAAAACTCTATTGTTAAAAATACCTTGCGTTGGATTCTCTGCCATAATCGGAATAGCTTTTGAATGAGCATCGGCAACAATTCCAACTTCAATCGCTGTAATTTTATCGTGCCATCCAGCATACTCAAATGATACTCCAAATTTGGCATAGCCTCCCGGATAAATCTTCAACTCATTAAAACCCTCGAAGTACGGACCTGGTCCTGATATAAAAATTGGAGTTTGAAACAATGGATCATTTGGATCATACTTTTTTGTAGTTGTATTGGGAATTGTATCGTATGGAACGATGACTTCCAAGTAAACAGGTTTTGTAATTCCGAGTGATGCACCAACATAATAACTGTATCGGACTTCTACTCCACTTCTTTCACCTTTACTAAATAATATTTTTTGTTGACCATATCCTCCTCGAAGCATGTAAGCAAAATTCAATTTGCCAAAGAAGAAAGGTTTTGAATTATCAAAATATGGATTGGCTAATTTATATTGTTTTGGATGGCGCATCGAAACAAATTCTATGTCCAACATGTTTTTTGTATAGCCCGTTTTATGCCATCCTTTTCTGAATGTCAGGCCAAAACCATTGGTATGAATATTTAATCCTCCTGAAGCTTCTTTGCGATATAAAACAGGAATATCATCTTTATAAGTAATGTTATCGACTTGCTGAGCTTTTGCGAGCAGAGTGGAAAAAATTAAAATAAGAAGGAAGATTCGAGTCATAGTATTCAACAAAAATAGTAAATTTTTACAAGAAAGATTACATAAGGATTGTCAGGATGAGAACTAAATTATATTTTCTCCATTTCCATTTCACTCACCTTTATGAAAAGGAAGATTTTACTGGTCATGGAATTTGAAGTAGAATCTTTTCGTCATTAAATTGAAAACTCACCGATTGCAAAAGCTCTGAAGAAAGACTTAGTCCAACTGGACAAGTTTTCGCCGTGTTCATTAACATCGATTTTTCCTTAGCAGAATAACTATGATTTCCCATTTCAAAATCGATGATGATTTGTTTTACTTTTCGTGGCTGAGTTTCCATCACTTTAGTCACTGTGCAAGTAATGTCAGAAAAATTAATTTGATGAGTTTCAGCAGCTATTCCCATGACTGTAATCATACAACTGGCCAATGATGAACAAAGTAAATCAGTTGGTGAAAAAGACTCCCCTTTTCCATGATTGTCGACTGGGGCATCGGTTACTATTACCGACCCAGATTTGAGATGTGTTGATTCCGTTCTCAGACCGCCTTTATAAACTACTCTTAAAGTTTCCATCGTTAAAATATTCATACGAAGTTCGTTCTTTGAGTGTATAATCACAAACTAACGAAAATAAAAAAGCGAGCAATCTGAAAAGAAAAGCTCGCTTAATATATCGTTTGAACCTGTGGAATTAACCGCGGATCTCTGAATGGTGGCGCGGTTTACCAATCTGTCCATACGCAGGACATCTTTCATGAGATTTGCAAGACGCAAAAAACAGGGTTACAGCTGCTAATACTAGGGTTATACGTGCTATTCTTTTCATTTGTCGGTTTGATGTAGAATGTCTAACGCTTTTTACGCCAACATGTTTTAATTTTTCTAAAGGTCTGCAAATTTATAATATTCTTGAAATGTGTCTTAAGAAGTTTTCAACATATTTAGAATAGTCAGTCGCTCTATTTCTTTGTGTTTTAAAAGAAAACTTACGGAGGATCTTCTTAAATTTACACCCCATGAGTAAAATTAATCCAAAATTAAGCGATAGTTGGATGAAAATCCTTTCTGAAGAATTTGAAAAGCCTTCTTTTCTTTCATTGAAAGAATTTCTTAAAAACGAAATCAAAACTGGACAAATTATCTATCCATCAGGATCTAAAATTTTCGCTGCTTTGAACAGCACTTCATTTGAATCTGTTAAAGTCATCATAATTGGTCAAGACCCTTATCACAATCCGGGACAAGCAGAAGGGCTTTCGTTTTCTGTTCCCATCGGTGAAAAAATACCCCCTTCATTGAAGAACATTTTTAAAGAATTGATGGAAGATTTAAAAATTGCTATTCCTAGTCATGGAAATTTGCAAAAGTGGGCTGATCAAGGTGTGCTTTTATTGAATGCAACATTAACAGTTAGAGAAAATCAGCCTGGGTCTCATCAGAAAAAAGGATGGGAAAATTTTACAGATGCCATCATAAGAGAATTGTCATTCAGAAAAACAGGATTGATTTTCGTTCTTTGGGGAAAGTTTGCTCAAGCGAAAGAAAACTTAATTGATACAACCAAACATTTTATTTTGGAAGCAGCTCACCCCTCTCCATTTTCCGTTGATCGCGGATTTTATGGATGTAAACATTTTTCTAAGATCAATGAATTACTTATTGATCAAAATAAAAAAGCGATCGATTGGAATATTGAGACCGACGTGTCCAATCTTATTTCCGATGAATCGTTGTACTCCAAGAATTAACTCTAACATCTCTTGAATTTCCTCTCTCAGAAAATTTTTTTATACATCAGAATATTATTTCTTTTGAATGGAATATTGTTTTTCGGGATGAATAAATCTATTGCCCAAAAAAAATCTACTGCCCAATTTATCTTACAAGATTCTATTCACCTTGAATCTTTCAATGAAAACTACCATGCATTCAATTGGGCCAAAGATTATGCAGACACAAGTAATCTACAGCTCGACCTTTCAAATTTTTTACACAAAATGCTTTCACAAGGTTTTTTATCTGCTTCAGTTGATAGTATTATTTCTGATGAAAAATTATTTCGGATTTATTTTTACGTGGGAAACAATTATGAGTGGTCAGAAATTCGCAAAAACAATATCGATGAAATTTTTTTAGAAGGATCTGGATTAAAAGATAGGTTAAAAAGAAACCAGCCGTTCAATCCTGATCGAAACAAAAAGTGGTTAGATATCATTTTAAGAAATTGTGAGAACAAAGGTTATCCATTTGCTACCCTTCGATTTGAAAATGTAGTTTATGATCAAAATAAAATTTCTGCTGACCTTGAATTGGTAAAAAATAAGTTAACTAAGATAGATAGCATCATCATTAAAGGGAATACCACTATAGCTCCTGTCTATATTTACAACTACATTGACATTAAACCAGGCTCCATTTATAATGAGAGTAAACTTAGAAGGATAACGAGCAGACTGAAAGAATTAGCTTTCATCAAAGAAATAAAAGGCAATCAATTATTATTTACTGAAAACCAAACCAAACTTTACCTTTATCTCGACAATAAAAAAGCGAGCCAATTTGATGGAGTAATTGGTTTTTTACCAGATGAAAATACAGGAAAATTAAATGTAACGGGTGAAGTACATTTGAAATTACAGAATGCTTTACAACGAGGAGAAGTCATAGAGCTTAACTGGAAACAACTCCCCAATAAATCGCAAGACCTTAAAGTTCATGCATTGTATCCCTTTTTATTTAATACTCCTTTTGGTGTGGATGGAAATTTAATTATTTACAGAAAAGATTCAACCTACATAGACGTGACTAAAAACATAGGGATACAATATTCTATTTCAGGAAATAATTTTTTGAAAGTATTTGTCACAGACAAATCGAGTGATCTTCAAAGTACGAAAGGATTGGAGAACATTACTACATTGCCTGCATTTGCAGATATTTCAATTCAGAGTTATGGCATCAGTTTTCATTACGAAAAACTCGATTACAGAATTAATCCAAGAAGGGGCTATAGTTTTGAACTGACTTCTGCTTTAGGAAATCGGACAATAAAAAAAAACGCATCAATCAATCCAATCGCTTATGAAAATCTTTTACTGAAATCGACTACTTACGAATCGACTGTCATCGCAGATTTATATTTACCATTAGGTGGAAAAAATGTTCTTAATTTGGAGAACCGATCGGGAATTGTTTACAACGACAAACTTTTTAGCAATGAACTTTTCAGAATTGGTGGCTTGAAATCGTTAAGAGGATTTGACGAAGAATCTATTTATGCAAGTAAATATTTCATTGGCAAAGTTGAATACCGTTTTATTTTAGAACAGAATTCCTTTTTGTTTACATTCATCAACGCAGCTTATTATGAAAACAAAAGCAGAAATATAAACCTTCATGACACTCCGTTTGGTTTTGGTGCAGGAATTAATTTCGAGACTAGAATTGGTATTATGTCTGTCAGTTATGCTTTAGGAAAACAATTTGACAATCCAATTTATTTTAGGAATGGAAAGATTCATTTCGGAATTGTGAATTATTTTTAAAAAAAATTTTTATACAAACTCTTTTGTTGCGATTCGGACTTCGATAGATTTGTCTCATCTCATTTTTATTTTACATCAAAAATAAAATCAATCGTGACAACAGTAATCTTTATTGGCGGATCATAGATTCGAAGCCCTAGAAGTAGGGATTCTCAGTTCAAGCGGATCATAGATTGTTAGCTCGATTACGCATGGTTGGAAAATCCTGTGTAGCGGGTTTATAAAGTAGGACAATTAAACAATTCGTACTTCTATTTATTTGCCTCATTAAATCTATAAAATGATTACTTTTGGCGGCGATGAAATTAGAGAATGACTTAATACTTCGGGCAGCGCGAGGTGAAAAAACTGAACGTACTCCCGTGTGGCTTATGCGACAAGCCGGGAGGATTTTACCTGAATATCGAATGGTTCGAGAGAAATGTGGTGGTTTCAAACAATTAGTTGAAACGCCTGAACTTGCTGCGGAAGTCACCATCCAACCAGTAGATATTTTAGGAGTCGATGCAGCTATTATTTTTTCAGATATCCTTGTGATTCCTGAAGCAATGGGATTGAGCTATCAAATGGTTGAAAGTAAAGGACCGTGGTTTGAAAAAACAATTGAAAATGCTACTGACATCGATAAATTGAAAATTGCTGATGCTTCCGACATCCAATACACTACCGATGCAATTCGCTTGACGAAAAAAGAATTGAACGGTAAAGTTCCTGTTATCGGTTTTGCAGGTGCCCCATGGACAATTTTATCCTATATGATCGAAGGGAAAGGAAGTAAAACATTTAGTAAAGCGAAAAAATTTCTTTACACTGAACCTAAGCTAGCTCATAAATTGCTTGAAAAAATTTCGCTCAGTACAATCAATTACCTGAAAGGTCAGATTGCCGCTGGAGCCGACATCGTACAAGTGTTCGATAGTTGGGCAGGCATACTTTCTCCGGAACAATACAATGAATTTTCTGCTCGATATATCAGTCAAATAACAGACGCTATTTCAGAAGTTCCCGTCATCGTATTTGCAAAAGGAGCTTACTTTGCACGAAGAGAACTAGCTCAATCATCTTGCTCGGTAATTGGACTTGACTGGAATATGGAAATTGAAGAGTCTCGTCAAATTATTGGTCCGAATAAAACTTTGCAAGGAAATATGGATCCGTGTATGCTTTATTCAGATTTCGAAACGATAGAAGCAGAAACAATTAAAATGCTGCGTTCTTTTGGCCCGCATCGTCATATAGCCAATCTTGGTCACGGTCTTTATCCTGATATTGAAAAAGAAAAAGTCAAATTTTTCGTCGATGTAATAAAAAAATTCCGTTTCTGAAATGATGATCAAAGGTGATAAGAAAACAATCAATGCTTGGGCACTTTACGATTGGGCCAATTCGACCTATTCATTGGTGATCACTTCTGCACTATTCCCGATTTATTTTCACGCAAAGACTACTACAGGATTATCAAACAATGTTGAATTTTTAGGAACGATTTGGAATAGTGAATCATTGCAGATGTATTGTATTTCTCTTGCTTTCCTTTTCATTGCTGCACTGAATCCACTACTTTCATCTATCGCTGATTTCAGTGGCCGAAAGAAAAGGTTTATGTATTTTTTCAGTACACTTGGTGCAGTCTCCTGTGCTTCACTTTATTTTTTTGAATCGCTAGAGACTTTATGGATCGGAATTCTTGGTTCCATACTCGCAGCCATTGGCTATGCAGGAAGTATTGTATTCTATAACGCATTTCTTCCTGAGATCGCAGAAGAAAAAGATCAAGACAAAGTAAGTGCTAAAGGGTTTGCAATGGGATATCTTGGAAGTTCATTGCTCCTCATTTTTTCACTTACGATGATTCTATTTCCAAAATGGTATGGTGGCATCACTGCAGATTTCGCTACACGTTTAGCATTTTTACTCGTTGGTGTCTGGTGGTTTTCATTCGCTCAATATTCTTTTAAACATCTCAAAGATGAGCCTAGTGAACGATCAAGAGATGGACATTATATTTTCAATGGTTATCTTGAGTTGAAAAAAGTATGGCGCGAATTGAAAGAATCAGGAAAATTAAAATCCTATCTCGTTTCTTTTTTCTTTTTCAACATGGGCGTTCAAACGGTCATGTATGCCGCTTCTCTATTTGGTTCGGCAGAACTAAAATTGGATTCGTCCATTCTTATTATCATTATTTTAATCATCCAATTCGTAGCCATCGCCGGTGCATATTGGTTCAGCTATCTATCCAAAAGATTCGGTAATTTAAAGGCACTGTCGATTGCTATCATTATCTGGATCTTTGTTTGCATCGGAGCATTTTTCTGCAATAAAAAATATGGAATAGATGAGCAAACTATGTTTATGATTCTTGCAGCTGTAGTTGGGTTAGTGATGGGAGGAATTCAATCTTTATCGCGTTCTACTTATTCGAAAATGCTCCCTGAAACGATAGACCATGCTTCCTACTTTAGTTTCTACGATGTATGCGACAAACTGGGAACTGTCATCGGAACCTTTGCATTCGGAATTATCAATGAGGAAACAGGAAGTATGAGAAGTAGCATTATTGTTCTAGCTGTTTTTTTTATTATCGGACTGTTTTTGTTACTTCGCGTACGAAAACTTCATTCAACAGAAATGAATTTTTCTTAAAAAATAAAAAATATGTTAGTTGACATCTTCATCCCTTGCTTTGTTGATCAAATTTATCCACAGACTGCTTTCAATATGATTAAAATCCTGGAGAAAGTTGGATGTAAAGTAAATTACAATCCCAATCAAACATGTTGTGGGCAACCTGCATTTAATGGCGGGTATTGGGATCAGTGTAAAGATGTAGGAGAAAAATTCATCAAAGATTTTCCAAACGATCGATATATCGTTTCTCCATCTGCATCTTGTGTGGGTATGGTAAAAAATTATTATCCAGAAATTTTTCACAATACTGTTCTGCACAATGAATATAAAACAATTCAGAAAAATATAATTGAGCTAAGCGATTTTTTGGTGAATGTTTTAAAAGTGACTGATGTCGGTGCGCGGCTAGATGGCATAGCAACTTATCATGATAGCTGTGCAGGACTACGCGAAGTAGGAATAAAAGAAGAACCAAGAAAATTGTTGTCGAATGTAAAAG
>JANLRG010000388.1:0-1836 GCA_031361545.1 Bacteroidota bacterium
TGCACACAAATCAGGTTATATAACACTAGAATACATAAAAATAAACTAGACTGTTCAATTACGGTCAGAGTAAAATTTAGACCAATAACCACAAATCACTAAATCCCACCTCACCAAAAAGCAATCACGATTCCTCCTCCCCACCCTTCCTCTGAAAAACTTCTCTTTTCAACTCACTAATCTGCCAGCTCTGATAATAATAAATGAAAAGCACTATCAGTAAACCCCCAACAAAGATCAACCCCCAATTCGGCTGCATCGTCGTGGTTGGGCCGACAACTACATTCTCTAGCGGTTTAGTAAACCCAAATACTTCGTTTGGGTTTGATACAATAGGCTTAAAGTTTTCCATATTCTGATTTTTTAACGATTGTAAATTTTTCATAACCCACTCCCATTGCTCCGTACTCAAAAAACCACTTGATCGTGTTTTGTGTTTTTTGATCGATGCCGGTTTCCGGTGCTGAGTTGAGATCAATATTGTGAAGTATGATTATCTCGCTTGTTACAAATTCAACGTTTTGCTGTTGGCATGATAGGAAAATTTTCTCCAGATTTTTATCGGCCTGCTTTAGTAGCTGGATGGCATTGTACTTGGCATTATTTTCTTCCTTTCGCAAATTTGTGTGGGCGTTCGACCTGCAAACATTATCGCAGTATTTCGCATCGGAGCGTTTTGGAATAAAAGTTCCATTTGGACACTTCGGATTTAAACATTTACGTGTTGGGTATTTTGCTTTAGGCATAATGAAATATTATTTTAGATTTCCAGTAAATGAGGAGTCAAGAAGTTTTTGGATGTCTTGCTTACGATAGTAGTTTCTCCCGCCGACTTTCGAAGCCGGTAAAAGTCCGGATGTGCGCATCTTCCAAAACCACGTTGTTTTTTTACTTAACAATTTCTTTGCTTCGACTTCTGAGATAAAATCGCCTAAGGGATCCTTACTTGCGAAATTAGATTTGCCGCTTAATAGGTCCAATATCTTCGATTGGCTTTCAAGGATTTTCTCTAAAACAGAGCCGGGTACCATATAAAATTGATCTTTGTATTCTTGCATTAGCATTGGATTTGCTACTACAAATTTGGCGATCTTTTAAAGAATCCCGCGCCTACTTTGGTTGTAGGCGCGCCTACTTAAGATTATGGCAGAAAAGATTCAAACTCTTGCATAAACTCGGAAACTTCTAATTTAATTGGGGTTAACAAATCACTCTTGTCTATTATTCTTTTCTTTACGTCAGTTAATGAGATTTGTATTGCACCATTTTTTGTTTTTTCGAAAAAATATTGACTCGCGGCTACTATAACACCTTTTACCGAATCATTCTTTGATGTCAACAATGGTTTTTCATAATCAATGAGTGCATATATTAACATAACAAAAAAGCCTCTTCTGTTTTTAGTTATTTCGCAATTTTTGTTTTTTTTGAAAACATCAAAAAATGTTTTTTCTGAACAAGTGGCTCCGATTTCAAATAACTTCACGGAAATTTTACTAAGTAGTTCGTCGCTGCCTTTCCAGTTAAGTTCACTTTTAGGATTCTCTTTGAGAGTGCTTAGATATTCTTGCATTAATCTGAATGACTCTCCAAACTTTTCATCGGGATACTCTTCAAGGAGTCTCCTTTTGAGGTCAACGTTGTTACTTAATAAATTTTCGTATGCTTGGACGGCTTCCTCTTTTTGGCCAATTGAAATTAGAAATTGAGTATTCAGATACATTATTTTAAAAGTAAGAAGAAAAAATTTATCCACTATTAGATTCTGTTCATTAGTGAAATATTTTCTTTTCTTTCTTATTACATGCCCAGGATGGTAGCTAGCTATTTTGAGAG
>JANLRG010000402.1:0-1539 GCA_031361545.1 Bacteroidota bacterium
CATTGCAGTTGCGGCAGAGAAGTGATAAGCGTATTAGAGAAAGGCACAATGGAGGGTGATTTGATGAAAGCCAAAGACGCAATTTTGTCCCGCTTTACGGTACTTTTCGGTAGTCCTTACGCCGTGATGCATAGAAGAGACTTGGATAAAATTTTTGTGCTTTCGCGATATAAAGCAGACTTGTTTGGCTTTGATGATTTGGCTTTTTTTGATATTGCAAAAGCCTTGGTAAAAAATATCAATACCCCCGATTTGGCTTTTAAAAATACGAGAGATAGTACCGAAAAAGGCTACCTTAACACCTTTAACCACATGACAGCGCAAGCCATCATTACTTCTTGTTTTTCGGAGGAATTGGCTGATTTCGTTGCCGATATGCATGAACGTGACCGCCACCCTGAGTTGATAACAGGCAGATTTACGCCCGCACAAATTGCCGATTTAGAAGAGGGGCCTGTGGATAATTATGTAGATATTGTTAATAATGAATGGGGGCAAGAGATTGGCAAACAGCTAAAGGTAAAATATGGTATTAATCGCGCGACAAATTGGACACCCGAATTACTTGCCAATTATCTGAATGACATGCAAGCTTATTATATTGGGGCTTTTCAAATTGGTTTTAAACCCTTCAGAGCTGAAGACAAAGTAGTGCGCTTATTTGCGAATAAGATAAACACACTCATGAGGTATGATTAATTTGAGCCTATTTTTGGTTGGCTACCCATTCGTTTCCCCATTTTTTCTCAACTGATACACAGGACTTTTGGATTTACCCAAAGTCCCGCTTACAAGAATATAATTTTTGCTTAATTCTTTCTCACCAATGGGGTGCCATTCTTTTAATTTCTCTGGCCAATTTTCAAAGACTCTTGCATTGCTTAATTGAACGCCAATGAGATTCGCCTCGCTTAAATTTATTCCTCTCAAGTCGCTATCACTTAGGATTGCCTGACTCAAATTTGCTTTTGTAAAGTTGCTACTTAGTAAATTCGCGTTGGTCAGATTTGCCTCGTTGAACAATGCACCACCTAACTGAGCCCACCAAAAACTTGCGTGATCTAAATCAGCTTTTCTCAGTTGCGCGTTTAGGAGGCTTGCATCATTCAAGTTTGCCGAGCAAAGGGTCGCTTCGTTCAGTTGCGCCCAACTCAAATCTGCCGATTGCAAGTCAGCATTACTCAGGTCTGCCTGATTCAAATTTGCACCCCAAAGGTTTGCGCCACCTAGATTAGCCCCCTTCAAATTTGCACGACTCAAATCAACATCTTTTAAATAAGCATCTTTTAGGTTGATGCTACTCAAATCTGCCCCACGCAAATCTGCCCCACGCAAATCTGCTTCGGCAAAAACAACACGCCCTTTTATCTGAGTGAAAGAACGGGGATCAATATTCATCAGTACCAACGCCCGCAATAGTTGACCGCGTTCCGCACTGTACTTTTTTTTCGATAGGCTATCCTGTTCGATAGATTGGTAAGATTTTAAAGAGGCATTCAAAGCCACTATTCTGTTAATCGTAGCATTAGTCAATGTCCT
>JANLRG010000413.1:0-1106 GCA_031361545.1 Bacteroidota bacterium
TCAACGGATAATGAGGTGAAATTATGGGATTTGACCACTTTCAAAGAAGTACCTATTCAAGACTATGGTAAAAAAGAGAAAAAAGGCGGTAAAGTATGGGATATTGTTCGTGCAGGTACTGAATATCTGCCAAATGGTAAAGTCAAAACAGGCATATATGAAGCAGACAATGTAAAACGCACAGCAGAAGGTGTGGGAGATTTATTGCGCCCCAAAGACCGCAAATTCAATCCTTTGAAAGCGGCAGGGTTTGGTTTTTATCATGGCACTTATAATTTTGCCCATTTCATTTGCGATATGGATAAAGCATTTGAAGTGGTTAATTGGGAAGTCGGTTCTAAGCGGTTTGATACGCCTTTTACTTTGCCTAAATCAGCTTATGCCACTGACCGAATGCTGTTTAGTCCTTCGGGCAGATTGTTAGGCTATGGTTATTCCGAAACGTCAACGGCTAAGATTTGGAGTATGGAGACGAATAAAGAGATACAAACCATACCGTTTTGCAAACGACTGTTGGGTTTTAGTCCTGATAATGAACTGATTGTAGCAGCTTCTGATGAAGGTATTTTGATGTGGAACATCAAAGAAGGAACCAATGTCCGCTTTTTAGAAACCGATAAACGGCAAGATGTCCGCAGTTTTGCCTTTCACCCCAAAGACCGCTATTTCGCCGCCGCTTTGACGGATAGTGAAACAGGTGAACACACCGTAGCCTTGTGGGATGCCGATTTTGGTAAACGAATTCGGACGTTTCCAACATCGGATAAAGTCGTGGAAGGCACATTGGCTTTTAGTCCAGATGGCAATTATTTAGCCTATCGCACACAAGCAGATATGGTTGAATTGTGGGATATTCAACAAATGATGAATGAAGACCGTCAGGCTTTGGGTAAAAACCTCTTACCAAAAATCAATTGGGAGACACCCCTCAGTAATGTGACCGTTGGGAGCGACAATTTTGATTTAAAAGCCTGTATTGCTTCGGGTTCAAAAATTCGAGATGTCAAAGTTTATGTCAATGAGCGTTTGGTGAATCCAAATGAACGCGGCTTGAAACCTGTAGCTGTCGGTACGGCTTGCGAATACCCCCTCAGTATGAATGTCCG
>JANLRG010000424.1:0-10348 GCA_031361545.1 Bacteroidota bacterium
GTTTTGATCGATCATCAAAACTAAAAAAGCCGCTCTTAATTTTAGGAGCGGCTTTTTTAGTTGAACCCAATTTATTTTTTAATCATAAATCGGTGTACTGCAGAATTCGTTCCGTGAACTTGCAAAATATAAAGCCCTTCGGGGAGGTCATTTACATTCATTTCAAATTCGTTTTTACCTATAGCCAATTGAAAGTTGAAATTTTTAATCCACTGTCCCATGTTATTATAAAGACCCGCTTCTATTTCTTCATCAGATTGTGACGATAGAGTCAATTTTATCTTGTCATTGGCTGGATTGGGATAAAGCGAATTAATATTTTCAAAATCTGTATTGCTAAAAGGATGATTGGCGATTGCCGCATTGCCTGTTATAGTAACGGTGTAATCTTCTACTTCGCCATAGGAAAAAGTAGTACAACTGGTTGCAGCTGCTCCATTGTAACACATTTGTATTCTCATTCTTGTTGTTCCATTTGATGCTGCCGTCGGAATTACAAATGTCTTTACGATTGCTGCAGTTCCATTTCCTGTTGTCACTTTTTCACCTGCATCTGTAAAAACTCCGTTATGATTGTAATCAATCCATACATTCCAATATTCTCTATAAGCAGTATGAGCAAATCCCGGTGTCAACGTTATACTTGCAGTTGATCCACCAATCAGATTTGTATTTATACTCGTAAAATCTCCATAACCATTATTATTTCCAGAGGTATTATTGATGGATCCTATTAAAATTTTGTTGATATATTCATAAGAGCTGTTTGTTCCTGCAGAAGAACAATAGGTCGAAACGGTACATCCAATTGTAGTGAACGATGCTGAGCTGCTATAAGTACTGCTGCTAGCCGGGCAAATTCCTTGTACTTGGAATTGATAGGAAGTACAAATTGATAATCCAGTTAAAGAATAAGAATTTGTTGTCAATCCTGAAATGGTAGTCCATACTGTACCAACTGTTGGTTTGTATTGTAAGTTATAAGATGAAGCTCCTGTATTTGCCCAAGTTAAATTCGCTCCTGAATTTGTAATAGATGACGAAACTAAACCTGTAGGAGTTGTACAAGTGGACCCTGTTCCACCGCTAACTGTTCCAACTCCAACTGCAAACCATGCATTTTGTACTTGTGTAACTTCATTCGAACTTGCTCCAAATAAATCGGTCGCCGCACTGATACATGCTGTTCTCCATGAAGCATAATTTGAAGTAGGAGTAAGGTAGGTTGTTTCTGACCGATAAATAATTGCATTCGCAGATGTCAATCCAATTCCATTAACGGTATATGCATTGCTTTTATCATTGGTACCAGTTCCACCTGTGACTAGTAAGTAATAGAAAAAATTTCCTACACCACTATTTGTATGAACTCCACCATTGTCACTTGTCCCCGTGTACCAATTTGTACCTGTATAACAATTGGGCTGCCCATATAATTTCGGGTTAGACATACTACGTATGGCCCAATTCATATCATTACTTAATAGCCAATTTACATCTGTCGGCTTCGACCAGAACTGAACTGCTTTTCCAAATATGTCACTCATGCTTTCATTCATTGCACCAGATTCATTACTGTAATTCAAGTTAGAAGTGTATTGGGTTAAACCATGTGTAAGTTCATGTGCTGTGACGTCGATTGCTGTAATTCCTGCATTGGTTCCTGAGCGCACACCAAAATGCATAATCGATCCATCCCAATAAGCATTGTTCGACGTTGCAGTTTCATTGACATAACTTGTCAATGCATAACCAGCATTGTTGATACTATTTCTTGCAAAGTTGGTTTGGTAAAAACTATAAGTTTGAGACACTCCATAATGTGCATCCAAGGCATATTTATCATTTGAAGCAAAACTCCAATTCGCAGTTGAACTTGTGTAATCGGTATGATTACTTGTTTCTCCATGTAACGTAATAATGCCGTTTCCTTTTGTAAGATCTCTCAATCGATACGAACTCCCACTCAAATCACTATGAACGGTTTTTGTTGAACTATAAACTGTATTCGCTGATCCAGTAGCATCAGTGAAATACAACATATCTTTTTTACCTAGTAAGCTTCCAGTTGACGCATCAATAAAATAGGCATTTCTACTTAAGGGCTCTAATGAATAGACAATAACTTTATATGCTAGATGTAAATCACGTGCATCCAATTCGTCATTCGATGGATACCATACTAACTCTGCACTTGGACGATTAGAAGCTACAATTACTCCAGTTGAAAATTTCAATTGCTCTTCCATCAATTCATCTTGCCATGCATATTTAATAGACTTCACTTGGCTGAGTGCAATTTCAATTGATTTTGAATCTGTAATAAGTGCTGTTCTTCTAGTAGAAATAGCTGGATCAACATCTATTACAATTTTACCAGACAATGTTTTGATTGAATTTTGATTGGTCTGAATAATCAGCATGGTGTTTTCAACTGGTATTCCATGAATTAATTGTCGGAAGCGATAGTTGATACCTAAATTATCTTTTTCCTCTCTGACTAATTGCATCGTAGAGGATTCGTCTAACCCTAAGGTTTGATCAATTTTTTTAAGTGAAAACGATGTTCTTCGATGTTCATCTAAACGAATATTTTCATTCGAAATACCTTTGTCTCCTCTCAAAAGTTGATGAATGGATTGTGCATTCAATACATTCCAACTGCACACGAAAAGTATAGTTAGTGTTAGATAGTAGTTTTTTAATTTCATGGAATGATTAATTGTTGCTGTGTGTCTGTAAGACAAAGGTCAACTATTCTTCATGGGATAAAATTGAAAGTAATATGATAATGGCTCTTTGTAAGGTTTAGGTTAATATTCTCTAAACTAAGTGCTGTACATTACTTCAAACGCATTAAAGCCGTGATTTAGAGTTATGTTCTTTTGATCAGTCTTAGAGACATTCACCCCAAATTGTTTATTTTCGCCCTTGAATAATGGCCCCGTAGTTCAACGGATAGAATAGAAGTTTCCTAAACTTTTGATAGCAGTTCGATTCTGCTCGGGGCCACTTTGTTTCAAATACTCTACCCATCTTCTTAATCTTTATTTTGTCACAAAAAGATTTTGATGCACTTCCTTTTCAACAATCATTCACTGAAAATTTGTGGCTTTATTCACTCTGACTTCATAGGTTTCTATGCTAGAAAGTCATTCTTTGCAATCGCTTTTCTAACATTCTTTTAGTAATTCTTAATCATTACTCATTCAAAAAAATCAAGTGTAAATGAAAAAATGTGGACTGAATATCTTATTGTTATTTCTTGTACTGAATACTTCCTTCGGACAATCACCTTCGAGTTATAGTATCAAACAGAGAATTCAAATTCCTGGTGAGGGTGGTTGGGATTACTTGACAATCGACGAAGGAACAGATCGTTTATTTGTTTCGCACAAAACCGTTGTCCAAGTAGTGGATGTAAAAACAGGAAAAATAATAGCCACGATTTCTGATTTGAATGGAGTTCATGGAATCTCTTTAGCTGTACCTTTTAAAAAAGGTTTTATTAGCAGTGGCAAAGATTCTTCTGTTGTTGTATTTGATTTAAATACGTACGAAGTTATTTCAAGAGTGAAAGTTACTGGCGCAAACCCCGACGCTATTCTTTATGATAATTTTTCTAAAAAAGTATTTGCATTCAATGCGAAGTCTTCTAACGCAACAGTTATTGATGCTGTGACAAATAAAATAATCGGTACAATAACTTTAACTGGTGCTCCTGAGTTCGCAGTTACTAATGAGAAAGGAACTATCTACGTTAACATTGAAGATAAAAATGAAATTGATGTAATCAATTCTTCCACTCTTAAAGTCGAGCATCATTGGCCTATACCACCAAGCGATGAACCAAGTGGACTAGCAATTGATAATGTTACACAAAGATTATTTTCTGTGTGTGATAAAAAAATGGTAATTGTTGATGCTTTAAATGGTAGAGTCATCACATCTTTGCCTATTGGTGAAAGAGTGGATGGTGTTGCTTTTGATCCTGAACTAAAACGAGCTTATAGTTCTAACGGCGATGGAACGATTACCGTTGTTCAGGAAATTAATGAAAACAGTTTTAAAGTTCTCGAAACTATTAATACGCAACTTGGAGCTCGAACAATAACTGTGGATAAACTCACTCATCATTTATATTTGCCAACCGCTGAATTTGGAGTGACGCCTGAAAAAACTGAAGAGAACCCACATCCGCGCCCTAAGTTAATTCCTGGTTCTTTTGTAGTTCTCGAGATCGGATTTGAATCGAAATAATTTATTAGCTGTTAGCATTCTTTTCGCTTGACAGTTATTTGTCTAATGGGCCCAATTTATAAAGTCTAATTATTCAGATTTTGAAATGAGATTATTTTTAAGGTTGATGTTGAAACTTGGCAAATTAATTTCTGCCTTGGTTCGGTTTTTCTGTCTATATTTAGTGCGCGAATCCGCATTTGAATTCCCTATGAAAAAAATACTTCTGTTGTTTTCTATTTTTTTGTCCACAACCATTTTCGGACAACAGCGTTCACTAGATTTTTTTATGAAGGAAGCCCTTCAAAACAGTCCGTACGCTATTGAAAATAAAAATCAGCAATTGGCAACTAAGTTCGACAGTCTCCAAATCAGGGCCGGATTAAAACCGCAAGTTAATTTTGATAACAACAATATTTATGCTCCGTTGATAAATGGGATTGGCTATGATAAAATAATAACTAATGGCGGAAGTGTGTCAGCTGTAGTTGGAACAAATATTTTAATTTCTGGAAAGCAAAATCTCAATAATCAATTTGAAAATATTCAACTTAGAAAAGGAACTTTAGAAATAGCTGGTAAATTATCGGAAAAAGAACTTCGAAAAAATATTACACATCTTTATATTTTAGCTTACACTGAACAAGAGATAATAAATAATTCAAAGGATGTCTTTGGTGTTTTAAAAAAAGAAAATGATCTGCTAAAAAAATTGGCTGAAGATGGCAACTATCGTCAAACAGATTATCTGACATTTTTTATCAATTACAAGCAGCAACAACTAACCATAGATCAACTTGAACTGCAACTAAAAAATGACTATGCCATCTTAAATTATTCATGCGGTATTGTCGATACAACTGTACTAGTGCTTGAAAATCCTGAGCTCAGTAGAGCCAACTTTGTTTCTGCTGAAAATTCGATTGTCGGTAAACAATTTTTTAATGATAGTTTAATTTTCAAAAATCAATACGAACAAGTTAAATTTAATTATCGGCCCCACTTTAATTTGTTTGGAGACGCCGGCTATGTTTCAACATTGTCATACCAAGCTGAAAAAAATTTCGGTGTGAGTGCTGGTTTTCATATTGCTGTTCCTATCTATGATGGTAAGTTGAAAGATCTTAAGTTTGGACGACTAAAATTGGCAGAGAATACAAGAATGAATTATGTGGCCTTTTATAGAAAACAATATACGCAAAGTGTACTTAGAATTATTCAGCAGTTGAATGCAATTGACGATTTGATTGTTGAAAATAAAAATCAATATTTGTTATCAGAATCATTAGTCAATGCAAATAAAAAATTATTAATCACTGGTGATGTTAGAATGTCGGAATATATTTTAGCATTGACAAATTATCTGTATGCTCGCAGTAATGCCATCCAACTATTAGGAAGCAAAATGGAATTGGTGAACGAATTTAATTATTTGAACTATTAATTATGAAAAAAATGAATTCAAAAATACTTATTGTCTTTATTTCATGTGCAATTAGTTCTTGTCAAAATAGTTCACCATTGTCGGAATCAGAAAGTTCAAGTCGCACACCAATCACTATAACAACTATAAGTCACGAAGCAATTTCAGAAACGATTGAATTAAATGCGACTGCTACTTTTTTACTTAAAACAAATGTAAAAGTAAATGCAAATGGTTACCTTCAAAAATCAACAATTCGATTGGGCGATTTTGTTAATAAGGGAGAATTTTTATTTGAACTAAAAACAAAAGAAGCTTCTTCTTTAGACAACACAATTAATTCAATCGATACTTCTTTTCATTTTAAAGGAACTATCGGTATTAAAGCAACATCAAGCGGATATATCACTAGCATCGATCATCAAGCCGGCGACTATGTACAAGATGGTGATCAAGTTGCTACAATAAGTGATAAATCTAGCTTTGCGTTTATTTTAAATTTGCCTTATGAATTAACTAGCTTCATTCATATAAACTCTATGCTTCAACTGAGATTGCCAGACAATTCTATTCTGTCTGCTAAAGTTGAAAGAGCAATGCCAACAATGGATCCAATTGCGCAGACTCAAAATTATGTGTTGAAGACTGACAATCAAAAAATGATTCCTGAGAATTTGATAGCCAAAGTTTTGTTAGTTAAGAAATCCAAAACAAATGTTATTTCTCTGCCAAAAGCGGCCGTGCTTGCAAATGAAATTCAAAGTAAATATTGGATAATGAAATTACTCAATGACAGTGTGGCCATTCAGGTTCCTGTAACTATTGGTTTGCAAGGCAGTGGTAAAATAGAAATTCTGTCTCCTGAATTTAATCCAGCTGATAAAATAGTATTAAGCGGTAACTACGGTTTAGAAGATTCTTCAAAAGTGAAAGTAATCGAATAAATCTATAGCTATGAAATTTTTGCATACTCATAAAAATCCGCTTGTCGTCTTAGCTGTCGTTATCTTAATGATGGGCGGCTATGCTTATAGCAAATTGCAGACTTCTCTTTTTCCTGAAATTACTTTTCCTAAAATTAAAATAATTGCCGACGCCGGGCAAATTCCAATTGATCAAATGATGATTACGGTTACTCGGCCAATTGAAAATGCAATTAAACAAGTGCAAGATTTGAAAATGATTCGCAGTACTACTAGTAGAGGTAATTGCGAGTTGTCAGCATATATGGATTGGAAGGCTGACATTCCTATCAGTCAACAAAGGATAGAGTCAAAGATCAATCAGATAAGAAATATTTTACCACCAGAGATTTCAATCAACGTTGAAAGAATGAACCCTTCTATTCTTCCTGTGATGGGTTACACTCTTGAAAGTAAAACGCTCGATGCAATTGATTTGAAAAAAATTGCACTGTATTCTATCAAACCTTATTTGTCACAAGTAGATGGAGTTTCAGAGATTCGTGTTATAGGAGGAAAAACAAAAGAATATTGGTTGCTGCTCAACACTTCGTTGATGAGTTCACTTGGTATCACTCCTGAAAATATTAGTTTATCTCTTAGTCAAACAAACTTTGTTAAAAGTAATGGCTATCTAAATGATTTTAGAAGAATGTACCTCACGCTTACCGATGCTTTGGTGGATTCTAAAGAAGAACTTGAAAATATTGTCATTAGTAATGATGGGAAAAGAGTTGTTTTACTCAAAGATATTTCTACCGTTCAAATTAGTGAAGCAAAAGAATATGTCAAGATTAATGCAAATGGAAAAGAAGGAATCCTAATAGCTGTTGTAAAACAACCTAACAGCAATTTGCTAGCAGTATCCAACCAAATGAAAAAGCAGATTTCGGAACTTCAACGATTTCTTCCGGCAAGTGTATCCATTAAACCATACTACGATCAGGCAAGTTTCGTCAACGATTCGATTAAAAGTGTAACGGATAGTTTGTGGATTGGATTATTATTGGCGTTGATAGTGGTATTTATTTTTCTCCGTTCTATAAAAGCTAGCTCTGTTGTTCTTATTACAATTCCACTAACTTTATGTTTAACGGTTTCAGTTTTATATTTTTTAGGACAGACATTAAATATTATGACCATCGGTGCTATTGCAGCTGCAATTGGACTAATCATTGACGATGCAATTGTTGTTGTTGAGCAGATTCACAGGACACATGAAGAACATCCTGAAGAGCCAACTAAAAATCTAGTTAGCAAAGCAATTCATTATCTATTGCCTGCTATGATTGGTTCTTCGCTCAGTACAATTGTAATATTTCTGCCTTTTGCTTTGATGAGTGGAGTAGCAGGTGCTTATTTTAAAGTAATGACAGATGCCATGATTGTTACTCTGGTTTGTTCATTTGTGGTTACTTGGATTCTCCTTCCATTGGTATATTTATTATTGACTAAGAATGAAAAGGTAAATGTAAAACAAGTTAAACCAGCGAGTAAAACCACTCACCGTTGGATAGAGTATTTTGTAATGAGGCCGATTGCTTCTGTATTTATAATTCTTTTTTTTATTGCAGCTATCATTTTTATTTTACCACGATTGGAAACAGGGTTTCTTCCTGAAATGGATGAAGGAAGTATTGTGTTAGATTATTCATCTTTACCAGGAACTTCTTTAGAAGAAACAGATGGAATATTGAAACAAGTTGAAAAATTAATTGTAAGTATTCCAGAGGTGGAAACCTATTCGCGAAGAACAGGAACCCAAATGGGATTCTTTATTACTGAACCTAACAGAGGCGATTATCTTATTCAACTTAGAAAGAAAAGAACACGATCAACGGAAGACGTTATTGATGACATAAGAAAGGAAATAGAAAAAACTCAACCTTCACTTAGGATTGATTTTGGTCAGGTCGTTGGTGATATGCTGGGTGATTTGACAGAAAGTGTGCAGCCAATTGAAATAAAAATAATTGGAAATGATAAGAAAACGTTGAACGACCTATCTCAAAAAATTGCAGCCGTCGTTAATCAGGTTCAAGGAACTGCTGATGTATTTGATGGAATTGTAATTGCTGGCCCATCAATATTAATTATCCCGAATAGAGTTGCTCTCGCTCAATTTGGAATTAGCCCAGCTAATTTACAGTATCAACTGCAATCATCTCTAGAAGGTAATATTGTCGGAACTGTTTTTGAAAAAGATCAGATGTCAGCAATCAGACTCGTTTATCCTGGAAATACAAACTTGAATTCAACTGATATAAAAAAACTACAAATTTTTCTTCCCAATGGAAAGTTAAAACCAATTACGGATTTGGCAACTTTGGAATTTAATGAAGGCGACGCTGAAGTGCAGAGACAAAATTTGCAAATGATGGGTGTCGTAACCGGAAGATTGAATAACCGGGACTTAGGTAGTGTGATGAAAGATGTTCAAAAAGAAATTGGTGAGAAAGTTTTGTTGCCTCAAGGATATCAAATAGTTTACGGCGGATCGTTTGCTGAACAACAACAATCCTTCAAAGAACTTCTTCTAATTTTATTTTTGTCTAGTTTGCTGGTCTTTATTGTAATTATCTTTTTATTTAAAAACATTAAAGTGGCTTTGGCTATTTTGGGAATTGCAGTTCTAGGAATTGCGGGAAGCTATATTGCTTTATTTGTTACTCACACACCTCTAAATGTTGGAAGTTATACTGGACTTATTATGATTGTCGGTATCATTGGAGAGAATGCAATATTTACTTATCTGCAATTTACGGAGTCTCTTTCACAGGGAACTGATACGAAGAACGCTATAGTGTATTCAATCTCCACTCGTCTAAGACCAAAATTGATGACTGCCATTGGAGCCATCATCGCTCTGATGCCGATTGCGCTAGGTATTGGAACGGGAGCACAGTTGCATCAGCCATTAGCAATTGCTGTTATTGGTGGCTTCCTAGCAGCTTTGCCACTCTTGCTTATCGTCTTTCCTAGTATATTGAAAGTTATTTTCAAAAATGAAAAATAAAGGCGGCATAATTAAGTCCATTCTTCAATGGAAAATTTTCCGAATCATTTCTACAAAATATCCAGCTACCTATAAATTTCTACTCAGAAGAATTTCGCTGGATTATTTTAAAGGACTGCCTTTGACATTAATATTAATTGCAGCAATCTCCAATGCATTTCTATTTTTTGAAATTGTTGAAAAAATAGAAAATGGACAATTTCTTCAGACCATTGATATTCGTATTGCCAATTTATTTCATGGAATCAGAGTTGATTCAATTGCTCGTTGTTTATATTTCTTTACTCAACTCGGATCGTTATTTATTGTGGCCTTAGTTACTTTGATTACTTCAGTGTATTTTTTATATAAAAAATTTTATGCCCATATAATTTCATTGTGCTCCGCTGTAATTGGATCATCACTAACGGCCTTGATTGGAAAAAATCATTTTCTTAGAATGCGTCCAACTGATTTAAGCTATTATAAAGAATTTTCATATTCTTTCCCTAGTGGCCATTCAACTATTGCAGTATCCTTTTATGGGTTATTATTTTATTTCTATATTAGGAGTCGGTCTAATTTTAAAGCTAAAAGCGTTTGGACCATTATTGCTTTGACATTTATTTTATTGTTAGGATTTAGCAGACTTTATCTTTGTGTTCATTTTCTAAGTGATGTTCTAGCTGGATACATCCTGGGTTTTTTATGGTTTCTTTTTTCTGTAAG
>JANLRG010000444.1:0-1252 GCA_031361545.1 Bacteroidota bacterium
TGCACAATATGAAATGGCTTATCGGATGCAAACCTCTGTTCCCGAAACCCTCGATGTAAGCAAAGAGCCCGATTCGGTTTTTGAACTCTACGGACAAGATGCGCGCAAGCCGGGTACGTATGCAGCGAATTGTCTGTTAGCGCGAAAACTAATTGAAAATGATGTACGTTTTGTCCAATTGTATCATCAAGGGTGGGATCAACATGGCAATTTACCCAAAGAAATTTCAAAATTGGCAAAAGATGTGGATCAACCATCGGCAGCGTTGATTTTAGACCTCAAACAACGGGGTTTGCTTGAAGATACGTTAGTCCTTTGGGGCGGTGAGTTTGGACGCGGTTGTTATTCGCAAGGCAAATTGACGCCAGATAATTACGGACGCGATCACCATCCCCGTTGTTATTCGATTTGGATGGCAGGGGCAGGCGTGAAAAAAGGCTATACGTATGGCGAAACAGATGATTTTGGCTACAATATCATCAAAGATCCTGTTCATATTCATGATTATCAAGCAACTGTCATGCACTTAATGGGCATTGACCATGAGCGTTTTACGTTCAAAACGCAAGGCAGACGCTATCGTTTGACGGATGTAGCAGGGAAAGTAGTGAAAGGCGTTTTGTCTTGAAATATTCAATAAAGGCTATCTCAAAAGTTATTTTAAGACAGCCTGTGTTAAATTAAAAACTATCGAATTACCGTAAATTCATCAAAATTCATAATCATTGAAGCCACTATCGTATAAGCCGCTACTTGCACTGTATCTAAATTTTTATTCCTTTCGTACTCTCCTAAAGTCAGCAAATCAACCGCTTTTTCAGGATTTTGCTTAAAATATGCTAACTGTTTATCCAGTAAATTTTTCAATTCTTTTAATTCTTCTTGCCTCGGTTGCCGACTTGTCAAGGCTTGAAAACCATACGCCAAACGCTCAGATACTGAGGGGGTACTTTGCATCATTTTTTCCGCTAAAATTCGCGCCGCTTCTACGAATTGCGGGTCATTCATCAGCACCAAAGCCTGCAATGGAGAAGATGTTTTTTGCCGTCTGACACTACAATAAGCGCGATCTGTGGCATCAAAATTCAGCATGGCAGGGGGTGGCGCACTGCGTTTCCAAATCGTGTAAAGGCTGCGCCGATACAAACTGTCGCCATGATTTTGAACATAATTGGTCGCATTGCGCGTTGCTAAAGCCTCCCACAAACCGGCAGGTTGATAAGGATAAACGCTTGCCCCACCTATTTTTCGC
>JANLRG010000498.1:0-1116 GCA_031361545.1 Bacteroidota bacterium
TTAAGGGTTTAGTGGTAGTATTGAGTGTTTTGAGTGTCCAAATCTAAACACCAAACACTCATAACTCCCTATTTTATCATTTTCATAAATGTCCCTACAAACCAATTAGAATCGGCTTTAATCAGCATATCTAAAGTAGAATCGGCTTTGGATGAAAACATTTTGATGTCATTCACAGTCTTGGCAAGAGCTTGAGCTTCTTCGCAATCTTCTTTGACGCCGCTGATTTCGTCGAGGATTTTGAGCATAGGCTCAAGTTCTTTTTTCTTGCGGTTGATGATGATTTGGCGCACCACTTTCCACATATCTTTTTCTCCTATAAAATATTCTTTTCTATCACCCGGACGCAATTCTTTATAAACCAAACCCCAATCCATGAGTGCGCGGATGTTCATATTCGCATTGCCGCGAGAAATTTGAAGGTCTTCCATGATTTCATCGGCACTTAATGAGTGTGGTGAAATCATCAAAAGCGCGTGCACTTGTGCCATCGTGCGGTTGACACCCCATTCGCTACCCAATGCACCCCACGATTGAATAAATTTTTCTTTACCTTCTTTCCAATCCATCAAGTTGTAATTTATAGAAATTTAAGTTTTATTTGATTAAAAGTTTCAGAACTTATTGAAAGTTACAAATCTAATGCAAAAAAATGGATTTTGTTCAAATTATAAAGCATAAAGATTGAAAAACCTATCTATTAAGGTGTCTTTGTGCTCAAAATAGGCGATGCTCGATAGCGCTCTTCACGGTATTTATCATAAAGTTCATTCATCGTTTTTAAAACATTTTGTAAGCCTATTTCCTTTCCCCAAGCCAATAAACCTTTTGGATAATTGACGCCATTTGTCATCGCTATTTCAATATCTATCTCGGTAGCCAAATTCCAATATAGAGCATCATAGGCTTCATTGATGAGCATTGTGAGGATTCGATTGAAAACGTATTTTTTTAATTGAGTATCTATAACTGTTTCATTATCATCCTTTTTCTTAAAATAATCATAAAAGCCACGCCCTGTTTTGCGTCCTAAATACCCTGCCTCAACCAAACGCTTTTGAGTGACCGATGGCTTATATCGAGGGTCGAAATAGGTGTTTGTCCAAACGCTTTCTG
>JANLRG010000515.1:0-2044 GCA_031361545.1 Bacteroidota bacterium
AGAAAATTTCCTCAAAATAATTCAAAAATAAATTTCTTTAAAATATATCAAATATATATGAATGGCTTTTCGGAAACAAGATTCAGTAGTTGCCGCAGCATTCGCTCTTGTAAAAGAATTGAAAGCTCCGATTACATTGACCACATTAAAAGATAAATTAGAAAATCATCCTGATTTTCCAAGCCTTTCTTCTGTTGATGAAGTACTGCAATCGTTTGATATTAATACATTAGCAATTCAAGTTTCAAAAGATGAATTGAATGAAGTGCCAACGCCTTGTATAGCACCATTATATATTGAGAAAGGTGTTTTTGCCATAATTCATTCAGTAAAAGATGGTTTTATTGAATGGTGGATTTCTGGAAAAAAGAAGCAACGAGAGCCTATTTCTACTTTTTCTGAAAAATGGATGGGTATTATACTGTTGGTTAAGACTTCGCAAACCTCTGGTGAAAATAATTACAAAAAAAATCGTCAAAAAGAAATACTCTTTGTTCTGAGTCAAATAATTTTGACTTTAGGATTTATAACCCTTATAATACTGAGCGTTTATTTTGTATTAAATATTCAAAACGCCATTCTAAACTTTAATTTAATAGGACTAATTGCCACTAAATTTATAGGTATCGTCATCAGTATTATTTTATTGTGGCATATAATTGATAAAGATAATCCGTTTGTTAAAAATTTATGTCAGTTTGGGAAATCTGCAAATTGCAATTCGGTTCTAAATTCTAAAGCTGCATCAATAAAAGGGATTATAAGCTGGTCTGAAATAGGTTTTTTCTATTTTACAGGTAGTTTATTGGGGCTTTTATTGGGGCTATCGAGTAAAAACATCTTATCAATATTATTTGTTTTAAATTTATTAGCTTTACCCTATAGCATATTTTCTATTTATTATCAATATTGGGTTGTAAAAAAATGGTGTGCATTATGTTTATCCGTTCAAATTATTTTATGGGTCGAGTTTCTGTTTTTCTTTACAGGAAATAATCTATATTTTTCTTTAAATCTCAATTTGAATGATTTTTTAATTTTAGTATCTTCTTTTTTGTCCCCTGTTGTAATATGGTTTTTAATAAAACCGATATTACAATTTGCTGTACAGGCATCTTCGTTGAAAAAAAAATTAAAAACATTTCAGAATAACATAGGAATTTTCAATCAATTGCTATCTGAACAGACTAAAATGGTAACAACTCAACAGGTTCTTAATATTTTAGAAAGTGGTAATCCAAATGCCTCGAATATCATTACTATAATTACTGACCCTTACTGTAAGCCGTGCGCTAAACAGCATTCAATGGTTAGACAAATACTTTTTGAAAACTCAGATAATGTAAAATGTCAAACTATTTTTTTTGCAACGAATGCAGAAAAAGACATTCGTGGTGAATTTGTAAGACATTTGTATTGTTTAGATAAAGAAAATCAAGATATTGCTCTTGATTCATGGTTTCGATTAGAAGAAAAGGAATATAAAATATGGAAATTGATATATCCAATTGAAAAAACTGAACAAATGTCATTTGATATAGTAAACTCTCATTTCAATTGGTGCATGAAGTCCAAAATTCGTAGTACTCCAACTTTATTTATAAATGGATATAAACTACCAGAAGTTTATACAATTGAAGATTTCCAGAGAATTTCTAAATACTATTTTGCTCAGAATAATGTAGGGAATAAAGCAGCTTCGATTAATCCTTGATAATAAGAAGATATGTATTCCAAACCCCTCAAATGTGGCTACAATCCCTACACCTGCGAGTGGGAAGAATGGAGTACCAACCCCTTGAAGCAAAAAGCCATTGACCACTACGGGATGAGGGAATTAGTGAAAAGTGAATAACTAAAAGTGAAAAGTATTACAGAATGTATTGAATGAAGTTGAGTTCTGAAATGCGTTTAAAAATACCGACCTATATTGGTATCTATCCAAATTTTATCACCACTCATCACGCATCCGTTTTTGATAAGTGAGCGGGTCTTCCCGAAGTGTCAAAACGCCTAAATATTTTTGAGCGTCGAGTTTCTTACC
>JANLRG010000516.1:0-18679 GCA_031361545.1 Bacteroidota bacterium
GCCATGCATAACCGTTCAAATCCCATTCCGGTATCGACGTGTCGTGCTGGTAAATTCTCTAAACTTCCATCAGCCTTCCGATTGAATTCCATGAAAACGTTGTTCCAAATCTCAATTACTTGTGGGTGACTTTCGTTTACTAAAGTTGCACCCTCAACTTTTTTGCGATCAGCATCGCTCCGAAGATCAATATGGATTTCAGTACATGGACCACAAGGACCAGTTTCGCCCATTTCCCAAAAATTATCTTTCTTATTTCCTTTCAAAATTCGATTTTCTGAAATGACCTTTTTCCAATGCTCGAAACTTTCTTGATCGAATGCTAAATTTTCTTTTGCATCACCTTCGAAAACTGTTACATATAAACGGTCTTTTTCTAACTGATAAACTTCTGTCAATAATTCCCAACTCCAAGCAATAGCTTCTTTTTTAAAGTAATCCCCGAAAGACCAGTTTCCAAGCATCTCAAACATTGTATGATGGTAGGTGTCAATCCCAACTTCTTCAAGGTCATTATGTTTGCCTGAAACTCGCAAGCATTTTTGAGTATTCGCAATACGAAGATATTTGGCAGGAGAATTTCCTAGAAAAATGTCTTTAAATTGGTTCATGCCTGCATTCGTAAACATGAGTGTAGGGTCATTTTTTACAACCATCGGAGCCGATTGTACAATATGGTGTTCTTTACCTTTGAAAAAATCAAGGAAAGCGGTTCTAGTTTGAGCCGAGGTCATCATTTTTTTTGAATTGTTTGTAGAGTTTGCCTGATGTATATTTGCACTGTTCTCAAGCAGCGCGAAGATAATCAGCTTTCGCGAATTTTAACCTTATGCCTAACGTAAAATATCATTTCAATATAAATTCACTCAAGTATGAGCGAGTTATTGTAAGTTGGAAAAAACGTTTGCTTCGACTTTTTGGGTGGTTGGCTACTGCTATCGTATTTGGTGCTATTATTATGATAATTGCTTATAATTTTTTCAATTCACCGAAAGAAAAAAGGCTGAAAAGAGAATTAGAAGAAACTACCTATCAATTGGAACTTTTAAAACGACGTTCTGACCAAGTTGCGGATGTTTTGAAAGATATTCAAGAGCGAGACAATACAATTTACAGGGTTATTTTTGAAGCGGAGCCAATTCCTTCAAGTGTAAGAGCTGCGGGATTTGGAGGAGTTGACCGGTATAATAAATTGCGTGATTATTATAATTCTGAATTGCTGGTGGATGTGACCAAAAGAATAGACCAATTGTCAAAGCAGTTATATGTACAATCAAAATCTTATGATGAGGTTTGGGAATTGGTAAAAAATAAAGCCATTATGATTGCAGCCATTCCTGCGATCCAACCTGTTTATAATAAAGGATTGACTCGCGTTGCTTCTGGTTTTGGCTGGAGAATTCATCCAATTTATAAAACAGAAAAAATGCATACTGGAATGGATTTTACTACTCCAATTGGAACTGAAATTTATGCAACAGGAAATGGAATTGTTTCTAAAGTTGAAAATGACGGTCGCGGATATGGAAATAATGTTATCCTGAATCATGGCTATGGTTATGAAACTCTCTATGGACACATGAGTCGTTTCAGTGTTCGAGTAGGACAAAAAATTAATCGCGGCGACCTCATCGGATATTCCGGAAACTCTGGATCTTCTACTGGGCCACATTTACATTATGAAGTTAGGAAGAATGGAAATCCAGTGAATCCAGTTAACTTTTACTATAACGACTTAAATCCGGATGAATATGCCAAGATGCTTGAAATTTCCTCTCGCGCCGGACAAGCTTTCGATTAAACATTTATACCGAGGTTATAACCAACCATCAGTTAATTATTTTATAGCTTTTTTAAAAAAAACGATTTGAGAATAAACGATTTCTTGTATATTCGTAAATCTTCAAAACACATTGATATGCCTTATAAAGAAAAAGAAATAGAGAAATTGTATTTCACAATTGGTGAAGTCGCCCACATGTTCAATGTGAATACATCTCATATTCGTTTTTGGTCGAAAGAGTTTGATGTTATTCGTCCAGCAACAAATAAAAAAGGCAACAGATTATACACACAATCGGATATCAATAATTTTAAGAAGATATATCACCTGGTTAAAGAGAAAGGCTTTACTTTAAAAGGTGCTAAAACAGTTTTGAAAGATGAGAAGCAATTTAAATTTGACTCAGCCGCAGAGCCAATCTTGTCAGCTAAAGTTCAGCTTCATGATAACCCTTTAGAACCAACTTTATTTAATTCTGCAAATGCTGAGCATGATCAGTTTGTCAATAAAATAGTTTTGAAAAATTCATTGGCAAAAATGAAATCTGCCCTGCTTGAAATTCAAAGAAACCTCACTTCTTTACAAGCTTAAATCAATTTTTTATTAAATTACTACAGATGGATTCATTTCCCATCGTGAATGCTATTGATAGCACTATGAAAAAAATCTGCTTTTTATTATTTGTAATTTTAAATTCAAATTTCTCTTTTGCCAGAGAAGGAATGTGGTTTCCTCAACTGCTCAAAGAATTGAATGAATCAGAAATGAAAAGCTTGGGAATGCAAATTAGTGCTGAAGATATTTTCAATGCTAATAAAAGTAGCATCAAGGATGCAGTTGTTCAATTTGGAGGCGGATGTACTGGAGAGATTATTTCTGATCGCGGATTATTAATAACAAATCACCACTGTGGATTTTCACAAATACAAAGTTTAAGCACAATAGAAAAAAATTATTTGCAGATTGGTTATTGGTCAACTACTGATGCCGAAGAAATTCCCTGTCCTGGTCTAACTGTTACTTTTGTAAGAGATATTATTGATGTATCAAAAATTGTTTTGAAAGATATTGTTGAAGAAATGCCAGAGGAGAATAGAACTGCTTTGATCAAGTTGAGAACTGACAGTATAGAAAAAAATAATACCGATAAAAAAAGTAAAAAATCATTCGTTAGATCCTCCTTCGCAGGAAGTGAATATTATTTATTTATCACGGAAGTTTTTAAAGATATTCGTTTCGTCGGAGCACCACCGCAGTCAGTCGGGAATTTCGGTGGCGAAACTGATAATTGGGTTTGGCCTCGACACACGGGTGATTTTTCACTTTTCAGAATTTATGCTGATAAAAATAATTTAGCTACAGACTATTCAAAAGACAACGTTCCTTATAAACCACTTCGGTCTTTAGAAATTAATATCAGTAGAATAAATGAAAATGATTTTGCAATGATCTATGGTTTTCCTGGAAGAACCAATGAATATGCGACTTCATCGGCCGTAGATATTATCATGAATCAAACGGATCCCAATAAAGTTAATATCAGGGAAGAGCGATTGGAGATTTGGAAACAAGACATGCGCGATAATGATACTGTTCGACTTAAATATGCAGCAAAGTTTAGAACCCTAGCTAATTATTATAAAAAATGGCAGGGGGAAGCAATGGGTTTAAAAAGATTTAATGCTGTTGCCATAAAGAAGAGTTACGAAATGGAAATGATTGGAAAATCTGGTGGAAAAATAAAACCAATTTTGGATAGTATCGATTTATACAATTCACAAATTAAATCATTCAGCTTTATTTCAGATTATTATTCTGAATCGTTGTACGGGATTGAGCTGGTCAATCTTGCATTAAAATTTATCAAATTGGAAAATTATAGTAAGTCCGATACAATTAGTGATTCTATGGTAATTATAGAAGTTGCAAGACTGAAAATAGATTTAAATAATTTTTATAAAAATTACTCAGCAAAAACAGACAAGAAAATCTGTGCAGCAATGTTAAAGATTTCAGATGAAAATATTCCTGTGTCTTATCAACCTTCGGAGTTGATGGATATCAATTCTGAGCCTGATATTTTAAAATGTACGGACAAACTTTATTCGTCTTTCTTAATAGACTCATCTAATGTTTTTTCATGGTTAAATAATTATTCTAAAAAATCAATCCGGAAACTTGAGAAAGATCCAGCTTATAATTTCGCAAAAGAGGTCTATCAAGTTACGCAACAAATTAGTAAACCCATGAGTGAAATCAATGGTAAACTGAATAAACTCCAACGTCAATATTTAGCCAAGCTTCGACAAACTGATCTTTCGAAAAGTTTTTATCCTGATGCGAATAGCACACTTAGAGTCGCGTATGGAAAAATTCAGTCAGTTACACCTGCAGATGGAATGTTTTATAATTACTTTACTACTACTGATGGGATTTTAGAGAAATCAAATAGTGTCAATCCTGAATATAATATTCCTGAAAAATTGGCGACACTTATTAAAAATAAAGACTATGGAAATTATGCCGTCAATGGAACTGTTCCAGTGGCTTTCTTAGCTTCTATTCATACTACTGGCGGAAACAGCGGTAGTCCTGTTTTGAATTCTAAAGGACAGTTGATTGGAATTAACTTTGATGGCCTTTGGGAAGGGATTATGACAGATCTTTACTATGATGAAAAGTATTGTCGTAACATATCTATGGACATGCACTATTTTTTATTTATCGTTGACAAATTTGGTAATGCAAACAGATTGATTCAGGAAATGAAAATAGTTAAGAATTAATATAGAAAATTTTGTGGTGATTCATGAATAAAGCGAGGCGGAATTATATTCCTTAAACGTGATTCATTTTTTTCTAGCTTATTAGTTCCAATGTTTTGTAATCCCAAATTGTTTTTCCAGAAATTAAATAGTTCTCTACATAATCTTTTACTCCATCTTCAAGCATTGTAAAAGGTTTAGTATATCCTATGCCAATTAGTTTGTTCATTTTGGCTTCCGTAAAATATTGATAGGTATCTCTAATGTCGGCTGGAGTATCGATGAATTCAATCTTCTCCAGTTTTTTCATTGCTCGAAAAGTGTTTTTTACTAAATCCAAAAAAGTTCTGGCTTTACCTGATCCGAGATTGTAGATTCCTGAGTTCTTTCTATGATTCATCAGAAACAAACAAACAGAAGTAACATCTTTCACATAAACAAAATCTCTCAATTGTTCTCCATCTTTGTAATTGGGATTATGTGAACGGAAAAGTTTCATTTCTCCATTTTTGCTAATCTGATTAAACGCATGGAAAATAACAGAGGCCATTCTTCCTTTATGAAATTCATTAGGGCCATAGACATTAAAGAATTTTAATCCTACCCAGAAGTAGGGTTTCTTTTCTTGAGCAATCGCCCATTTGTCAAAATTGTTTTTTGAATCGCCATAAGGATTTAACGGAACTAACTTATCAATTATGGAGTCATCATCAATGTAACCGTATTCCCCATTTCCATAGGTCGCTGCGGAAGATGCATACACTAAAGGTAATCCGAATTCAACACAAGTCTTCCAGATTTCTTTAGTATAATTCAAATTCAATTCGTCAAAAATTGTTTTGTCGAATTCGGCAGTGTCTGTCCTTGCACCAATATGAAAAATGAATTGAACGAAGCGGTGATTTTCTCTCAACCAATTTTGGAAAATAGTTCTCTCGATTTTTTGTGAAAACTTTTTCCCTTCCAAATTTTTTTCCTTTTCAGCAGGATTAAAATCATCAACTAAAATTAAGTCTGTATATCCATGACTATTTAGATCCCCTACTAAACAGCTTCCAATGAAACCGGCTGCACCAGTAATAACTATCATCTAATTAGAATTTATCGTTTATTATTTAAAAATCTCTTTAGGTCCTTCGCTTTTGTTTTCAAAAAATGTCATTTGATTTCGAAGTACGAGAAATCTTTTTAGACAAAATGAAATTCATTTTTAGTTACACAAATATACTCTTCTCGGTTAAGTTTTGGCCCAGCATAAAACTAATTGCTTGTTTTCCTTTTTCTCCCAATTCGATTGAGTAAGAATTTACATAAAGGTCTATGTGTTTTTTTCTTACGTCTTCTGACATTTCTTGCCCATGTTGTTTCACATATTCAAATGATGATTGTGGATTTGAAAAAGCAAATTCAATGCTTCGTTTAAGAACTCGTCCCACTTTCTTTTTTATTTCTTCAGAAAGTTCACGTTTGATTGCAATTCCGCCAAGTGGAATTGGCAATTTGGTTTCTTGTTCCCATAACTCACCTAGGTCTGCAATTTTTATTAATCCTTTTGCTTCGTAGGTAAATCTGTTTTCGTGAATGATAATTCCTGCATCTACTTCGCCTGATAAAACGGCTTCTTCAATTTCTGAAAATACCATCTCTTTAACGTGAGCAAAATTCGGATAAAATTTTCTGAATAAAAAATAAGCTGTAGTGTTTTTACCTGGAATGGCGACAGTTTTAATTTCGTTTTCAAGATCAGTCACTATTTTTTTTGAAATAAAAAGTGGCCCAACACCTATTCCAAGTGCACTTCCTGAAGAGAGTAATTGATATTGATCAATGACATTCTTAACAGTAAAAAAACTGAGTTTGGTGATTTCTAATTCACTATTCAAAGCTTTTTTGTTCAAGGTCTCGACATCCTCTAATACAATCTCGAAATTCAACTCTTCAGTATCAATTTTATGATGAACTAAAGCATCAAACATAAAAGTATCATTCGGACATGGGGAAAAACCCAGCGTGAGTGCTTTCATATCGGTAATTGATGTAAAATTTTACCAACTATTTTGTGGAGATTTTGGATTGCTAAGGGAATATTCCAGTTTTCTTTATTTCTTCTTTCAACATAGTTTGAAATACTTCTAATTTGGAGCGCAGGTGTTTTTTCTTTCTTGCAAATCATCAAGAAGGCAGCTCCTTCCATTGTTTCAACATCTGGTTCGAGTCGTTGTTTTATCTTCTCAATAGAATTTTCATTTCCATGAACGGTGTTTACCGTGATTCCTTTGAAAACAGGTAAGGCATTTAGCCTATCAGAATCAAAATCGATTTCATTCTGAATGTAAGTTTCGCCTTTCAAATTCATTTCCTCTAACGTCAAAAAATCTTCTCCGTCTTCTGCCCCAATCTCACTAAAATAATCTTCCTCAATTCTAAAAACTGTGCCGATGGCAATATCTTTTCTAAAACTTCCTGCCAATCCGATGTTGATCACTAAATCGTAATCTGCTGCTGAGAGTTGGCGTGTGAGGGTATAAGCAGTGGATACCATTCCCAGTCCACTTACTAAAAAGTCTATTTCTTGACTATTTACTTCTATATCTCTTAAATTAAATAGTTCTTCCTCAGTAGCTGAGCAAATTAGGATTTTCATATTTGCAAAGATAGTCGTCACTTTGAACAATCCTTTCTTTCAAACGTTTATCTTTGCGGCTTCTATACTTAAGAAATGATCTATATTACTAGAAAGGAATCATTTAGTGCTGCGCACAAATTATCGCGTCCAGACTGGGATGAAGCTAAAAACAGCGAAGTTTTTGGAAAGTGTGCCAACCCGAATTGGCATGGTCACAATTATGTACTTTGGGTCACTGTTAAAGGGCAAATCAATTCTGAGACTGGATTTGTAGTGAACTTAACAGAAGTCAGCCATATTATAAAAGTGCGTATCCTTGAAAAAGTTGATCATAAGAACTTAAATTCTGATGTCGATTTTATGAAAGATAAATTGAGTTCTACTGAAAATTTGGCAATCGCTTTTTGGAATGAAATTGTTAATTCCATTAATGCATTAGGATGCCAACTTCACTCAGTAAAAATTCAAGAGACAGAAAAAAACTACGTTGAGTACTTTGGTATTTAACCTAAACAAATATGTCAGAAAACTACAAAGACAATGAAGAGATGTTTGGCTACAAAAAGATAGACCAATACAATCCTGATTTAATTAAATCTATTGCCTCAAATTATTCGGAAATCATAGAAAAATTGGGCGAGAATGTTACACGGGAAGGCTTGCTTAAAACACCAGAGAGAGCAGCCAAAGCGATGCAATTTCTTACTCATGGATATGATCAAAATCCAGAAGAAATATTGAGGTCAGCATTATTCACAGATGATTATCGTCAAATGGTTTTGATTAAAGACATAGAAGTTTATTCAATGTGTGAGCATCATCTATTACCTTTTTTTGGCAAAGCACATATCGCATATATTCCGAACGGCAACATAGTAGGGTTGAGTAAAATTCCACGCGTTGTAGATGCTTTCGCTCGTCGATTACAGGTGCAAGAAAGATTGACAACTGAAATTCGGGATTGCATTCAAGACACTTTGAAACCTCTTGGAGTGGCCGTCGTTATCGAAGCAAAACATTTGTGTATGCTGATGAGAGGAATTCAGAAACAAAATTCTGTAGCAACAACTTCTGCATTTACCGGAGAATTTGAACACGAGAAAACAAGATCAGAATTCTTTAGATTAATTTCTGCCAAACTTTCATGAATCTTTCGTTAGGAATGGTTCTTGACTAGTGGGAAACAAGGATAGAAGTATTAACTTTGTCATCGTAAAAAAGACTAACTAAAAAAGAACAATGGAAAAAAATAATTGGAGTTTCAACTCACTTCAGCAACCAACAACTCAGTCGACACCAATTGCTAAAACTTTTGTAGCAAGTGTATTTAGCTGGATGGGAATTGCACTTGCTATTTCTGCAATCACAGCCTACATATTCGGAACCGTTCCTGCATATATGGAATATCTTCGAAATCCTGTGACAGGCGGTTTATCCGGTTTCGGTTATTTTGTCATGTTCGCTCCTCTTGGATTAGTCTTATTACTTGGTTTTGGAGTAAACAAACTTTCGCTTTCAGCTTTAACAGGAGTCTTCTTGCTATATTCTGTAATTATGGGAATGAGTTTAAGTTTCGTCTTTCAAATTTATATCGCTTCCAGCATTACAGCAATTTTTGGCGTATCCGCTTTGATGTTTGGTGTGATGGCAGTGTTAGGTTATACGACAAATACAGATCTCACTAAAATGGGCTCGCTTTTGTTTATGGCCTTGATTGGAATTGTAATCGCTAGTGTTGTAAATATGTTTTTAGGAAGTAATCAGTTGTCATACATCATTAGTTTTATTGCTGTCATTGTCTTTACAGGACTTACAGCTTATGATGTTCAGAAAATAAAAAACATTGGTGCTACTGCAGAAATGGGAACTGAATCGACGGGCAAGATGGCTATCTTAGGGGCATTGACTTTATATTTAGATTTCATCAATTTATTTTTAGCGCTATTACGATTGTTTGGTAACCGCCGTAGTTAATCTTCATCTACTTTTTTGTAAGGCCTCTGATAAATTTCAGAGGCCTTTTTTATTAGAGATTTTTTCTTCACAAATTCAATCTATTACTAAATCTATAGATCTTTTTTCAAAAAAAATTATCATATTAGCTACGTCTAATAGCACTCTTAAAAGACTAATTATGAAAACAGCGTATTTATTTCCTGGCCAAGGTTCTCAATTTTCAGGAATGGGAAAGGACCTTTATGAATCTCATTCTGAAGCAAAGAAGATGTTTGATTCTGCCAATGATATACTTGGCTTTAATATTACTGATTTGATGTTCGAAGGAACCGATGAAGATCTCAAGCAAACAAAAGTCACTCAACCTGCTATTTATCTTCACTCTGTTATTCTTGCTCATACGCTTGGTAATTCCTTTCAACCTGATATGACTGCTGGTCATTCTTTGGGAGAATTTTCGGCTCTTGTTGCTGCAAAAGCAATGTCGTTTGAAGATGGTCTTAGATTGGTCAAAGCAAGAGCTTTTGCTATGCAAAAAGCGTGTGAAATAAAACCATCAACCATGGCTGCCATTCTTAATCTCGATGATAAAATAGTAGAAGAAATTTGTGCCGAAATTTCAGCTAGAGGTGAAATAGTAGTTGCAGCAAATTATAATTGTCCAGGACAATTGGTTATCAGTGGATCAATATCTGGGATTGACGAAGCTTGTGAAAAAATGAAGCTCGCTGGTGCTAAACGGGCTTTGGTACTTCCCGTTGGTGGCGCATTTCATTCCCCATTTATGGAACCTGCAAGAGCAGAATTAGCAAATGCGATCGCCAATACCACAATCAAAACTCCCATTTGTCCAGTTTATCAAAACGTATTCGCAATTCCTGAAACCGACGGAGCAAGGATAAAAGAAAATTTGATTGCTCAGTTAACAGCTCCTGTTCGTTGGACACAAACGATTCAAAATATGGTTACAGATGGTGCTACTAAATTTATTGAAGTTGGGCCTGGTAAAGTTTTGCAAGGCTTGGTAAAAAAAATAAGTAAAGATTTAGAAGCTATCAGCGCTTAATCTTTTTAAAAATTCTCCTATGGCAATACTGAACTCCATAATTTCTTGGCTCATGAAAAAGCGAATCCATCAGATCGAACTTTTTATGAAATATCCTATGGAAGTTCAGCAAGATTGGTTTAATAGATTAATTGATTCTGGAAAGAATACAGAATGGGGAATAAAATATGATTACAAGTCTATTCATTCGGTCGATGATTATAAAAATAGAGTCCCGATTCAAAATTATGACTCAATAAAACCTTACATCGATCGCTTAATGAAGGGTGATCAAAATGTTCTTTGGCCTTCTGATATTCGTTGGTTTGCTAAATCGTCGGGAACTACTGCTGGCAGAAGTAAGTTCATTCCTGTGAGTGTTGAAGCCATGGAAGAATGTCATTTTAAAGGAGGGAAAGACTTGATTTCGATCTATTGTAATAATCACCCTGGGACTCAGATTTTTTCAGGGAAGGGATTAACACTTGGAGGAAGTCATCAAATAAATATTAATAATGCCGCTTCATTCTATGGAGATATTTCTGCTATCCTCATGCAGAATTTGCCTTTTTGGGCGCAGATGATTCGGACTCCTGAACTTTCAATCGCATTAATGGATAAATGGGAAGATAAGATTGAAAGAATGGTCTCGGCTACTATAGCTGAAAATGTCACTAATATTAGTGGTGTTCCGACTTGGACTATTGTTCTTGCTAAGAGAATATTGGAAGTTACTGGAAAAAAAAATCTGCTAGAAGTGTGGCCAAATTTGGAATTGTTTATTCACGGAGCTGTTAGTTTTACTCCCTATAAAGAACAGTTTCATCAATTAATGCCCTCCAACCATTTCAATTATTTAGAAACATACAATGCTTCAGAAGGTTTTTTCGGTATTCAGGATTTAACGGGATCAGATGAAATGTTGTTGATGTTAGATTACGGAGTATTTTATGAGTTCATGCCGATGGAAGAGTATCCAAAAGATAATCCTAAAACAATTTCTTTGGATGAAGTAGAGTTGAATAAAAATTATGCGTTGGTTATTTCAACAAATGCTGGATTATGGCGTTATGTGATTGGCGACACAATTAAATTCACTTCTAAATATCCCTTCAGAATAAAAATTACAGGTCGTACAAAATTATTTGTAAATGCTTTTGGGGAGGAAGTAATAATTGAAAATACTGACCATGCGATTCGAATTGCTTGCGAGAAAACAAATTCACTGGTGAAGGATTATACCGTGGCACCAATCTATTTTTCTGAAAAAAATAATGGCGCGCATGAATGGCTGATTGAATTCGAGAAGTCACCCGTTAGCCTTGAATATTTCACGGATGTTCTTGACAATGCCTTGAAGTCGCTTAATTCGGATTATGAAGCGAAGCGATATAAAAGCATTGCACTTCGCTTACCAATCGTACGCATTATGCCCAATGGTTTATTTTATCATTGGATGAAAAGTAAAGGAAAATTAGGCGGACAGCATAAAGTTCCTAGACTTTCCAATGACCGTGACTTTATTAACGAGATAGATGAATTATTAAAACAGGTTAAGGCGTAAAGTAAATGAATTTCAAAAAAATCTTTGTTTGTATTACTGCATTGTTTTTAATTTCTGCTATCGATAGCTATGAATTGATTACTAAGATTGCTTTTTCAAACAAACCATTTGTGACTACTGATAAAATGGGAAATGCATTTGTTATTTTAGGAAGACAACTTTTAGAGTTCGATAAAATCGGGAAACCACTTGGAACATTTAGTCGTTCAAACCTTGGGGATTTACAAAGTATTGATGCTTCCAATCCATTAAAGTTGTTATTGTTCTACCCAGATTTTGCACAGTTGGTTATTTTGAATAATAAATTAGCTGAGCAGGCAACCATAAATTTACGAAACAGTGGTATCAATCAACCAGTGTTGGCTTGTGTTTCAGATAATGGTGGGTATTGGATTTTTGATGGTGAAGATGATCAATTAAAAAAGTTAGACCTCTCTCTTCAAATATCCTCACAGAGTGGCAATCTTACCCAATCTATTGGACTTAAATTACACCCGAATTATATTTTAGAAGAAGGAAATAATGTTTACATGAATGATTTTGAAAATGGAATATTTGTCTTTGATCAATTCGGAACTTATTATAAAACTCTGCCTTTTAAAGGCCTAAATAATTTTCAAGTAGTAGAAGATATAATTCTTTATTTGAAGAACAATCGATTATATAAGTACAATTCAAAGACAGCTACCGATGTTGAAGTATTACTTCCCCCGCATGATTCACTTGCTCTCACTAGATTTGAACAAGGTCAACTTTATTTATTAACAAGTGACTCATTGAGTTTTTATTCTTTTTAGCTTTAACGAACTTTCTTGAACACTTAAAACCAAAACTAATGGCTTCTAAAAGCATTTCAGTGCAGAAACCGAATCCTAAATCAACTGTGAAGTCTGAACCCACTACTAAAAACTCGGCTAAGTCGGTTGCTCCTGTAAAATCTACAGATAAATATGCACCAACTAAAAAGCAATTAGCACCTCTCCATATTGCCATTGCAGGTAATATCGGTGCTGGAAAAACTACTCTTACTTCTCTTCTCGCAAAAACGATGAAGTGGGAGGCGCATTATGAAGATGTGGATGACAATCCTTACCTAAATGATTTTTATGAAGACATGCAACGCTGGTCTTTTAATCTTCAAATCTATTTTCTTAACTCACGATTTGAACAAATTTCCAAAATCCGTCAAAGTGGTAAAACTGTTATTCAGGATCGAACGATTTATGAAGATGCTCATATTTTCGCCCCTAATTTACATTCGATGGGATTGATGACTTCTCGGGATTTCAATAATTATCAGTCACTTTTTAATGTCATGACTAAATTTGTTTCTCCACCTGATTTACTTATCTATTTACGGGCAAGTGTTCCAACGTTGGTAAATCAAATTAGCAGACGAGGAAGAGAATATGAGAATTCTATTCGAATAGATTATTTGAAAAGATTGAATGAGCGTTATGAAGCATGGGTTTCTACTTATGAAGCTGGAAAATTATTAATTATTGATATAGATGATTTGAATTTTGCCGACAACCAAGAAGATATGGGAAAGATCATAAATAAAATTAATGCTGAAATCAATGGACTCTTTTAGTCATTCAAAATGATAAGCGAATAAAAACCCCTTCAGATTTTTCCTGTAGGGGTTTTTTGTTGGAATTATTTTTACAGCTTTCTGAACAACTTATCCATTTCGAGAAATATACTCGCTTAAAAATTTACACTACTATCGAAATGTGAGTGAATTGAATGTTTGGAAGTAATCGCTAAGATCTATTCTGAATAATCAGCAATATTTACTTCTTCTCGAATTTTTTTATGGATTAGTTTAATTTATTATAGAATGGTTTGGACAATCTGTTGAAAGTATTTAGAAGTTAATTTGACTGAACAAAAGAAAGAAGAGAAGAAATTCTCCAATTGCTAAAGGGATAAACACTTTTTTTGCTTCTACTTGAAAAATCATAGAACAAAGAATAGTTTCAATGGTAAGTCCTAATGCAAACATTAAAAAAGGTATTGTATAAATATTTGCAGATGAAAAAATATATCCACCTAAGCTAACAAAGGAATAAAATACAAAGGTTGCAGTCGTCCACATTGCAGTGGTTTTTAATAAACTTTCAGCAACCATAAATCGGATTAATAAAAATTTAATCATAAGAGCGATCAATACGAAATACCAATAATCGACCGAAAGCTGAAGAAGAAGAATTGTGAAAAAACCGTTAGACATTGTTCAAACGTACCGAATTTATTTTTCTATACAAAGAAGAATTTTCCAGGCTTCTTCCACAGCGCCTTTATCTAAGAGCGCCTTGGCTAACTCGTGAATTTTATTTTCATATAAATCTTTATTATGACCAAACTTTTGTTTTAATTCTTTCATAAAATCTTTGCTCTTTATTTCCTTGATTTGCATCTCATCAGGGATTTTTTCACTGTTGCCCAATTGACCAAGGTTGTTGCCCGATAATATTTTACTCAGTCTAATTGAAATTGGGAGAGAATCAATTCCCATTCCATGAGTTGCTATTGGTTTAGCAACTTCAAATAGAGCTGAACCAGAAGCTCGACAATAATAGTCCCCTCCCATTCTTGAAACGAGGTCAATTTTATTAGGATCTATTTTTTGATCTGGTGTTAAAACTTCTTCGTTGATATGCATTAAAAGGATTTCGCATATAATTAAATTGGCAGCACCTCCTTGATCACCCATTTCTTTTATATCAATTACTTTACATTCCATTTGCACTGGAGATTCTTTTACCCTGAATGGACGAACTAATTGTGATGCAATAGGAGTGAACCCCGATTTTATAAATTCAGAAACTCCTTTAGGATATTCTGTACTTGCCAAAGATGCTTGTTGGACCATGGCATAATTGACCACGTTGATTACAACCTCTTTTATATCGTAGATATTTTCTAACGTGTGTTTAATTGTATTGTCTCTAACCCTTCTTGCAGGAGAAAAAACCAAAATGGGAGGTTTGCTGCCGAATGCATTGAAAAAACTATATGGAGATAGATTCATGTTTCCTTCAAGATCTACTGTACTTGCAAAGGCGATGGGCCTAGGTGCAATGGATGAAAGCATATAGCTGTGGAATGTTCCTGTTTTCGTTTCTTTTGGGTCAATTGTTAGCATGGCCAAATTTAGTAAAATACCAGCTAACTAAAATTGAATTTAAAACTTACGGAAATTACCAAAATTGATTTATTTTATTATTCTCATTAGAAAATAAAAAATGAAAATTAACATACCTATTATGAAAAGAAAAGCAATTATAACATTGGTGTCAATCATTAAATATTTTTTCTTTTGAGTATGAAATTTCTTGTTTCCTTTTTTTCGTAGCTCACGTAAGGTGTTAATCGTTCGAAGGTAATCATCAGACTTATCAATACCACTTATAGCGTCTTCACATAGAGAACATTCTAATAAATGCTTCTCAATGCGATGCATCTCTTTTGGTAAGAGTTTTTTGGATTTGTAATCCAAAAATTCTTCTCGTGTCAAATGCGGGTTATGGTTCTCGTTTAATTGCAATTTATTTTTTTTTCAATAAAATTAATTTCAAATTTCTTTTGCCATTTTGAATGTGACTTTTCACTTGGTTTAAGTTATATCCAGTCTGTTCGGTAATTTCTTTGTAAGACATTTCCCGAAGGTAAAACATATCAATGCAAATTCGTTGATCCTCATTTAATTTGTGGATAGCGTGTGATAAATTCGGCAAGTGAATTTCAGCTATATTGATTTCTTCTTCCTCATCTTGCTCCTGAACTGCATCGAATGTAAGTGGAACAATGTCTTTTCTTTTTGATAATTCTCTTAAGCAATAATTTTTGGTCACAACATGCAACCAAGAAGAGAAATTTTTGATTTCATATTTTTTAAGATCTCGTGATAGATTTTCAAAAATGTGCAATACTGTATCTTTGCACTCTTCTTCATCCTTTAAATAGTTATAGCTGACACCATAAACCAGGTGACTATATCGATCAAAAAGAATTCCGATGAATAAACTGTCTTCAGTTTTTCGAAAAGATCGGATGATTTCTTCATCCGTAAGAGTGGAAGGTTTTTTAGATCTTAAAAATCTCAAAATCAATGAAATTTATTAGAGAATAATTTCTTTATTGACTCGCAATTTAAAAAGAAGACGACGGATTTCTTTTGTTTCATAAAGATAAATTTTGCGATTCTGAATAAAATAAATGTATCTTCGCATCCCGTTTTGAAAGAGACGTTCTTTAAATTAATATTGTTTTATGCGGGCGTGGCGAAACTGGCAGACGCACCAGACTTAGGATCTGGCGGGCAACCGTGTGGGTTCGACTCCCTCCGCCCGCACTAATTTTTTACCATAAATCCCGATTTTTTCGGGATTTTGTGTTTAAAACCATTATCACTATGAATATTGTAAAAAACCAGATCAGCGATTTAAATGCGATTATTTCAATTGAACTTCAACCGGAAGATTATCAAGGTCGAGTAAACAATGTATTGCGCAATTATTTAAAGACTGCAAAAATTCCTGGCTTTCGTCCTGGCCACGTTCCAATGGGAATGATAAAAAAAATGTATGGTAAAGCGGTATTGATTGAAGAATTAAATCGCTTGTTAAGTGAAGAACTTGGAAAATATATTTTCGAAAATAAAATAGAAGTCTTAGGATCTCCTCTTCCAAGACCAACTCCATCAGGGCAAAATTTTGAAGAAGGAAAAATTTTTAAATTTGAATATGAAATTGGTTTAGCACCGTCATTAAATGTCAAGAACCCATCTTCAAAAATTCCATATTATCTTGTTAAGATAGATGAGAAAATGGTGGAAGACGATGTAAATGATATTCGTCGACGTTATGGAAAATTCTCTAATCCAGAAACCTCAGATGAAATGACTATTTTTTATGGTGAATTCAATGAGCTCGATGAGAATGGCCAACTGAAAGAAGGAGGTCATAAAACGACTACTACACTTTCTGTCGAATTAATTACTGATGTCCAAAAGAGAAGTTCATTTGTAGGATTGAAAAAGGAAGAAACAATTGACTTCTCCCCAATCAATACTTTTCATAATGAAAAAGAAGTTGCTGCAATGTTGAAGTTGGAAATAGAGAACGCATCTCTACAATCTAATTATCGATTCACAATTATGACTGTTAACAAAGTTGAGAAGGCAGAATTAAATCAGGAGTTGTTTGATAAATTGTTTGGAGAGGGAGTAGTAGGTTCTGAAGAAGAATTTTTTGCTAAAATCCGTGAAGGGATCGCTTCCTATTTCGGACAAGAGAGTGATAAGAAATTGAAAAAGGATTTAAAGACAGAATTTTTGTCATCAAATACTTTTGCGTTGCCTGATGAATTCTTAAAGAGAATGTTGAAGGCCAATCAAGAAAAAGAAATTGACGAACATACTTTTGATCATGAATACTTTCACTTGGCAGAAGACCTTCGATGGAATTTAATCCAGACTAAAATAGCTGAATCAAACTCTATTAAAGTTGAAGAGGAAGAAGTTAGAAATGTCGCCCGTCAGATGGTTAGTCAGCAATTTGCACAATACGGTGTTCCGGCGCCAGAGTCGGATAAATTAGATGAGTTGGCAAATAATTATTTAAATGAATCTAATAATTCGGAGCGTGTAGATCGTATTATCCGCGACAATAAAGTTTTCGATGTTCTGAAGAAAGAAGTAAAATTGGATATGATTGAAATGCCATACCAAGACTTCATTGAAAAGGTAAATGCGAAAACAGCTCATGAGTTAGAGCAACATCATTGATCAAAAAAATGTGTTTAAAGAAAATCCCTGACCAGCAAGTAGATGTTCAGGGATTTTTTTGAAACTAATAACAAACACCAGTATAATCTTTGTTGAAAACTATTTGAGACCTAGTAGCCTTGCTTCAAAACGCTCTTTAATTTTGAACTGCTGAAATATAGAGACATTTGATACGTCTATCATTTCAGTTAAACTTAAAAATAGCACTATGAATTACGCAGATGAGTTTCGAAAATATGCAGTGAAACACCAAGGTATCACTAGCCTTTCGGTTGATAGTTTTGTTTCTGCTGTTAGAGCAGATTATATTTCTCCAACGATTATTGAAGAAAGACAATTAAACATTGCGACGATGGATGTCTTCTCCCGTCTAATGATGGATAGAATTATTTTTCTTGGAGTAGGGATTAACGACTATGTGTCGAATATTATCCAAGCTCAACTTTTATTTTTAGAATCTGTTGATGCAAAAAAGGATATACAGATATATTTGAATAGTCCAGGTGGATCTGTTTATGCAGGACTGGGGATCTATGATACGATGCAATTTATTCAACCAAGCGTTGCTACAATTTGTACAGGGATGGCTGCATCTATGGGTGCAGTATTGATGTGTGCAGGAGCAAAAGGCAAACGAGCTGCATTGAAACATGCACGAGTGATGATTCATCAGCCAATGGGAGGAGCAGAAGGACAAGCTTCGGATATCGAAATTACAGCTCGTGAAATCCAAAAGTTAAAGAAAGAGTTGTATGATATTATTGCTACACATAGCGGTCAGGACTACGAGAAAGTTTGGAAAGACTCAGATCGTGATTACTGGATGACGGCTGAAGAAGCAAAAGAGTATGGAATGATTGATGAAGTTCTTACTCGTAAAAAAGGGTAATACAATTTCGTTTTTCAATTAAAGCGAACATGCAATTTTGAGATGTTGATTTTGAATTAAAACTCAGCATAAATCAGGATTTGCTTGTTCGCTTTTGTCATTTTTTACAATTTTTAAACTATTTTCTGTAGCTTGCGTTTAATTTTAAAATAAAATTTGCCCACTCATATTTTATGAAAAACCAAAAAGAAATAAAATGTTCGTTTTGCGGTCGTGATAAGAGCGAAACCTACGTCCTGATAGCAGGAATTACTGGT
>JANLRG010000421.1:0-1124 GCA_031361545.1 Bacteroidota bacterium
GACAGTGTTAAGTGCTGCCGACCCGGTCAGAGTGTTTCAAAATTTTGCCACTTTAGACCTTTTATCTAAGGGCAGGGCGGAAATAGTGGCTGGGCGTGGTTCTTTTGTAGAAGCCTATCCCCTCTTCGGGCTTAACCTACAGGACTATAATGAACTCTTTGAAGAAAAGCTTGAATTGTTGCTCAAAATTCGGGATAGTGAATTTGTTACATGGTCGGGCAAGTTCCGCCCGGCTATGAAAAACCAAGCTGTCTATCCAAGACCTCTACAAAATCATTTGCCCATATGGCGAGGTGTGGGCGGCACACCTGAATCATTTGTCAAAGCCGGCTTGATGGGTTTGCCCTTAATGGTAGCCATTATTGGCGGCGAAACCCATCGCTTTCGTCCCTTAGTTGATTTGTACAGAAAGGCAGGAGAACATGCTGGTCATAAGCCTGAGCAACTTATCGTCGGGATGCATGCTTTTGGTTATGTTGCCGAAACCACGCAGCAAGCCCAAGATGAAATGTGGGAAGGCTATACAGTAGCCATGTCAACCATCGCTAAAGAAAGAGGCATGCCGCCCGCAACAAGATCAAGTTTTAATGCACAGGCGAGTCCACTTGGTGCTTTTATGGTCGGCAGCCCAGAAGTCGTGGCAGAAAAAATAATCCGCCACAGTCAAGCCCTTGGAGGACTGAGTAGAGTGACATTTCAAATGGATACCGCCAGCTCTTCGCACAACCAACTCATGAAGTCTATTGAACTCATCGGCGCACGGGTCATACCTGCGGTGAAAGAAAAATTATCTGTACCCATTTCGTAATATTGCTTTAAAAAAGACCGATATTCATCTTGAAACGTTTTCTGACGATGGTGTTTATGTTAATTAGAAATGTCCTTTTTTTTCAGCATGGGTATTGCCGACTTTCGATTTTCCGTTTGAAGAAAGTAATTCCATAATGGGTCTCCAATCATCATCATGTGTTGACATTTTCCAAACTGCATTATGAGTTTTTTGTCCCTCCTGCAAATCTTTTCCAATAACGATGCTCAATTCATTTGCTTTACCACTCCTTATTGCGGATTCAACAGCTTGTCGCAAGTAATTAAATGAAATGTGATGATCTTTACTCAAATAT
>JANLRG010000545.1:0-2253 GCA_031361545.1 Bacteroidota bacterium
AGAGCTAGAACGTCAAACCAACAAACGCGGGGTGGGATACACAATATGCATTTGATGTCATACATAATTTTATCCATAAAGACAACGCTAATATTGTCATAGAAATGACTTAATTGATGCGTTTAACCTGTAAAGCATTGAAATACAATGATTTATGCGATTTTTTATTAGAAAAATGTCATCAATACTGAGGGGGTAAATCCTACTGCATCGCCTCAATTTTCTTCAACAATGCCTGCGTTTCAGCAGAATCCTCATTATTTTCTTTGGCTTTTTTGATGGCTTTTTCAGCATATTCTTTAGCTTTTAGCTTGTTGCCTATCTTAAAATATAGGGCAGCAGCCGTATCGTTGTAAGCATAATTATCGTCTAATTGAACGGATTTCAAAGACCATTCTAAAGCTTTTTGCAAATGCACAGGGTCGTTGGCTTTTTGAAAAAATGTCCAAGCATGTTGATTCAAAAAGTAAGCATTTTCCGATGAATATTTATCCATGTACTCTACTGTTTTTTTCATCATACCTGCATTATCGTTTTTCTGTAGCATCTCAATCATTGCAGCATAAGCCATGACCTGTTCCACTAATTCTTTTGCTAAATGTTTAGATAAATAGAGCTCTGAGTTTTTAGAATCTAATATTTTAGTTTCATTATTGAAAAAATTTCCAAAAACAACATTAACTGGTAAGTTAATAAATATATTTTCAACTTCTACTTTACTGGTGTTTTTCTCAAAAGCAGTCTTATTTTTAACTAAATAATCAAACAATTTTCCTTCAATAGAAGTAGTAAAAGTCATGATAAACTTCATATTGTCTTTCGTTAACCAATCTTTTTGAGTATTAATATATGCTTCTGAGGCTTTTGCTTGCAGTTCTTCTTCTTGAGCATCCTGTGCCGCATAACTCATTTTTTTCAAAAACTCTGGCGACCTATCTCCATTGTCAAACTTCTTTTTCAAAGAAAAATATTGCTTTTCAGGGTCAACGGCTGCTTTAGCATCTTCAATAAATTTATCAACAGGTTTGCTGCCAAAAGCTCGATGAACCAATTCACCGTCGCCATTGACAAAAAGATAGGTTGGGTACATGCGTATGCCATATTTTTTAGAAATTTCAATGCCTTCTCCTTTTTCCATATCAATTTTAGCATTAACAAATGAGGCGTTGAAAACATCGCCGACTTCTTTCGTCGGGAATATATTGGCAGCCATCCATTTGCAAGGTCCGCACCATGTGGTGTAGGCATCCACGAACACAATTTTGTTTTCTTTTTTAGCTTTTGCCAAGACATCTTGCCACTTCATATCTTCTGGTACGAAATTGATACCTTGAGAAAATGATATGCTACAGATGAAAAGTAGGGTAACTGCATTGATATACTTCATTTTTTATGTTTTTGATTGATTTAAAAATGTAGTATTAAGACTTCAATTTCAAAGGTAAATAATTTATTTCTCTAAGCTCTTTTTCGATCTACCCAAAAAGCGATACCTGCAAAAGCGGCATAAGAAATCAAAGCGGAAATAGCCAATGGTACAATATTTTTTTCAGGCGGCAATACATAGAAGTTTAGGAACGCCGCTAAAATTAGAAAAACTGTAAACCCAACAGCAGCGTAACGACCGATAGACACTAAAGCTTCCGTATTTTTAAGGTAATAGTACAAGCTTATGCCTAAAAGTGCTGCTTCAGTTATAAAAGTAAGCAATTTATTGCGCCAAAGCCCAAAACCCAATTTTGGTTCACCATTGATAATTGGCAGGTCGGGTGTATGAGCAATCAAGTCAGCAAACCAATGTGATAAAACGCCCAAAGCCATGACCAAAGCTATACTTTTGGCGTTGGTTTTATCTTTTGCAAAGACATAACGATATAAAACATAAAACAGTACAGACCAAAACAATGACCCCAACAAACCATGCGTGTAGGGCATATATTCTAAGTCAAAATTATTGACAGCGGTGAAATTATCCACCAGTTTAATGCGCTCGATACCGAGCAGCGTCAATGGGAAAAATAGAATCAAATTTAAACAGAAATCATTAACTATTGAGTAAGATTTTAAAATAAATTAAATATGCAGACCCCCTCAGTTGCCACGTACCTCGCAATGACCTTCAATGGAAGTGGCATTAGAGACATTGAGCGGGTGTTAGGACTAAGCATTGTCTGTATTTTATCTATTCTGCGCGTTTGGTTCAAAACTTTAGATGAACCAATTGTTAAAGGACAGTTCAAACGGGTTCAGATT
>JANLRG010000603.1:0-2225 GCA_031361545.1 Bacteroidota bacterium
ATTCCTGCAAGTGAAGCCATTAACAATGCACCACCTCCTAACACAGAAAAACTACCGCTACCTGTTGGATAACTGGTACCCATATCAAGAATGGAACTGTTGTTCACGGTGAAATTAATAGTATTGCTCATAGCGCCACCGGTAACGGAAAAGATCTGAGTTCCTGATTTTACAAAATAAATATTACCATATCCACTGATAGCGGAGGCTGTTGCAGTTTCACTTAAAGTTCCACCTGTTTGTGTAAAGTTACCTGTTAGATTAAAAGTTCCAATTCCTTTTCCCGCGCTGGTCCCAGTATACGAGGCCATATTGAATACCCCGCTCGACAAACTAAAATCACCCGATACATTCAGTGTTGGTGTTCCAGAACCGGATGCTCCGGTGGAATCAGCCATATAAAAGCTCCCTCCTGACTGATCAAAATTGCCACTGACATTAATTATCCAATTGGAATTTTCTGTCACAGTAACTTTACCACTTTGCAGAGAGAAATTTCCTCCAATATTTAATGTGCTATTTGTACCCTGACAAATCTTAAGATATCCCGTTCCTGTTGAAGAAATATTTAAATTACCTAAGACTGAAATTAAACTACCATGGAAATTTACTTTTGCAGATTGGCTTGGACAGTTCCATGTAAGATTAGCAAAGGATTGGCCGAAGTTGTTTGGTTCACTTGTGCCATTAGTATATCCTGTAATTTCACAGGTAGAACCGCTGTTCCATGTTGCGATAGGTAATGTTCCAAGATTTTGATTGTGCATATACCTACCTCCGGATGCAAATGCCAAACTCGCGCTTGCATTTATATTTATGGTGCCAGCGTTACTCAATAAACCTAATACGTCAATATCTGTTCCTGTTCCATTGGCAATAGTCAATGTAATTCCAGAATTCAAATTTACTTGGCTTCCGGAATTAATAACTACCTGATCAACTGTTATCGACGCTGTGATAGTGAGAATATTTCCATTTTGAATTGTAATAACGTTATCACCGCTTGTGGGAGTTGAAGCAGCTGCAACCCAGCTGGTCCCATTAAAACACTCCCAGGAAGTAGTTGCATTCCAATTTCCAGAAGCTTTGGACCGATAATCACCCAAGACGGCTGCATTAGCATTTTTTGGATTAGATAACTGGAAAAATATTATAAATCCAAGAGTTATTAAGATAGCTATCGAACTAACTGCAAAGTTAAATCGCAGCAACAACCGGAAGCTTAGACGTTGCTTTTGATGCATTTTCAAGATATTTTTTCTTGATTTAATATTACTCCTCAATTATTTTAATTCAAAATACCCATTCAATTGTTGAACGATTCAATTAATAATTAGTTCTATACTTTGGGATCATTGCATTGTAATAAAACGATAGTTTTTAGCTAGGCTTCATGGAAAATTTGTCCATCGATTAACAGTATGAGGAATAACATTCAAATATGAATAACCAAAAATTGTAATCTTTTGATAAAAAGTGATTGATTTTATTATGTTCGATTTTCGAAAATAAATGTTGCAACATACTCAGTTGGAGGATTACCACTGCTGTCCAAAACGTTTTATCTGAGCCAATATAGTTCCTTTTCCATTGCGGAATTCAATTTTTTTCAGCTTAATACAATTGAATCCCCTCTCACTTTTTAGAAGAAAGAATATTGCAAAGTATCGTTCGGAGGTTTTTCCGGCACAAATGGATGATCTAACCAATATTGCAAATCGATTTTTACAAATAAATTCAGTCGTAAGAAATTAATTAGATTGGATAGATGCCATGGATGTTTTGCAACAGCTTTAAATCCTTTCATTAATGCTATTGTAATGAGTGCTGTCCAAATCTGTATCAATACGGCATTTACCGATGTACCGACAAAAGATTTGATTTTCAAGTGTGTTTTCAAATGTTTGAAGAAAATCTCGATGTCCCAACGATTCTTATATAGTTGAGCGATGGTTGATGCTGTCCAATTAAAATTGTTTGTAAAAAGCTCAATATACTGATCAGTTGCTTGGTCATAAACTATAAGCATTCTCAATTTTTTTGGATATTTTTTAAAGGATGGATCTAGTTTTAATTCTCCAATTATGTCTGCCTGAATATTTTCGTAATCAGGATTTCTTATTTCCTCTTCGATGAACTTGACGTTTTCCTTACAACGTATTACAAAGAACACATCCTGCTCATCCCACTGATTCATCAACAGGAAATCAAGATAACCGCAATCG
>JANLRG010000609.1:0-2081 GCA_031361545.1 Bacteroidota bacterium
AAAATTCCATTATTAGCAACTAAATAATAAAATTTAACATACTTATTTAAGAGATAAGATCCGGAAAAAAAGAACTGATGATATTCATTGTAATTCGTTATCCTACTATTATCCCACCATATATATCTAGGATTACCGGAAGTAGTATCCGGATCTGAAGTAGAACGGAAGTAGTACCCTATTGTATCTTGTAGAGAATTTATATTGTTGTTGTGGAAATTGATTTTGAGAGTCCCTGGATGATCTACTTTAATTAAATTATCATGACTACCATCTGAAGTAAGATACACGGAGTACTCTCCGATAGATGATCCCAGTCTAGAAAAATTATTTACATTTTGAACAAACAGCGGAGGTTTGTTAGCGTAAAGGGTTATTCCATTATTAGCAAATGACGTACTAATATCAAATTCGTAATAGCCATAGTTATCTGAAACGGTAATAAAATAAATTGTATCGCTACGAAAAGGATTCATATTAAAATCATAAACTATTAAATTTACAGAAGCGCCTCCAACAGTGGTGCTATCATAAGCTGTGATAACTTTTCCCGAAACAATTAATTTCGGCTCTGTATGAACTTCCTTTTTACATGTTAGAAAAAGTAATGAAGTAGTAACAAAAATAAATAATTTTGGTCTTATGATCATTATCAAAAGTAAATATAGTGTAAAAAAATAAAATATGAAGATAGTAAATTTTGAAAATAATCTTTCTTTCCTGATTACCACATATATCGTTTTATTAAAACAACTGGATACTGCTACCAAAGGCCTTTGGGGCAAGATGAACGCGCAGCAAATGATCGAGCATATGAGCGATTCTGTACGTGAAGCGAATGGAAAGACACTAAGGACTCTTGTAACTCCCGAAGAGAATCTTCCAAGTATGAAAGAGTTTTAAATGAGTAACAAAGAATTCAGGCCATATACAAAAAACGTCCTGATGGGTGATGAACCATTATCCGTTAGGAATTTAAGTATAGTAGATGCTATAATTGAATTGGAAAAGGAATTAATGGATTTCGAAAAGCTATATTCAGCGAATCCTCTTACAATTATCACAAACCCATTTTTTGGTGATCTGAATTTTGAAGAATGGATTCAACTTTTACACAAACATGCAATTCATCATTTGAAGCAGTTTGGGGTTTCATTGTAATTTTAAATTCCCTTGACCTACGTCTTCCCCGCAAGTAAATATAAGACAGCCATCCTGATTGCCACACCATTTTCTACCTGTTGAAGAATAATTGATTGATCTGAATCGGCAACATCGCTTGTAATTTCTACACCGCGGTTGATAGGGCCAGGATGCATGATGACAATTTTTTTGGAAAGTGAGTTTAGAATTTCTTTATTAATGCCATACATCATGATATATTCTCTAAGTGATGGAAAATATCGTGTGTTTTGGCGTTCGAGTTGAATGCGGAGTACATTCGCAATGTCGCACCATTCGAGGGCTTTGCGGAGATTGTTTTCTTCACGTACACCAAGTGATGAAATGTATTTTGGTAATAGAGTAGTGGGACCGCAAACCATAACTTCAGCACCTAATTTTTGCAGACAATAAATATTACTTAATGCCACGCGTGAATGAAGGATATCGCCGATTATTGCAACTTTTTTCCCTTTGATTTCCCCGCAACATTCACGAATTGAAAACGCATCGAGTAAAGCTTGTGTCGGATGTTCATGAGCACCATCTCCGGCATTAACAATATTGGCAGAAACATTTTTGGAAAGAAACTCAGCCGCTCCGGCATGAGGATGTCGCATTACTACAATATCGACTTTCATTGCAAGTATATTATTCACTGTATCAATTAGTGATTCTCCCTTACTTACAGACGAAGATGAAGCTGAAAAATTAATAACATCCGCAGAAAGTCTTCTTTCGGCAAGTTCAAAAGAAAGTCGTGTTCGCGTAGAATTTTCAAAAAATAAATTAGCTATCGTTACATCACGAAGGGAAGGAACTTTTTTTATTGGCCTGTTGATAATATCCTTAAAGTTATCCGCAGTCGAAAAAATAAGTTCAATATCAGCTAAGGTAATGTTCTTAATTCCTAAGAGATG
>JANLRG010000620.1:0-2731 GCA_031361545.1 Bacteroidota bacterium
GAGGGAAGCGTTAACTTATTTTTCAATAGGTGAACGTTTATATCGTGTCTTGGATTAATACAGAGGAAAGAAGGGAAAAATATTGAGGATGGAAAATTGAAGATGGAGAAGGGAAAAATATTGAGGATGGAAAATTGAAGATGGAAAATGGGAGAAGAATTGAAAATTGAAAATGGAGAATGGAGAATGGGAGAAGAATTTTTTTTCTTATTAATTATTCCTTATTAATTATTAATTATTTATCAACGAATGGTTCTAAAACCGGAATAAGGTTGCATGATGGTATCAAAAACTTCTACGCTTTCAACTTTTGAAGAAGGAGAGCCTTGGAAGCACCATTCTGTGAGTGAATCGAGCGCTGTTTTTTCACCTTGTGCAATCACTTCTACTGAACCCGATGGAAGATTTCGAACGGTTCCCAGGATATTCAGTTTCCGCGCTTGTTCTTCAGTATGTTTTCTAAAAAAAACTCCTTGCACCTGACCGTGAATAACTATTCTGATGGCTTTCATTTATAAATGGACAACAATTTATCTTCGTAAAACTACAAAAAGAAACTATCAATCATGTCAAAGAAAATAATAGGAGAAGAAATAGCTTTTCAAGGAAAATTTATTCGCATTACAAACTTTAAATTAGAGAGTTCAGTAATTGAAGGCGAACATATCTATGAATGTATGGACAGAGGCAATTCTGTTTGCGCTCTCGTTTATCATCCTAAGAAAAATAAATATCTCTTAGTTAAACAATATAGAGTGGGGGCGAAAAAAGAATTGATAGAATTAGTTGCAGGAATGTTTGATGCAAAAGATGGTTCTCACGAGCAAGCGATAGAAAGAGAAATTCGAGAAGAACTAGGATATAAAGTAATTCCGGGAAGCATCCGTTTGTTATATGATTTTTATTCGACACCTGGAGCATGTAGTGAGAAAATGTTTTTATTTTATGCTGAAGTTGATGAAAAAGAAAATAATGGCGGAGGCATCGATGATGAAGAGATTGAAATTATTGAAATGACATCCGACGAATTAATGGACTTAAAACAATTCGAAGATGCAAAAACGATTATGGCAGCTATGTGGGTGAATATGTAATCCGAAGTGAAGAATCAATTTGAAACTGAAAATTCACCCTTCTAAAGTAGTGTTGTCAATCATTAAGAGATGGTTTCTGACATAAAATCAGAATATTTTACAACACTGTTTTGATAAAGCCATTCCAATTATTGTTAAAATTCCAAAAATTAAGCGGTATAGAAGAAATGCCTCTTGATTGGCAAATGATTTTTCTATCTTGCACCTTCTTAAAATTCTCAGATGGCATTTATTGACGAAATTCTGGAGCAACCTTCTTATGGTTGGACAGACAAACAAGGAGCGTTTTACAAACCGACTACAAAAGAATTGTTAAAAGAATTTTTTAGTCGCTTGAATGTTTTTAAAAATAAAAAGAACTGGTTAGCTTTCACATCGTGGGTTTCTATCCTGATTCTATTTCCGTTTTTTTTACTTTTTATCTTCAAATATTTTACTTGGAAATTATTGATCGTCTCTTTTGTTTATAGCATGATCATCATGGGTTCTCATGGAACAGTTTGGTATCATCGTTACTGTACTCATGGAGCTTATCAATTTAAAAATAAGTTTTGGCGATGGTTGACACAGAACATCGTATTAAAAATAATTCCTGAAGAAATTTATGTAGTTTCTCATCACGTCCATCATGCTAAGTCGGACCAGCCTGGTGATCCTTACAATGCATACGGTGGATTCTTCTATTGTTTTTTAGCTGATGTGAATCACCAATTATTGAATCGCAACTTGAACGAAGCCGATTACAACAAGGCATCTGGATTAATGGAGCGAGTTGGAATTTATCGCAATACATACAAGCAATATTTGAAATGGGGATCGATAGCAAATCCGGGAACGACAGCTTTATTCATTCTTTTAAATTGGACATTTTGGTTTTCTGTTTTTTTCTTGATCGGTGGAATGCCTTTAGCTTGCGCGCTCTTCGGAGGAGCCTTTTTTTGGGCAGTGGGTGTCCGAACATTTAATTACGAAGGACATGGAAAAGGAAAAGACAAAAGAACTGATGGCCTAGATTTCAACAGAGACGATATGTCCATCAATCAGTATTGGCCAGGAATAGTTGCTGGGGAATGGCACAACAATCATCATTTGTATCCATCAAGTGCCCGCTCGGGATTTTTAAAATATCAAATTGATTTCGCATGGTATTACATCTGGATACTTTATAAAATTGGTGGCATTTCTTCTTACCACGATTCTAAATCACAATTTGTTGAGCGCTATTTGAAAGCTGATCAAAGAGTAGAAGGGAAAAGTAATAAGGTCAAAAGCCAGAAGTCAGAGGTCGGAATGGAAAATTGAAGATGGAAAATGGAAAGATTGAGAATTGAGAATTGAGAATTGAGAATTAAATTTTTTACTTAACGTTCTTCATTCCGTTCAGTGACTCCTTCGTTTTGGGAATAATATTTTTAGGAATGAAGAACGAGCAACACAGATTGAGCACTGTCATCCTTTAGGATCTTGTTAGTAGTCTAAGAACTGAAAAAAAATTGAGAACGAAAGATTGAAAATCGAGAATTTACTTCATGTTCTTCATTCCGATAGGAAATCTCTCAAAGATTGTGAATTGTGAATTGTGAATTGTGAATTGTGAATTGTGAATTGTGAATTGTGAATTTGATAAAAAATTAAAT
>JANLRG010000632.1:0-1523 GCA_031361545.1 Bacteroidota bacterium
TCTGGGTTTGTATTTAGGTATGACTGCGAAAGAATTTTATGCTGTTTGCTGGGATTTGAATAAAAAAGGCATTCTGCGTGAAGCAGCTGGTAATACGGCTGCCGCCTATCAACTCAATAAAGGAGAAATGAATTACGAAGCTGAAATGGATTTTTATCCAACGTATAAAAATGAGAAAATCAATGAAATGCCTGTCAGATTTCACTACATAGGTTGGGCACCTTGGAATGAGCATTTGCAATCCAATAAACTCATTTTAGAAGTACAGAAACTCATGGAAAAATGGTATGGTGATGGATTTTTTGTAGCACCGTTGCCAAAAGGTGGTAAAGGCATCGTAAAAGTAGATGGCAATAGAAAGATTACAATAACGCTTCTTACTGAAAGTGAAAGCGAGGTATTGGTCACATTTACGGATTTGACCAATCAATAAATTCTCAGAAAAAGAAGAAGAGTGTGAGTGAGACCCCCTCAGTATTTAATGGGATATTTCATTGAAAATAAAACTGAAATGTGTTAACTTTAAACCAAATTTGACTACAGTTTACTCTTGATTTCATCTTTAAAACCTCGTGTAAGATGCAAATTCGGTTACTTTGGATAATTATAGTTTTTATTGGAAATAATATAACAGCTCAAAATCTTGTGCCTGACCCAGGGTTTGAAATGCTCAATGGATGCCCTAAACTCTATGAATTTGATAGCCTCACCCATTGGAAACAAGCGGGTTCTCACGCTGCAGTGGATGGCAACTATACCCAATACGGTTTATTGTACCATAAATGTAGCGGCAATGTTCCCAACACTGGATGGGGCTACTACGATACGCACAGTGGAGATGGGATGGGAAGCATAGTCGCCATGTTCATTTATACGCCACTTAAAGAGCCGCTTAAAAAAGATAAATCTTATCGATGTTCATTTTGGTTGAAAGTAGGCTCTAAAAACAATGTCGGCTGTTGGTGGCTTACTTACAATCAAAAAGTCAGTCTTTTTACTTTCGATAAAAAACCGCTTGATACTATTATTGGACCCGTTCGGCAGCCACCTACTTATACATGGAACATTATTGAAAAATATGATACTTCTTGGGTGAGGTTTGAGTGTTGTTTTAAAGCCAAAGGCAATGAAAAATATATTGGCTTTGGGTACAAAGATTCTTACCTTTCAATAGCTTGTGACAATAATAAAGATACGACTAATTCCTACCGCCCACCATTCCTATCGGTGACCATCACCAATGCTTTTCGACAACTGCCATTTTTTATTGACGACGTGGAGTTGGAACAATCAGATGATGCGGTGTTAGAAAACTTGGAACTCAAAGAATTTATGTGTAGAGATTCTGCTATCACACTGAATGGTACGATTTATCATGAGAGAAAAAAACAAGAAAATGTATTTGGCTATCAATGGAGTACAGGCGAAAAAACACCGACTATAAAAGTCAATTCTCAAGGGAAGTATGGTTTGACAATCAATGAAGCCTGTAGAAAAAAGGAACTGAGTTTTGTTGTCAAAAT
>JANLRG010000637.1:0-2492 GCA_031361545.1 Bacteroidota bacterium
ATTTTGAATTTCCTTGACATGTGTAAATAGGCCGTTATTATATTTATAATCTATTTTTTTTGATAATAGCCCTTCTTTAAATTCATCATTTTTAGTTGGTTCAAAGGGAGCACCCATTCCTCTTTTACGGCTTGGGAGAAAGTAGTATTCAGTTTTACCATTCTCGCCATTCAAACCGTATTTAACATCAACTTTGCTATAGGCAACATTATTTCCTGAACCAAGAGGAGATAAATTAAACGAAAAAATTTTCCCGATAGCGCATACTGATACTGAATAAAAAGGTATACTAAGGGGGATTGCTATAAAACATATACGAGGACCAAATTGGGTGCCATCACAAATAGTAGATTGATAACCAATATATGATGCTAAATCTGTATGTTGTGTTAAATTTATATCTGTATAATAATAATGTGGATTAACAAGAAGTTGTCCTGAAGAAATTGGTCCGTCTGGACTGTCTTTTAAATATTCAAATTTTCGGATAATATTGTTTGTTGTATTAAGGCCGTCATGAGTAATGATTTCTTTTATTCTTACCCCGCCAGCATACGATCCGCCATACTCTGTAGTCTCATTGTAATGATAATCAATTTTACATAAATTATAAAAGGAAATATAAAATCCAGGGGACAATGTTATTCCCTCGGATTCAAGTGTTGTTTCAAGTTTGTAACTGCCTTGGTTTAGATGTACTAAAAAACTGGAATTTAAATTCACAGTAGAGTTGCTCAAAAGTACATGTTGAGACCATATTATAACATTATTATTATCTTTTATTAAAACATTCCCATTAACAGGATCGCCATTCCAAAACCAATTTGATGTAGGCCCTCTCTGAGTAGTTAATGTTAAATCAATTCCTACATTTTGATCTTCCGAAATAATAAAAGATGACAAATTATGAATTGGAAAGTCAGAAAATTGATTGTTTCTAGTATCATAGACTGCTGAGGACATTATACTTTGATTATGTTGAGCATTTACCTGATTACTTGAATATGGTAATTCATTAGGTTCATATATAAATTCTTCGCTTCCTCCTGTAGGAAGCAAAATTGAATTTAATAAACCAGCATTAGCAATATTTAAATTTGATGTTGGATGTCTATCTGCTCCATTAAAACCCAAATATGCAGGAACTACTTCGTCTGGAATTAAGTTTTGATTATTTGCTCCATTAAAAAATCCCCAATAGTCCTGAGCATTTGAATTTAGATTAGGCACCAAATTTGAATTATAGTAATTAAATTTATATGGTGGCTCACATTGTTGTTGCGAACTCTTGCAAATTTGAAAACTATCTAATCGTAATCTTTCATTCTGATTGAAGTAAGAATAATTAAAAGTGACACTTTTAATTTCTATATTATTCCTAGAAATTATTAATTTATCAAGCTTTTTATCATTTATAATATCTTCTCTGGAAGAAACATTAAAATCAATTTTATAATTTTCCCATGTTATATTAACGAGTTTTACAGGTATTATACTAGGATTATTAAGAGGAATTTGGAAAAATGAAGGTTGTGTTTCACAGGAATTCCCTATTCCGCTCGTGGTACCACTATAGGAACGAGTATAATTAAATCCTTGTGTATGCGCTTCAAAGGGAGTTATTGCAGTACCCTGTGCATAACCAAAATTAATTTCATCCGAACCAGTTGGAGTCTGGATCTGAGTTAAATACCAGCTTGAAGTAAAATCTTCGCCAGAGGTAGTTGTTGTTCTTTCACAAACAGGATTAGTTGGGGTTCCAAATGTATATTTAATACCATTTTCGGTAATTACAGTCCAAGACAAAATTCCAGAACTGTTTGTGTTTGCTTGAAATAAAATATTAGCAGCAGGCGATGCAATGAATTTTGAATTTGTGCCATCAAAAAAATAAATAATTCTACCTGATCTACCATTAAAATTATAATAAAAGATATCAGGTTCGCTATCCCAATCACCATTAATAATTTGATCATATTGATTCTCAGATAAAGGAGAACTGAATGATGAATTATTAATATCAAGGTATCTAGAAAAGTAACCTGTAGCTTGATCATCCGGTTTTCCTTTCATTACTCGTGTGATTACCCCTCCACAATCTAAACTCCATTTCAAACCAACCCAAGATGATTGTTCTTCCACTTTTAATCCTGAAGCATGATAATTCAAAGATAGTGGTACGGATAAATCCCCACATTTTATTTCATAAAGTGGCAAGCTAATCTCCGGAATTCCAGTATTAAGATTAACTGGCACTTCAACGTATTTAGCCAATGAAGAAGAAGTAGGAGATGGAGGTACAATAACCAGGTTTGGGTTCTGTCCTAATGAACTCATACTTAAAACAATGAAAAGAATAAAAAAGTAAATCTTATTTTTCATATTAATTAATTTTATAATCTTAAATATTAATTATTTCCCAAACTCCCACCCAACCCTATAAACAAAAGCAGGTGAAGGAGGATTGTATTCATCATGTAAAAAATCATATT
>JANLRG010000673.1:0-46658 GCA_031361545.1 Bacteroidota bacterium
TTTTTGAATACGCTTATCGTACAACCTACATTGGCACGACATAAATCTCTTAAATCTATTATTGAAATTTTTATTTGAAATTTTTATTTGAAAAAAAAATCTACCATTTGGCAATCACAAGAACACCTTCCAATTATCAGATTTAAGATCTACTTCCTCTTCCATTCCTGCACTGTACAATCGTATTCATTTTTTTCGTCTTTCAAATATTTTTGTTCTGCAATTTTTTTCCATTCGTCTGAATTCAATTCAGGAAAATAAATTTCACCATTGACCATGCAATGGACGCGAGTTAAATATACTTTTTGGGTAAAAGGCAACGCCTCTTTGAAGATTTCTCCTCCGCCGAAAATAAATGCTTCAGAATCATTTGATGCTTTTTCAATAGCCTCTTGCAAAGAATTTACAATCGTGCAGCCTTCCGCTTGAAAAGCATTTTGGCGAGTAATAATAACTGTAGTTCTACCAGGTAATGGTCTTCCAATGCTTTCAAATGTTTTTCTCCCCATAATTAAATGGTGCCCCATTGTAAGTGCCTTTACACGTTTAAGATCGCCCGATAATTTCCAAGGTAAATCATTAGCATGGCCAATGACATTGTTTTCGGAAACAGCAACAACAATTGAAAGCATAACAGATAGGTCAGACTGCAACAGCACCTTTGATGTGTGGATGCGGTTCGTAATTAGCAATAATTAAATCCTCAATCTTAAAATCAAATATGCTCTTTACTTCAGGATTTAAAATTAGCTGAGGCAACTTACGAGTCTCACGAGATAGTTGCAAATTGACTTGTTCAAAATGATTGTTATAAATATGAGCATCTCCCAGTGTGTGTACAAAAGTGCCGGGCGTTAAATTACATACTTGAGCCACCATAATTGTTAAAGCTGCATACGATGCAATGTTAAAAGGAACGCCAAGAAATATGTCGGCACTTCGTTGATATAACTGACAACTTAGTTTTCCATCGGCCACATAAAATTGAAAAAAAGCATGACATGGAGGCAATTTCATTTGACTAACTTCTCCCACATTCCACGCGCTCACAATTAACCTACGTGAGTCAGGATTATTTTTTATTTGTTCAATCACTTCTGAGAGTTGATCTATTTGTTTCCCATCGGCCGTTTTCCATGCGCGCCATTGAGAGCCATAAACCGGACCGAGATCTCCATTTTCATCAGCCCAATCATCCCAAATAGAAACACCATTTTCTTTCAGGTATTTAATATTTGTGTCGCCCTTGATAAACCAAAGTAATTCATGAAAGATCGAACGAGTATGTAATTTTTTTGTTGTCAACAATGGAAAGCCTTCTTGCAAATCAAAATGCATTTGGTATCCGAACACACTTCGGGTTCCAGTGCCGGTACGATCACTTTTATCGACACCTTCCTTCATAACATGACGGAGTAAATCAAGATATTGCTTCATAGAATTAAGTTGGAATTACAAAACAAAGTTACATAAAATTGGTAGTCACGAAGAGGAAAGATATGAGCAGACTGTTGATAATTGAATACGCGAAACCCAATAGTTGAAAGCGATTTCTTAAAAGGTTGTTATCAATTATTCAATATTTCTACTACCTTTCGAAGCTCATCAAAAAACAGCTAACTATGTCTATCAAGTTTCGATTAATTATCTTGAATTTTATGCAATTCTTTGTATGGGGTGCATGGTTAATTTCTATAGGAGGATACTTGGGAGGAACTTTACATTTCTCCGGTGCACAAATCGGGGCGGTATTTTCAACTTTAGGAATTGCCTCTTTATTTATGCCAGCCATAATGGGAATAATTGCCGACAAGTGGATGAATGCAGAGAGAGTTTTAGGTCTCTGTCATATTATTGGTGCAATCATTTTATTTTGGGCTTCCACAATTACTAGCCCCAATCTTTTCTTTTGGGCAATGCTTTTAAATTCGATGTTTTATATGCCTACAATTGCCATGAATAATACTGTATCTTATATCGTATTAGAACAAAAAGAATATGACATAGTAAAAGACTTCCCTCCTATCAGAGTTTGGGGCACTGTAGGTTTTATAGTTGCAATGTGGATGGTCGATATTTTAGGATGGAAGTCGAGCAATATGCAATTAATATTTAGTTCGATATCTGGCATTGCATTAGGAATCTATTCTTTCACAATACCTCCTTGTAAGCCAGTGAAAAGTGAAAAAACTAAATCATTCTTTAACATGCTTGGATTAGACGCTTTTGTTTTATTCAAACAGAGAAAGATGGTTGTCTTCTTTTTGTTTTCAATGTTTCTTGGCGCAGCTTTACAAATTACCAATGCTTTTGGCGGTTCATTCTTGGAGAGTTTCAATCTAACATACCCCGATTCTTTTGGTGTTAAGCACCCAATTTTATTATTATCAATTTCTCAAATTTCAGAAACGTTATTCATTCTGACAATTCCATTCTTCTTACATAAATTCGGAATAAAAAAAGTAATGTTAATGAGCATCTTTGCGTGGGTGTTTCGTTTTGGATTATTCGCAATTGGCAATCCCGGTAACGGCCTTCCACTACTTGTTTTATCAATGATTATTTATGGAATGGCATTCGACTTTTTCAATATTTCTGGTTCCTTGTTTGTTGAAAAAGAAGCGCCCTTAGGAATGAGAGCGAGTGCTCAAGGATTATTTATGTTCATGACGAATGGCTTGGGGGCAATGATTGGTGGCTATTGCAGTGGATTAGTAGTGGATCATTTCACGACCAATGGAATCAGCAATTGGAATAGCATCTGGCTTGCTTTTTCTGGATATGCTTTAGTATTGGGATTGATTTTCCCGTTTGTGTTCAAATACAAACATGACCCTAATCAAGTCCAAGTAATAAAACACTAAAGGAAAAAGTAATCTTTGAAAATAATCATTCAAGTCACTCAATAAAATTATTTTAAAAATATAACGGTTTGATTTTGGTTAAACTGATTTTAATTAGAATCAAACCTCAATGCGAAACCTATATCAAAAAATAATCCGTCACGCTTTTCTTTTTGTATTGGCGAATTCAACAAGAGATCATTGTTTGAATTATACAGATTGTATTGACGAAAAACGGATTGACCAGCCTGAACAAATAAAACGGAGTGTTCCATAAAATACCAATTGAAGTACAAATGAACTTCGTCATGGCCCCACGTTTTATCTCCTTCTCTAATATATGACAAATCATTTTGACCATGTACCCGATAAGTTGCAATGTTTGAAGTAAAGCCTGCTCCCATTCTAAAATTTTTATTCGCTTTCATTTCTAGAGAGAGGTTTGAAGGCAAGTCACCAAATAAATTGAAATGTGAATTTATTTTCCAATCAATTCCTAAAAGAGGTATGAAATAAGCACCAAAAAATTCGCTATTGTAATACAGTCCAAAATGATACTTCAGATTATCTGATTTTTTGAGTTTATACATAATCACTCCTCCTGCTTGAAAACTGCGAGAGCTACCTTTATTATCAGAATTCATTTTTGGAATAAACAAAATCAACCTCGACCAAGAAGTGTCCTTCAATTTCTGTTCGTATCCTAAAAATAAAGAACCACTTCGCAGTGTATAGTTTGGCAGATTTTCGCTTGCATTGATAAATTCAGCATTGGAATAGTCACCACCGACAAGGAGATAGTTTTTATTTTTTTGTTGCAAAGGAAGCAACAGTGAAACTTCTTGAAAATTATCCCCACTACCAACCTTCTGATCTGTTAAAGGAAGAGACCGATATTTTACATTCAAAAGATCAATATAGGGTTGAGCCTTCGATTGAAAACTTTGCAATAAAAAGAGAACACAGATAATTGCTATGTAAAATACATTCTTGATTGAAGGACTGTTCATTTGCAGATTTTAAACCTTGTACTCTTTCAAACAGACAAAGTTCTATAAATTCAGTGCAAATATCTTTTCAAGAGAATTTTACCAATCAATTCAGAAAAAAAGTTTGAGTGTAACACTGTGATTGTATTTAGAATAAAAGAAAGTTGCCTTAAAAAAAGGATTTAATTAAAGTAGAAACTGAAACGGAGTAACTATCTAAAAACAATTAAAAAAGCGAGGTGTTTTTATGAACAGAGAATCTAAACGGATATTGTTAATTGCTTTTTCTCTTTTCCAGTTCGTCACGAATTTTTCCGGCACGTTCGTAAGCTTCATCATCAATAGCTTTCTTGAGCATTTCTTTCAACTCATCAGTGCTTGCGGCACTAAGTTCATTTTCACTGAGCTTGCTCGTAGAACCAGCAGGTCTTTCAGCTTGTTCCTCCATGCTCTCCATCGATGTATTCTCATCGGTGGTTATTCCGGCAGAAGCAAGAATAAATTCATAAGTATAAATTGGGCAACCAAACCGAACAGCAATAGCAATGGCATCGCTGGTTCGTGCGTCTATTTCAAGTTTTTTTTCTCCGTTATTACAAATCAGTTTGGCGAAGAAAACACCTTCAAGAAGATTAAAAATAATTACTTCTTCAACATCGATTTTAAATGAATGAGCCAAGCTTTTAAAAAGATCGTGAGTCAATGGTCTAGACGGAGTCATATTTTCCAATTCAATGGCAATAGCTTGCGCTTCAAATGCACCAATGATAATTGGTAAACGTCTTTGTCCTTTATCCTCACCGAGCACCAATGCATACGCTCCCGATTGAGTTTGGCTATATGACAATCCTATTATTTCGAGTTTAATCTTTTTCATTTTACCTTACCTATCGGCGTTACGCTTTATCGAAATTTACTAAAAATAGTTTCCTCTTTAATACTAATTCTGATTTGCCTTGAATGTCTTTGCCGCTTCAATTAATTTCGGAACAATTTCAAAAGCATCGCCCAGAATACCATAATCGGCAGCTTTAAAAAAGGGAGCTTCAGGATCCTTATTGATAACAACAATAACTTTAGAGGAAGACACGCCAGCAAGATGCTGAATCGCACCGCTGATACCAATAGCAATGTATAAATTAGGACTAATAGCAATTCCAGTTTGGCCTACGTGTTCAGAATGTGGTCTCCAGCCAGCATCACTAACTGGTTTAGAACAAGCAGTCGCGGCTCCTAATACTTTTGCTAATTCTTCTATCATTCCCCAATTTTCAGGTCCTTTCATTCCCCTACCAGCAGAAACTACTAATTCCGCTTCAGGAAGTGAGATAGTATTACTCGAGCGAATACGTTCTTTACTCTGAACTACTAAATCCACTTCAGTTGGAATAAAATCAAAATTAATAATTTGAGGAGCAACATTATTTTCAACAACCTTATAACAATTGGGCATAATAGAAATTACTTTTATTCCATCCATCATTTCAATTATTGAATAAGCTTTCCCTGAGAAAGAACCTTTTTTAACAATGAAACTTCCGTTCATTTCAGGAAGACTTACAACATTTTCTGCTAAGCCTGCATTTAATTTTATTGCTACTCTTGGAGCAATTGATTTTCCCGCAAATGAAGCTGAGAGAATTACCACTTGACCATTTTCAGCCTTAGCAGCGGCAGTGATTGCACTGGCATACGGCTGAGAATTAGGAGTAGCGAGTTTTTCATTTGCAATATTTAAAATCTTTTGAGCTCCATACTTCGAAGCTTTTGCTAATTCATCTTGGCTAACATTACCTATTGAAACTGCAACCAAAGGCATGTTTAATTTTGTTGCAATTGCAGCAGCATAACTAATTGTTTCAAAAGCAGATTTACGGAAGACACCTTCTGAATTTTCTATATAAACTAGGACAGACATTTTTTATATTTAGGATGGTAAAAAACTAGATGATCTTTTTTTCTTCTCTGATGATGTCAAAAAGTTGACTAACATCCTCCGCATTAATCATTTTCACAGCGCTACGTGAAGCTGGTTTATCGTATGAAATTAATTTTACTTTTTGTTCAACCTCGATTGGATCAACAACAACTAATGGTTTCGTTCTAGCCGACATGATTCCGCGCATATTAGGAATTTTCCATTCAGCCATTCCTTCGGAAGCACAAGCAACAAAAGGCAATGAAGTCGATACAACTTCCTTCCCGCCCTCAATTTCACATTCGATTGTGGCAGATTTTCCATCGATGACTAAGTTTTTTGCAAATAGAAAGCAAGGTTGATTTAATAATTCAGAAACCATCACAGGAACACTTGATCCATTGTGATCACTGCTCTCTCTCCCACATAGAATCAATTCAAAAGGATTTTTTGAGACGTAATCTGCAATTTGTTTTGCCACAAAGTAAGAATCGCGTGCAGGGGCATTAATCCTAACAGCGTCATTCGCTCCGATTGCTAGAGCTTTACGAATTACCGCTTCAGTTGTAACGTCACCAACATTAATAACAGTAACGGTTCCGTTGTTTGTTGTAGCTAGGTCAACTGCCTTTGAAAGAGCAATTTCATCATAAGGGTTTAGAATAAAAGTAACTCCAGTAGAAACAAATTCTTTATTATCGGGAGTGAAATTTATTTTTGCAGTGGTATCTGGTACACTGGAAATACAAACTAATATTTTCATCTAAATTTAAATTACTTTCTTTATCAGAATTATTGACCTTAGAAGGATGGAGTAAACTGTATTGAAAAACAGCATATAATCTTTCTTTTGTCAGAGCCGCGAAGATAAATAAATAATTTACCTAAAATTCACAAAAAAGTACGATGTCTGTCAGATTAACTATTCTTGAAAACTATTTGAAAGAAGATCCGCATGATGAATTCCTGCGATATGCTTTAGCGCTGGAATACAAATCATTAGAACGTAACGAAGAGTCTTACGAGCAATTCAAAATTTTAGAGAAGGAACATTCAGAATATCTGCCGATGTATTACATGGCCGGAAAAATGGCGGAAGGATTACATTTTTACCATGAGGCTCTAACTTGGTATTCAAAAGGAATGGATCTAGCAATTGATTTGGGGAATGCTCACACTTTGCAAGAGTTAAAAGGAGCATATCAGATGTTGAAAGAAGAAATGAGTGAAGAATAGATAAATTTCTACATTTGCCCGATCATAAAGGATAGGGTATTGATAAATGATAGGGTAAATTTTATAATAAAATTATGAGAGAAATACAATATAGAGAAGCTTTAAGAGAAGCAATGAATGAAGAAATGCGAAAAGATCCACGCGTCTTTTTAATGGGAGAAGAAGTTGCTCAATATAACGGGGCTTATAAAGTGAGTCAAGGCATGTTGGAAGAGTTTGGGGAAAAAAGAGTAATTGATACACCAATTGCAGAGCTAGGATTTGCCGGAATTGGGGTTGGAGCAGCCATGAATGGATTGCGCCCGATAATTGAATTCATGACGTTTAACTTTTCATTGGTGGCCATTGATCAGGTTAGTAACTCGGCCGCAAAATGATGAGTATGAGTGGTGGACAATTTACCGTTCCAATTGTGTTCCGTGGACCAACAGGGTCTGCAGGAATGTTGAGTTCTCAACATTCGCAAGCCTTTGAAAGTTGGTACGCCAACTGTCCAGGACTAAAAGTAATTGTTCCAAGTAATCCTGCTGATGCAAAAGGATTATTGAAGTCAGCGATTCGCGATAATGATCCTGTGATTTTTATGGAAAGCGAACAGATGTATGGTGATAAAGGAAATGTGCCAGATGGCGAATACTTAATTCCTATAGGAGTCGCGGATATAAAAAAATCAGGAACAGATGTTACATTAGTTTCGTTTGGGAAAATGATGAAAGTTGTTATGACTGCTGCAGAAGAGTTAGCTAAAGAAAATATCAATGCTGAAGTGATCGACCTACGTTCGGTTCGTCCAATTGATTATGCAACTGTTATTCACTCTGTGAAAAAGACAAATCGACTTGTAATTGTGGAAGAGTCATGGCCATTGGCAGCAATCGCAACCGAAGTAACATTCAAAGTTCAAAAAGATGCTTTTGATTATTTGGATGCTCCTATTCTACGAGTGATGGGAATGGATGTACCACTTCCCTATGCGCCAACGCTCATTGAAGCTTATTTGCCGAATCCATCACGAGTAATAAAGGCTGTGAAAGAAGTGATGTATCTTGTGAAATAAAATATTAAGAATAAAATTCCGAAGAAATAAAAAAGCCACGTTGACAAGATTAATCAACGTGGCTTTATGCTAATTTAAAAATTAGTTAAAAAGACCTTTTATCATATTGCCAATTCCACCTTCGGCAGTCGATCCGCCTAGAGAATTTACGATGTTGGATAAATCAAAACTATTATCATTGGGGTCATTTGTTTTGTTAACGAATTTTTCCATAACAGCAGGAACTAATTTATTTCCAATGCCAGTTGCTTGAGCATTATCAATTCCGAATTTTTTCATGAGGTCCGAAATTACGTTTGACTGGACAGCATTTCCAACTGATGAGTGAGTTGCTGTGCTACCACCTCCTTTGAACATATCCATTATTGAAGATAAGTTTCCAGAAGTAAGCTGACTTTTTAGTGAGTCAATTATAGACGTAGTGGTTGTATGAATCGCTTCATCATTTTTTTCATTCGGAATATCCGGATTGTTGATGATTGCTGTGCCTGCATGTTCTTTCACTAGGTTTAAAAGATTTTCAAACATAATTTTAGGTTTTATAAAGTTAAAGTTAGTAAAAATATGAACCTAAAACTTTGCGACCGTCTTGTTATATTTTTTAAAAAATTACGAGATAACCATGACCTCACATTAGAACATATTTGAAATTGAAAACAAAAAGTAACTAAGTGGAAATTAATTAAGGAAGTTTTGAATTATAAGTAGTTAGACGAAAGAAGGAGTTCCAAATAAGGTTTTGAAGGTGTGGAAAAATTGAATTCCTCAGAAATAAAGTTACCTTTGCGGCTTAATATTCAAAAAATGCTTTCTTTCTCAGAATTAGGAGTTGGCGAGAATGTTTTGAAAGCCATAACCGAGTTAGGGTTCGTAGAACCTACTCCAATTCAGCAACAGGCCATCCCTCAATTGATGGCTGATGAGACAGATTTTGTCGGACTTGCACAAACAGGTACCGGAAAAACAGCTGCGTTTGGCCTTCCCATTCTTGAACTCATTGACCGCAATAAAACGGTCACACAATCATTGATCTTAGCACCAACACGGGAACTGTGTGTGCAGATTGCAAATGATATCACTAAATATGCAAAATACGAACGGTCAGTCGTTGTAACAGCTGTTTATGGTGGTGCTAATATCATTCAGCAAATACGTCAAATTAAAAAAGGAACTCAGATTGTTGTTGCAACACCTGGTCGACTTCTTGATTTGATTAATAGAGGTGCCATCAACATGGACAAAATCGGTTATCTGATTCTTGACGAAGCAGATGAGATGTTGAACATGGGATTTCAAGAAGACATAGATGAAATATTATCTCATCTTCCCGACCAAAGACGTGTGTGGTTATTTTCAGCTACAATGCCACAAGAAGTACGGACCATTGCTAGTAAATACATGAAAAATCCATTTGAGTTGACCATCGGTCGCAAGAATGAAGGAGCAGGAAATCTAGAGCATTATTACTATGTTATTCACGAGCGTGATCGATATGCCGGTTTGAAAAGACTATTAGATTCTGTTCCAGAAATTTTCGGGATTATTTTTTGCAGAACTAAAATCGACACACAACGCATTGCAGAAAGTCTCGCAAAAGACGGATATAACTCTGATGCCTTGCATGGTGATTTAACACAAGCACAACGTGACAAAGTAATGGCTCGTTATCGTACCAAGAACCTAGATGTTTTAGTTGCAACTGATGTCGCTGCGCGGGGAATTGATGTGAACGATATTACGCATGTGATACATTACAACCTACCTGACGAACCCGAAAGTTATACTCACAGAAGCGGAAGAACAGCACGTGCTGGTAAATCAGGAGTTTCGTGGGCATTGATTAACATTCGCGAACAAGAAAAGATTCGTTTTATTGAAAAGAAGATCGGAACAAAACTTCACCTCGGAAGAGTTCCAGATGCTGTCACAATATGTGAGCAACAGTTGATGAATTTGATGAAGAAAATTCATTCAGTAAAAGTGAATGAAAATGGGATTCAAAAATTCTTAACGCCTGCATTGGAGGAATTAGGAGAATTGTCCAAAGAAGAATTGATAAAAAGAATTATAAGTATAGAGTTCAATCGCTTTTTGGATGCTTATAGAAATGCACCCGACTTAAACGTAGACCTTGCTCATCAAGGCAACAGTAGTTCTGGTGGCTATAGAAGTTCTGGTCCAAGATTATTCATCAACCTAGGTTCAATGGATGGTTTGAATGACAAATCGATGAAAGATTATGTAGCACAGATTTTAGAAATTGATTCTTCAATTGTTGGAAGAATAGATGTTAAAGGTGTTTATTCATTCATTGATTTACCTGAAGCAGTACTAGCTAAGGCAATGGCAACTTTTGAAGGAGAAGTTTATCAGGGAAGAAAAGTTAGAATTGAAGTATCTTCAAACGAAACCAGAAAAACACCGAGTAGAAGTTACGGTGATAAAGGGGGACGTGGAGGAGATTACAAGGGCAGTCGTGAAAGAAGCGGCGGAAGTCGTCCTTATAGTGGCGGGGGTGGAAGTTACGAACGAAGCCCTGAACGCAATTCGGATAGAAGTTCAAGGAGTAGCTCTGAAAGAAGTAGTTCTGATAGAGGTAGCTCTGATAGAAGTAGCTCTGAAAAAGGAAAACGTGGTTGGGGAGAAAGTCGTCCCAGTGGAGGTGATACTCCAAGACCAGCTGCAGGTAAACGCAAAAAATGGTAATTATCTAGCTTTGAACGGTTGGTTGTTCAAACTTAACAGTTAACTACTCGTTTATGTTAGAATAAATCTCGACCTTTACAATTCGAATAATCAAATCCTAAGAATGGCAACCATCAAATTTAACGGAAATGCTTCCGAATTCTATACTGATTTAAAGGGCAAAGTTGAAGCGTATTTTGCAGAACATAAAATTGATCCTCATGGTAACAAGAAGATCCTTTGGAAATCTGCATTTTATATGCTTTCATTTTTGGCCACTTACATCACGTTGGTGTTTTTCACCCCAACTAATTTTGTCGCTATACTACTTTGCATTACGTTCGGATTCTTTACTGCTGGTATTGGATTCAATGTGATGCACGATGGAGGTCATGGAAGTTTCTCACCTAATAAAACTGTGAATAGAGTTGCCGCCCTAACATTAAATATGCTAGGTGGTTCTTCTTATTTATGGAATATCAAACACAACATGATTCATCACACATTTACTAACATAGATGGACATGATGATGATATTGCGACAGAACCACTTTTAAGGTTGTGTGAATCTCATAAGAAATATTTCTTTCACAGATTCCAGTTCCTTTATTGGTTCATTGTCTATGGGTTTACTTATGCTCTTTGGATTTTCATTCTTGATGTAGTAAAGTATTTCAGAAAAACGGTCTCTTCTAAAACAGGAATAAAATTTGATTTCAAAACACACCTAGGATTTTGGCTTACTAAAATCATTTATGTAGGGTTATTTGTAATCTTACCAATTGAAATGGTTGGCGTAACAAAATTTCTAGTAGGATATAGTATCTTTCTATTTACTACAGGTCTTTACATCAGTACAATTTTTCAATTAGCACATGCGGTTGAAGACACTCATTTTGTAGATCCTGTAAATCAACCTGTTCTTGAAAATGATTGGGCTGTTCATCAAGTAATGACGACTGCAAACTTTGGATCAAGAAGTAAAATACTTTCTTTTTTAACAGGAGGTTTAAATCAGCAAGTTGAGCATCATTTGTTTCCAAAAATATCTCATATTCACTATCCGAAGCTGAGTCATATTGTCAAGGAAACTTGTTCAGCACATGGATTAGTATATTTAGAACATCCAACAATATGGCATGCGGTGAGTTCGCATATTCGTCACCTGTACAAATTAGGAAGAAATTAATTATAGAATCGTTTTGAAAAAGCTGCTTATTCCTAAGCAGCTTTTTTTTTCAAATCTTTTTCACTTTAAAATCAACATTTCTTTTGATGAATCGATTTCCACCTTTTTAGTTTCAGGTAGTCGAAATTGTAATAAAAGTTCAATTTTATACTCTAATACTTCAACTTTCTATCGAATGCATAGTGGAATAATAAGATTGTGAGTTAAAAATCATCTAAAATACTCTTTAACGAAATTATTGTAACCTTGAATAAAAAATTTCGACAAAAGAATGAGTTGTAAGAAAAAAGAAGTTATTTTTTCAAAATCATGTTAAAAAATAGGGGACATCGGTAATAAATTACACTTATTTCTTGACACACCCCCCATTTTTATAATACATTTGAACAAAATTAATAATTCATAACTCTCAATTATAAAAACCATGTCGAACATTCGCTTTCGCGCCCTCGAAACATCTTTAGACCGTCATCCGGTAAAAGTAACTCCACCCTCAGGTAAAGTTTCCGATTATTACGGAATTAATGTGTTCAACCGGGAAGCCATGCAGAAATTTTTGCAGCGCGACGCATACAAAGCAGTCATTGCAGCAATAGAGCACGGAGAACCGATAGATCGCAAAATGGCCGATCAAGTTGCTCTTGGTATGAAAGAATGGGCGAATACAAAAGGCGCCACTTCTTATACGCATTGGTTTCAACCTTTGACAGGATTGACTGCAGAAAAACACGATTCGTTTTTTGAATTAGCAGATGGAAAAGCAGTAGAACATTTTTCGGGAAATGCACTTGCGCAACAAGAACCTGATGCCTCAAGTTTTCCAAATGGAGGAATTAGAAATACTTTTGAAGCACGAGGTTATACTGCTTGGGATCCGAGTTCACCAGCTTTCATAATGGAAAGTGCGAGTGGTAAGACTCTCTGCATTCCTACAATCTTTGTCTCTTACACTGGAGAAACATTAGATTATAAAGCACCGTTACTAAAAGCACTTCACGCATTGGATAAAGCGGCTGTTGAAGTTTGTCAATATTTCGATAAAGATGTTACAAAGGTTTTTGCAACATTAGGAGTTGAACAAGAATATTTTCTTGTTGATATCAGCCTACTTAATTCTCGTCCCGATTTATTGACAACAGGTAGAACATTGTTTGGACATTCACCTGCCAAAGGACAGCAATTAGAAGATCATTATTTTGGAACAATTCCAGAGAGAGTATATTCGTTTATGGTCGACTTCGAAACAGAGGCTTATAAATTAGGCATACCTCTAAAAACTCGACACAATGAAGTTGCTCCGAGTCAATTTGAGTGTGCTCCAGTATTTGAAGAAATCAATCTTGCAGTTGATCACAATGCACTCTTAATGGATTTGATGGACAAGGTCGCTCGTCGCCACCATTTCAAAGTTTTACTTCATGAGAAACCTTATGCAGGAATAAATGGAAGTGGAAAGCACAATAATTGGAGCTTGAGTACGAATACTGGAAAAAATTTATTGTCACCGGGTTCCACACCGAAGAGCAATTTAATGTTCCTAACTTTTTTCGTTAATACAATCATGGCTGTTTACACGCATGATGATTTGTTACGCGCAAGTATTGCATCAGCAAGTAACGATCATCGTCTTGGTGCGAATGAAGCTCCGCCAGCAATTATGTCGATTTTTCTTGGACAACAGTTGTCACGTGTATTAGACGAAATTGTTCAAGTAGTAAACGACAAAAAAATGTCGGCCGATGAAAAGACAGCTTTGAAATTAAACATTGGAAAAATTCCAGAAATTTTACTTGACAATACCGATAGAAACAGAACTTCTCCGTTTGCATTTACAGGAAATAAATTTGAGTTTAGAGCTGTAGGTTCCTCTGCGAATTGTTCGAATGCAATGATGGTATTGAATACGATTGTTGCAGACCAATTGGCTAAATTTAAATTGGAAGTTGATCAATTGATAGAAGGCGGAACTAAAAAAGATGAAGCCATTTTAAAAGTCTTACGTCAATACATAGTTGACTCAAAGAGAATTCGATTTGAAGGAAATGGATATGGAGATGAATGGATAAAAGAAGCGGAAAAACGTGGACTCTCGAATATTCAAACAACACCAGAAGCTTTGGATGCTTATGTTTCTAAATCATCACTAAAGGTTTTTGAAGAGTTGAATATTTTCAATCACCGCGAAGTTGAAGCTCGACATGAAATCATGCTTGAAACATACATCAAAAAAATTCAGATTGAATCGAGAATCATGGGTGACTTAGCCATCAACCACATCATTCCTTGTGCTATCCGTTATCAAACGCAATTATCTCGAAATGTAGAGTCACTGATGAATATTAAGGCTGGTCCGGAAACGACAAAAACGCAGATGGATATTATCAATCAAATTAGCCTACATATTAACTCCATTAATTCGAAAGTTGAGCAGATGATTGAAGCCCGTAAAAAGTCAAATAAAATGGAGAACATAAGAGAGAAAGCCATTTCATATTGTAATAATGTGAAAGGGTATTTTGAACCAATCAGAGACCATGTTGATGCACTGGAAATGTTAGTAGATGATGAAATGTGGCCATTAGCTAAATACAGAGAATTGGTTACTATTCGATAGAATCTTTTCACAAAAAAAATGGCCCTTAATAGGGCCATTTTTTTTGCCCAGCCCTTTCAAATTTTAATACAATTAAACCAAATTCTTAACCGAATATGATTAGTTTCGTAACGAATAACTGAGATATTTCGAAATGAACACAGAATTAAAAGCTAAAAGAAGCTAAGGTATTGTAATAGAGTAATTAAGGCCGCACTCTCATTGGTTGAAATTTCTTTCAAACTATCGCTTAATACTTTTGTAGTCTTTAAAATTCTTGTTTTATTTGCATCAGGAGTGTTCTCTCTACTCTAAACCAAATCAACCAAAAATGAAAATGAAGTTTCGTTTCCTTTTGACTGCATGTTTAATCTTTGCAGCATCTCTAACTTTTGCTCAACGCGGTCCAACTTTTTCTGCAGACTTAGCATTTGACAAAGGAGATTATTATGATGCAGCCTCACTTTATAAGAAGGCATTTACGAAAGAAAAAAATAAAGTAAAAAGAGCAGAGATCATTTACAAGGTTGCTGAATCTTATCGTTTAACAAACGACTATAAAAATCAAGAAGTATGGTATGCAAAAGCAATCAAAGCAGGATATAAAAGTCCGGATGCTTACCTTCACTATGCTGATGCTTTAAAAATGAATGGCAAATATGATGAAGCCACGGTTCAATACACTGCGTTTCAAAAAGAAGCTGCTGGAGATCCGAGAGCCGATCTTGGAATTCAATCATCTCAACAAGCTCAAAAGTGGAGAGACAAACCTACACGATATCGCGTAACGAATGTTGCTCCGATCAATACCAAATATTCTGATTTCGGAACTTCTTTCTCCAACAAAGACCATCGTCATCTCATCTTTACTTCGGCTCGTCAAGAATCAATTGGGAAAAATAATGACGGTGGAACAGGAGAGAAATTTCAAGATCTTTTTGAAGCTGCTGTGGATAAAAAAGGAAAATGGAGCAGCCCAAAACCATTGTTAGAACCAATCAACTCGGGATCTAACGACGGTAGTGCTACGATGGATGCAAAAGGTGTCGATATGTTCTTCACTCGTTGTGATGCAGAGAAAAATAAAACTGGCGGCTGCTTAATTTATTATACAAAAAGAAAAGGTGCTACTTGGGATGAACCAAAATTAATTCCTCTGTCAAGTGATAGTTTTACTGTGGGACAACCTTCTTTATCCAATGATGAGCAGACGCTTTATTTCGTTTCCGATATGAGTGGAGGGCAAGGTGGGAAAGATATATGGTACACAAAATATGACAAGAAATCCAAATCGTGGGGAACGCCTATCAACGCCGGAAATAAAATCAATACAGAATTTGATGAAATGTTCCCTTATATCACGTCGGATAATATTTTATATTTTTCTTCTAAAGGACATATAGGAATGGGCGGCCTCGATATTTATTCTTCAAAAGTTGCCAACGAGATTTTTGAAGAACCGACAAATTTAAAATATCCAATCAATACATCTTATGACGATTTTGCATTTATCGTTGACGAAATAACAAATGATAAAGGTTATTTAAGTTCAGACCGTCCGGATGGAAAAGGAAGTGATGATATTTATGCTTGGAGCTTACCTCCACTTTTATTTACTGTATCGGGGAAAGTTTTTGATGCCGATACGAAAGGAAATGTAGAAGGTGCGACAATAGAATTATTTGGTAGCGACGGAAGTTCAATTCCATTAAAGACAGACAAGACCGGTGCTTATAAGTTCGATCTAAAACCAGAAACTTCATATCGTTTATCGGCGACAATGCCAAACTACTTAAACAAATACATTGAGGTTTCTACAATTGGCTTAGAGCAATCGAAAGATTTCATTGGCGATTTTGATTTTGCATTACGTTCAACATTACGAGCAATCGAACTTCCTGAGGTATATTATGATTTAGCTAAATGGGACCTTCGTCCTGAATCTAAAAAGTCTCTCGATGGATTAGTTCAAACATTGAAAGAGAATCCTACTGTTGTTGTTGAAATCGGATCACATACAGATTCACGTCCAATTCCAATGACGAATGATACTCTTTCAAAACGTAGAGCTGAATCTGTTGTAAATTATTTAGTACAACATGGAATAGAAAGGGATCGCCTTTCATTTAAAGGTTATGGAGCGAGCCAGCCACGAAGTTTAGACAAGGATATGGGAAGTTTTAAATCTGGTGATATGTTAAACGGCACATTCATCGACAAATTAAAAGACACAAAGGTTAAAGAAGAAGCACATCAATTAAATCGTCGTACTGAATTTAGAGTATTGCGTACGAACTATGTAAAAGGTCAGTCTGCAACTGATGATATTAATATTGAAGCACCAGTAAAAACATTAAGTGATACTTCAGCAATGAAAGCAGTAGAGGACGTTAATGAAGCTAAAAAAGTTGACGTTAAAGATGCAGCGACAGGTGAAGTTGTTACATCCACTCCCACTACTTCAGTCCCAGCTACTGCGGGTGAATTATATATTGTAAAAAAGAAGGACACTTATACATCAGTTGCCAAAGCTTATGGAATGCAAGTAAAAGACTTGAAAGCATTGAATGGATTGAAAGGTGAATTGATTGATGAAGGGATGGAATTGAAAGTAACTCAAGGTGGAGATTATACCGACTATGATAAGAAATTTCATGTTTTAGAAAAAGGAGAAGACTCCTACAGTGCATTAGCTAAGAAATTAGGAATGAAATCTTCGGATTTGAAAAAATTAAATAAAGGAATTGATGACGACACTTTCCGACCAGGAAAGCGAATTAGAATCGTTCAATAATAAAAGAGAAAGGCTGTCCAAAAGACAGCCTTTCTCTTTTCATTCACTCCATAGCAATCAATTTATCAAAATGAAGAAAGGAGAAAATTCGTTTCGTTCATTTTTATCTTTTTTCAAACATCTGTCCACTCACGAAAATGACGAAAAATCGAGGTCAATTTTGTACTTTTGCCCACAGTTTTAAGAGACAGAATGACTTCATCCAATAATTATACAATGCGCGGTGCTTCGGCTTCTAAGGAAGACGTTCATGCTGCAATAAAAAATTTGGACAAAGGTTTATTTCCAGATGCCTTCTGCAAAATTGTACCTGACCATTTATCCGGCAGCGAAGAGCATTGTTTAGTGATGCATGCCGATGGAGCAGGAACAAAGTCATCTCTTGCTTATGCTTATTGGAAAGAAACTGGAGACCTCTCAGTTTGGAGAGGAATAGCGCAAGATGCTGTGATAATGAATGTAGATGATCTAATATGTGTTGGGGCATTTCATTCAATCCTTCTCTCCTCCACCATTGGAAGAAATAAAAAACTTATTCCAGGTGAAGTAATCAAAGCATTGATAGATGGTACAGAAGAAATATTATCACAATTGAGAGAAAATGGAATCGACATTGTATCAACGGGAGGAGAAACTGCTGATGTTGGAGATCTAGTAAGAACAATAATTGTAGATTCAACTGTTGTTTCGAGAATGAAACGTTCAGAGGTAATATCGACTGAAAATATTAAAGCTGGTGATTGTATAGTTGGGCTTTCTTCATTTGGCAAAGCGTCTTATGAAAAAGAATACAACTCAGGAATGGGAAGTAATGGATTGACATCGGCACGGCATGATGTTTTTGGAAAAAATTTATCATTGAAATATCCTGAAACGTACGACACTAACATCGATGCCAATTTTACTTATGTTGGCAGCAAGAATTTAACGGATCAAATAGAGATTAAGTACAAAAATAAAAGCGGCAATTTTATTTCTGAAAAAATTGATATCGGAAAATTAGTCCTTTCACCAACGAGAACTTATGCTCCCGTGATTAAAAAAATAATGACAGAAATTTCAAGAGGTATTCATGGAATTATTCATTGCAGTGGCGGAGGGCAAACTAAGATCAATCATTTTAATAAAAGTCTCAGTATAATAAAAGATAATTTTTTTGAACTACCTCCTTTATTTGAGTTAATTCAAAAAGAGAGTGCCACACAATGGAGAGAAATGTATCAGGTATTTAACATGGGACATCGAATGGAAATCTATTGCGATCCAAATGTTGCTGAACAAATAATTTCAATAGCTAATAGTTTTAATATTGATGCAAAGATAATTGGTCGATGTGAAAATGCTGATGAAAAAAAATTAACATTAAGAACTCCCTATGGAGAATTTATATATTGATATAGCTACTGGAGTTAACCGGAAACAATACAAAAATGTTATTAGACAAATTAGAATTAATTAAAGTACGTTTTGATGATGTAGAAAGAGAGATAAGTTCTCCTGAATCTATGTCAGACATGAAACGGTTCGCTCAATTAAACAGAGAGTACAAAGATTTACAATTGATAGTAGAAAAGTACTACGTGTACAGAAATGTACAAAGCAATCTAGATCATTCAAGGCAAGTAATAGCTAATGAAAAGGATGAAGAATTCAAGGAGTTAGCAAAAATGGAATTTGACGAGTTAACAAAACAGAATGAAACGTTAGAAGAGGAAATAAAAATTTTATTAATCCCTTCTGACCCTGAAGATGCAAAAAATGCCATTGTAGAAATACGGGCTGGAACTGGTGGTGACGAAGCTTCAATTTTTGCAGGAGAGTTATACAGAATGTACATGAAATATTGTGAGCGTCGTGGATTAAAAACTGAACTAGTCGATTTTACGGATGGCACATCAGGAGGATTCAAAGAAATTATTTTCAATGTGAATAGCGACGGAGCTTATGGAATTTTGAAATACGAAAGCGGTGTCCACCGAGTTCAGAGAGTTCCTCAAACCGAAACGCAAGGAAGGGTTCATACTTCTGCAGCTACAGTAGCGGTATTGGCAGAGGCAGATGAATTTGATGTTGACATCAAAGCCAATGACGTCCGAAAGGATTATTTCTGTTCAAGTGGTCCGGGAGGACAATCTGTGAATACAACATATTCAGCTGTACGATTGACACATCTTCCGACTGGAATAGTTGCACAGTGTCAAGATCAAAAGTCGCAGATCAAAAATTTTGATAAAGCCATGGCTGTTTTACGTTCGAGAGTTTATGAACAAGAGCATGCAAAGGTTATGGAAGAGCGAGCTCGCCAAAGAAAAACGATGGTATCTACTGGGGATCGATCAGCGAAGATTAGAACTTACAATTATCCACAAAGCAGAATTACAGATCACAGAATCGGATTAACGATGTATAATTTACAATCATTTATTGATGGCGACATCAATGAAATGATTGATGCACTTCAAGTAGCAGAAAATGCTGAACGGATGAAAGAAGGAATGATTTAAATTGATTAATCGATAAAACAGATTCACCAAAAAATTGATATGCTAACTGAAACTTCGAAAAAAAATTCTTCACTTAATCAGCCTTTACTTTTGAGAGCATTTGAACTGATGGCAGTAGCTCGTTCAATGTCTGATTTGTTTGAAGAGAAGTCTCAGATCACACAGAAATATGTTCATGCTACATCAAGAGGTCATGAAGCTATTCAAATAGCTTTAGGAATGCAATTGAGACCAGAGGATTTTCTTTCACCATATTATCGAGATGACAGTATTTTATTAAGCATCGGATTGCAGCCTTATGAATTAATGTTACAATTGCTTGCCAAACGAGATGATCCATTTTCAGGTGGAAGAACATATTATTGCCACCCAAGTTTAAATCGTCCTGACATGCCTAAGATTCCTCATCAATCTTCGGCAACAGGAATGCAAGCTATTCCTTCTACAGGGATTGCGATGGGTCTTCAGTATAAAGAAAAAATTGGCCTAGACAATTCTGATTTAAAAGGAGTAGTTGTTTGTTCACTAGGTGATGGAGCTGTTACAGAAGGAGAAATAGCCGAAGCTTGGCAAATGGCTGTCTTAAAAAAAATGCCTATTCTTTATGTGGTACAAGATAATGAATGGGATATTTCTGCGCATGCAAAAGAAGTACGAGCAATGGATGCACCTGAATATGCAAAAGGATTTCCAGGATTAGAAGTAAGATCGATAGATGGAACAGATTTTGTAAAATGTTTTGAAACAGTTCAGGAAGTTCTCTCTATCATTCGAAAAGAGAGACGTCCTTTTTTGATCCATGCGAAAGTTCCTCTATTAGGACATCATACTAGTGGAGTTAGAAGAGAATGGTACCGACACGATTTAGTAGAACATAGCAAGAGAGATCCCTTTCCAAAATTAATTAATTACCTTATTGAATCAGGAATTAATAATACTGTAATTGAGAACATAAAAAAAAATGCAACAGAGAAAGTAAGAAGTGATTTTGAAAAAGCGTTGAAGGCGGAGGATCCAAGGCCAGAAGATTTATTTACTTATGACTACGCCCCAACGTTAATAACAGAGGAGAAAGGAGATCGTGAAGGAAAAGGAAAAGAAAAGACATTGATGGTTGACTGTGCATTATTTGCTGTACAAGAATTAATGTCAAAACATAAAGAGTGCTTACTCTATGGTCAAGATGTTGGTGGAAGACTAGGTGGAGTTTTTCGTGAAGCAGCAACACTTGCACAAAAATTTGGCGATGATAGAGTGTTCAACACTCCAATTCAAGAAGCGTTTATAATTGGAAGTACTGTTGGAATGAGTGCTGCAGGTTTAAAACCGATTGTTGAAGTTCAATTTGCAGATTATATTTGGCCAGGATTAAATCAGCTATTCACAGAAGCAAGTAGAAGCTATTATTTAAGTAATGGAAAATGGCCTGTGAACTCAGTCATTCGTGTACCAATTGGTGCATATGGTAGTGGCGGGCCATATCATTCATCCAGTGTAGAAAGTATACTGACTAATATCAGAGGAATTAAAATTGCATATCCATCAAATGGCGCAGATTTAAAAGGACTAATTAAGGCAGCCTTTTATGATCCAAATCCTTGTGTCATTCTTGAGCACAAGGGTTTATATTGGTCAAAGATAAAAGGTACAGAGGAAGCTAAAACAATTGAGCCATCGGAAGATTATGTTGTTCCATTTGGTAAAGCCAGAACAATTCAATCTGCAGAATCTGGATCACAGACAACATTGGCGATTATCACCTATGGAATGGGAGTGTATTGGTCAAAAACTGCAGCAAAGAAATTTGAAGGAAGAATTGAAATTCTAGATTTAAGATCTTTGATGCCATTAGATGTAGGTGCAATAATTTCTGTAGTGAAAAAACATGGAAGATGTTTAGTTGTTACCGAAGAACCAGTTTTAAATTCCTTTGCACAATCGATAGCTGGTAAAATTTCTGATGAATGTTTTGAAAACTTAGATGCACCTGTAAGAGTAATAGGATCAGAAAATCTTCCAGCAATCCCATTGAATTCAACATTAGAATTTGCAATGATTCCCAATGCTGAGAAAGTAGAAAAAATGATAGTAGACCTTTTAGATTATTAAGAAATTATCTGGATTAAATTAAGTGAACGATTTTAATATTTACACATATTCAAACTTCTGCAGTTTAAAAGTATTTTTATAAAAATTTAAATAAGGCAATTTCTTACCGATTGCTCTAAAACTTTTCTATAGTGTAAGAATATTAGTTCTTTTAATTAATAGAAGATTGAAATTAGACTTGATTTGTTGTTGAAACCAACGCACATGAAATCAATCAAATTACTTCTAAAATATGGAGTGTTGCCCATTTTCATTTTTTCTATGTTATCTTTTTCCGCCAGTGGGCAAAGTTTTAAATGGGCGAAACAAGGAAGTTCGGAAGGATTTGAATATGGCAATGCCATCGTTGCCGACGATTCTGGAAATGTTTATGTCACTGGACAATTAGAATTCTCAGCAAATTTTGACGGCGTAATTTTAAATTCCAATGGCAAACATGATATCATGCTGGCCAAATATGCAACAGATGGAACTATGAAATGGGTACATCATGCCGGTGGACTTGGTGGAGATGTTGGTTGGGGAATTGGACTGGATAGCCAACGAAATATTTATTACACTGGTGAATTTGAACTGACAGCTGGTTTTGAAGCAGGTGATTCATTGACATCAAGTGGTAGCAACGACATCTACTTATCAAAATATACCAATGAAGGTCAATTTCTCTGGGCAAAAAATTTCGGAGGAAGCGGTGATGACAAAGGGAAAGCAATTGTAGTTGATAAAAATGGGAACAGTTACATTACAGGATATTTTTCTTCAACCGGTCAATTTGGATCTGTAAATTTAGTTAGCTCAAATAGTAGCAATGATATTTTTATTGTGAAAGTAAACTCCGAAGGAACTGTGCTCTGGGCAACAAAAGCTGGAGGGACAAGAGAAGATAGAGGAAGAGGTATTGTCCTAGACGGGACAGGAAATTTATTTATCACTGGAACAATTACACAATCAGCAACATTCAACACAACCAATGTAAGTGTAGCAGGAGTCAACAGTTTGTTTGTAGCAAAGTATGATACGAATGGTGTTTTCCAATGGGTAAGAGCTTCAGGAGGATGTTGCGATACCACAAGAGGAAATGCTATTAGTGTTGACAATAGTGGAAATGTTTACATCGCTGGTTATTTCATGGCTAATACTACGATAGGAGGAAACTCATTAACAAGTTTCGGAGCCGCAGATATTTTCGTTACGAAGTATGATTCAAATGGGAATAATTTATGGGTGAGACAAGCAGGCGGACCTTATGAAGACATGGCCTATTCATGTGCTTACGATAAAATCAAAGATCAATTATATGTAACAGGTCAGATTGATGACCATGGATATTTCGGGTCAATTTATGTTGGTGCTGCTGGAAATAGAGATGTCTTTGTTGCTTCTTATGATCCAAATGGAAATGAAATTTTTGCAAGACCGGGAGGAGGAAATCAACGAGATGCGGGGCAATCAATTACATACGATACACTCGGAAATATATATTGCGCAGGATTTTTTACCGATACAGCATCCTTTGGGCCGAGTACTTTAACAGGCTACCCTCTTGCAGATTTTTACATTGCTAAAATGGCTCCGCCACTCGCTTCACAACCCCTTTCAAATGCAACTTCACTTTCAGCATCAATGGTAACTTGTAGTGGCATAGAATTAAATTTTACTAGCGGTGATGGAGCAAGAAGAATCGTTATTGCAAAAGCAGGGTCACCAGTTAATTCATTACCGGTTGATGGAGTTTTTTATAACGCTTCATCGACAATTGGACAAGGCAGCGATGTTGGATCTGGGAACTTTGTTGTTTATGATGGGACTGGAAATTCTGTTGTAGTAGATGGTACAACTTCCGGTGTCAGATATTATTTTGCAGTCTTTGAATATAATGGTGTTGGATATGCTTCCAATTATTTACAACCTGGTTTTCCAACAACTAATTTTCTAGCAAACAATTTTATTGTGAATGCTAGTTCACCACAAACAAATCTATGTATTGGGTCTTCTACATCACTCTCGGCCACTTCGGCCACTAGTTATTCATGGTCGCCATCTGTTGGCTTGTCTTCCACTGTTGATTCAATGGTAACAGCCAATCCGAGTAGCACTACCACATACACTATCACTGCTACTAATTCAGGAGGTTGTACAGCAACAAGCAGCATTACGATAAACGTACACCCAATTCCAATTGTCACTTTTAGTAGTCTGAGTCCAGTTTGTGAAAACTCTTCTCCTATCACCTTGACGAATGGCTCTCCAGCAGGAGGCGTTTATTCAGGATCCGGTGTTACAGGAAATCAATTTAATCCAGCAATCAACGGCCCTGGAAATTTTACATTGAACTACTTTTATTCTGATGTAAATAATTGTTCGAGTAATGCGAGTGCTTCTATTAGTGTAAAAGCAAAACCTATAGTAACAATTGGTTCATTCAGTAACGTATGTTCAAGTGTTACTAATGTAAATTTAACTAGCGGAAGTCCATCTGGCGGAATTTATTCTGGAAATGGTGTCACAGCAAATCGATTCAATCCTTCTGTTGCAGGAACTGGAACACAAATAATTTATTATACTTATACTGCTACTAATGGATGTTCTAGCACAGCATCTGCAACAATACTTGTAAATCCTACTCCAGTAGTTTCACAAACTAGTTTTAGTCCTGCATGTATTAATTCATCACCCATCACTCTTAGTGGAGGTTCACCTATTGGCGGAACTTATTCTGGATCACAGGTTGTCAATGGAGTCTTCAATCCTCAAACTGCAGGTCTAGGAACATTTCTAATTACCTATTCTTATACAAATGGAAATGGTTGCCTTTCATCAGCAAGCTCTAACATTACAGTTAGTCAATTACCTTCTGTCTCCGTCTCTTCGATAAATCCTCTTTGTTCAGGAACAGCATCTTTTTTACTCTCATCTGGCAGTCCAACCGGCGGAATTTATTCTGGAAGTGGAATCACAAATAATTATTTTGATCCATCAGTTGTTGCAAGTGGAACATCTTCTTATAATTATTCATTCACGAACTCTAACGGTTGTTCAGCTTCAGCATCGGGAACAATTACAGTTAAACAAAGTCCGTCTGTTTCATTATCAACCTTCACTCCTATTTGTGAAAACTCTTCCTCACTTACACTTACAGGTGGCTCGCCTCTGGGTGGAATTTATACCGGAAGTGGAGTCAATGGAAATTTATTTAATCCATCTTTATCAGGTTCAGGAAACATTCCAATTACTTATTCATACACTTCAACAAATGGTTGTTCCAGTACAGCACAATCGGCAATAGCAGTCAATGCAACACCAATTATTTCTTTCGCGCAATTAAATTCAGTTTGTGCAAATACAAATTCATTTCTACTAACAGGAGGATTGCCTGCTGGTGGTAATTATACGGGCCAAGGAGTTTCAGCAGATATGTTTAACGCTTCTGTTAATGGCCCAGGAACATATACCATAACTTACACATTCACTTCAGCACAAGGTTGCACAAATTCAGCTAACATTAATCAAGTTGTTAATGCAATTCCAACTGTAACATTTGCACCAATCAATCCTGTCTGTGATAACAGTGCAGTAATAAATTTAATTGGGGGCTCTCCCTCTGGGGGAACATATTCTGGCAACGGAGTAACTGGAACAACTTTCGATCCCGCAATTTCAGGAGCTGGAAATACACCTATCATTTATACTTACACTTCTAGTGCAGGATGTTCAGCTGATGCAACAACACTTTTAACAGTTAATCCATCGCCTGTTGTTACTCTTAGCACCGTGGGACCATTCTGTTCAAATGGAGGAAATCAAACATTGAATAATGGTTTTCCTTCAGGTGGAACATACACTGGTACTGGAATTTCTGGAACAGTTTTCACTCCTTCAACACCGGGAACATTTGTTGAGTCATACCTTTATGTTTCAGCAAATGGATGTTCGTCAACAGCACAGTTTCCAATCGTTGTGAATGCTACACCAGTTGTTACGCTAAATAGTTTCAACTCCATTTGTGTAAATGCTACTCCAATTGTTTTGACTGGTGGACAACCACTAGGTGGAGTTTACGGTGGTATAGGAACAAACGCTGGTAATTTTGATCCTTCTGTTGGAGCTGGATTACATGTAATCAATTATTCATTTACTAATTCGAGTGGATGTACAGCAAGCACAACTTCTAACATTTTAGTAAATCCAACTCCTGTTGTAAATTTAGGAGCTGATAGTGTAATTTGTAGCAGTGCATCGGTTGTATTGAATGTAGGAAATAGTTATAGTTCTGTTTTATGGTCAAATGGTTCAACAGCAAATTCCACTACCGTTGATAGTTCTGGAATTGGAATTGGAAATAAAAGTGTTGTTGTAACGGTAAGTAACAATGCCGGATGTTTGGCCAAAGATACAATTGTCATCACTTTTGATTTATGTAATGGAATAATGAATCATCCTTCAATATTGGGAGTCTATTTATATCCAAATCCATTTGATGGGTCATTCCATATTTTATGTGAACATCCAATTGATTGTAAAATTTTTGATGTGAGTGGAAGATTGGTTGAATCCCACAAAGGTATAGAAGGGAATTTTCAATCAGGAGAAAAATTAGCGCCCGGGACTTATTTTATTGAAGTAACAAACGGGGAGTCCATCAAGATTTTTCAAATTATCAAAACAATCGGAAATTAAAATCTGCGAAGAGTAAGTTGATCGTGATTAAATCATGGTCGATTTACTCTATTTTTATTTTTTGTTATACGACATGCCTTGTAAACGTAAAGAAGTATTCACAATCGTTTCTTGTTCGGTCAACAATCTTTCTCCAACTGGATCTAATAATTGCCGATCATTTTCTCTCGGATTTTTTATTCTCTTATCGATCGGATAAGCATTCATTTCTTCCGAAGGATATGGCTCTAGCAATCCGGTGATATCACTTAGGTGTTCCGCCTTAAGCCATCTTCGTTCACCAGATTTAGATAAGATCACAGGTGCGCGATGATGAGGAATCATTTGTAAAAGAGAGTTGGCAACTGTTGTTATGATGGCAAAAGAATTTGAGATTGCTCCAGTCTCTGGGTCAGTCCATTTCTCCCATATACCTGCTAATGCAAAAGGTCGATTTTGATCACGCAGATAAACAACATACGGTTTGTCAAGACCTTCATTCGTTGAACCTTCAATGAATGCATCAGCAATAACTAAGCAGCGTTGACTCCTGATAGCTCTTTTAAAAGATGGCTTCGAAATAATTCCTTTGCCTCCGGTATAATTCGGATCGTTCTCTTTATTTCCATCGCCTTCTGCCCTTGCATTAAACAGATACATTTTTTTCTTTGCCCAAAAAGGAGTCAGACCAAATTGAAAAAACTGAACTTTATTAGGTTCTTCATTGGTAATCACAGGAGCTAAAGATCCTGGACCAAGATTGAAAGATGGAATAATGTTTAGTGGTAGTTCGGGCACAGTAACATTGAATCTTTTTTCAATGACTTCCACAGTACTCACTACAACATATCGCCCACACATGACTTAATTTCTTTTCCACGTTTTATAAATATCCTGTTGCTTTGGAAGGTTCTCAGGAATTTCTCTCAAGGGTTCGCAGGGCTTTAATGTATTATACAATTCTGCTGGAAGCTGTTGATATAATTCTGTTCCTTTTGATTTCCATTCAACCATTTCATCACTTACATCTTTCACAATCTTTGCAGGATTTCCGACGACAATTTTTCGTTCCGGAATTTGCATTCCATCAGGTACAAAACAAAGTGCACCAATTATGGAGTTGTCTCCTACTACAACATTATCCATGACTACAGCATTCATTCCTACCAAAACATTTTTCCCAATTACACTTCCATGAATTATTGCGCCATGACCAATGTGAGCTCCTTCTTTTAAGAGAACAGTTACACCAGGAAACATATGGATAGTACAATTCTCTTGAACATTACATCCATCGCTAATAATAATTTGGCCCCAATCACCTCTGACGGTTGCACCAGGACCGATGTACACATTTTTTCCAATGATTACATTTCCTGTTACAGTAGCGTTGGGATGAATAAAAGAGCTTTCATGAACAACGGGTCTATAACCATTAAATTCAAAAATGTTTGCCATAATGTAAGTTAAGCTTTTTCAATGATAACTGCATAACCTTGTCCGACTCCAATACACATTGTTGCCAGTGCATATTTTTTATTCTGCTCGTGAAGTTCAAGAGCTGCAGAACCAAGAATGCGAGCACCAGACATTCCGAGTGGATGTCCTAAAGCGATGGCCCCACCATTTGGATTGATTCGCGCATCGTCATCTTTTAAATCCCAAGACCTAATTACTGCTAAAGCCTGCGATGCAAAAGCCTCGTTCAATTCAATTACATCAACATCATTCCATGTAATGTTTGCTCTTTTGAGAGCAAGGTTAGCTGCTTCGACAGGACCAATTCCCATTATTTTGGGATCTACACCGACTACACCAGAAGAAACTATTCTGGCTAGTGGTTTTAAATTATATTTTTTGATAGCATCTTCAGAAGCTAATAATAATACAGCCGCTCCATCATTCAATCCTGCTGAATTTCCCGCTGTAACACTACCATCTTTTTTGAATGCAGGTTTTAACTTAGCGAGTCCTTCCATTGAAGTTTCAGGTTTAATAAATTCATCTTTGGCAAATAATTTCACTTCACCTTTCTTCTGAGGAATTTCAACAGCGATAATTTCTTTTGCGAATCTACCTCTGTCTTGTGCTGCTTTTGCTTTTTGCTGACTTCGAACACTAAATTTATCTTGATCTTCTCTGGAAATATGATCACGAGCGACCAGATTTTCCGCAGTTTCTCCCATAGCATCGACTCCAAAATTTTCTTTCATGATTGGATTAATAAATCTCCACCCAAAACTACTATCGAACATTTGAGCATCGCGACCATAAGGTGTTGAGGTTTTTGATATCACCCATGGGCCGCGAGTCATATTTTCAACTCCACCAGAAATTGCCAACTCAGCATCGCCAGTCATTATTGCTCTTGCGGCAGAGATTGTTGCGGAAAGTCCGGAAGCACACAATCTGTTAACTGTTTCGCCTGGAACATTGATAGGCAATCCTGCCATCAACGAAGCCATTCGTGCAACATTTCGATTATCTTCTCCAGCTTGATTAGCACATCCAAGAATTACATCACCCACCTGCGTAAAATCTACGTTTGAATTTCGTTTCAATAATTCTTTTAAGACAACAACTGCTAAATCATCTGTTCGGACAGATGCAAGAGTACCACCGAAATTTCCAATTGGAGTTCGAATGAAATCGACTATATAAACTTTTTTCATAGACTATTTTATACCTCCCAGTTTTTGGGCGTTCTATAAACGGTTCCTTTAAACAAAGCAACCGTTTCGTTATTTTGATTTTTAACACTGACATCATACACCGCAATTTTATCTGTCAAGGACAACTCCTTTGCTTCAGCAGTAATGATATCTCCTTCTTTGAGTGATTTCGTATGTGAAATACTTGTTTCAATTGACACTGCCATCCGACCGTGACTATTAGAAGCAAAAGCAAGGGCGCTATCAGCGAGAGAATAAGTTATTCCACCATGAGCAATGGCAAACCCATTTAGCATTTCTTTTTTGATAGTCATTTGCAATAGACATTTACCATCTTCTACTAATAGACGTTTTATTCCAAGCCACTGACTGAACAAATCAGAATCATACATTTTATCAACTACCTTATTGGCTAAATCTTTTTCAGACATCTCTTACCTTTTATTTCCAAAGATAGAACCAAGCAAGCCTCTCATTAATTGACGAGCAACTTGTTTGACAATCGGATTTTTAGAAACAGATGCGATTGTTCCAGCGATATCTAATCCTCCACCTTCTTTTTCTTCTTTTGTAACAACAGCAGGAAGAGGTTTTTGACCGTTTGCATCTACAGATTGCAATTTATTTGTCAGCATTTCATATGCACTCTTCGAATCAATCACTTGATTGTAACTTCCAGCGATAGAAGATGCACTTACAATTTGATCTTGCTCTTCTAGCGTAAGAACATCCATGCGAGTTGACGGAGGAGCTAGCAATGCATGCACAAGTGGCGCAGGAGTTCCCTTTTCGTCAAGAACAGAAATCATTGCTTCACCAATCCCCATTTCAGTAATGAGAGAATCGGTTTTATAATATTCTGTTTCAGGATAATTTTGAGCAACAAGTTTAATATCTTTTCTGTCATTCGCTGTGAAGGCCCGCATAGCATGTTGAAATTTGCTCCCGAGTTGGCTCAACACCGACTCAGGAATATCAGAAGGAACTTGCGTACAAAAATAAATTCCCACACCCTTTGATCGGATCAAACGAATTACTTGTTCAAGTTGATCAAGCAATGCCTTAGTTGCATCTTTAAAAATCAAGTGAGCTTCATCTATAAAAATGGCAAGCTTAGGTGTGGCTTTATCACCTAATTCGGGGAAAGTTTTATAAACTTCAGCGAGAAGACACAGCATAAACGTCGAAAATAATTTTGGTTTATCTTGAATATCACACAAACGAATAACGTTGATGTATCCTTTTCCATTACTATCTTTTCGTAGCAAATCATTTACTTCAAATGATTTTTCACCAAAGAAAACATCGCCTCCTTGTTGTTCAACTTCTAAAAGTTTTCGCATAATTACTCCGGCAGTAGCTGAAGTAATAGCACCATATTCTTTGATATTATCTTTTCCTTCATTCGTTAAATATCGCAATGCTTCACGAAAATCTTTTATATCGAGTAGAGGCATTGCGTGGTCATCACAAAATTTAAAAATGATAGTGACAGCACCTTGTTGATTATCATTTAGCTCAAGAATTTTTGATAGAAGCAAGGGTCCAAATTCAGAAACAGTAGCTCGAAGGCGAAGACCTTTTTCTTTAGAGATAGACATTAACTCAACAGGATACTGAGTAGGTTTCCAAACGTATCCAATTTTTGCAACACGATCTGCAATTTTTGGATTGTCGGTTCCAGGTCGTGCAATTCCGCTGAGGTCACCTTTGATATCCATTAACAAAACTCCAACTCCTTTGTCAGAAAGCTCCTCAGACAAATGCTGAATCGTTTTTGTCTTTCCAGTTCCAGTTGCACCAGCAATTAATCCATGACGGCTCACCATACTTAGTGGCCATTTAACGTGTGTGTTTTCAACAGGCACTTTGTTAAAAATTGCAGTACCAATTAGAAGAGAATCACCTTTGAAATTAAAGGCTTCGTCTATGGCTGTTTTAAAATCAGACATTTTTTATTTATAGTTAAAGATTGTTATTCAAAATTATTTTTCGACTCCACTCAATAAATCAATGGTAAAATTTTTTATTTTCTTTTACTATCTTTTTCAATAATACTGATGGTCTATATCTTTCTTCGGAATATTCACTTTGAAGATTCTCCAAGGTACTTAATATTTTTTCTGCGCCAATTTCATCGCACCATTTCAATAACCCTTTTGGATAGTTTACACCTTTCATCATAGCAGTATCTAAATCATCGCGATTTGCGATGGACAAGTATAAAGCATCAATAGCTTCATTGATAAGCATCGCAATTACACGAAAAAATATTTTTTGTCCTAAGACAGAATTTTTTTCTGGTGTCGGGACAATTGCATTTTCAGAATAGTCATAGTATCCAAAACCAGATTTTTTGCCATAACGTTTTGCTTCAAATAATCTTTTTTGAGTTAAGGAAGGTTTGAAACGGGGATCATAAAAAAATTGCGTCCATACAGTTTCTGTGACAGTATAATTAATATCATTTCCGATTAAATCCATCAGCTCAAAAGGTCCCATTTTAAAACCGCCCATTTCTTTCAAAGCCCAATCTATCGTTGCAAAACCATTAACCCCTGAAGGTACACCCTCCCAACTTTCCTCATAAATACGAATCGATTCTCCATAGTAAGAGCGAGCTAATCTGTTAACAATAAAACCAGGAGTGTCTTTTGCAATTACCACCGATTTCCCCCAATCAGTCAACAATTTTTTTAAAGGTGAAACTAAAGATTCATCCGATGAAATTCCAGGAGTCACTTCTACTAGAGGCATCACAGGTGCCGGATTAAAAAAATGGACTCCTATTATCCGTTTAGGTTTAGCACAAGAGGCAGCAATTGAAGTTACCGATAAAGAAGAAGTGTTAGTTGCAAGTATGCAATCTTCATCTACAATTCTTTCCAGTTCAGAAAACAGCTGCTGCTTGACTTCAATTTTTTCAATGATGGCTTCAATGACGAGACTACAATTTTTAAAATCTTTAATTGAAGTAGAATATTGAATTCTACTTTGGATACTTTCTGCATCCGCTTCCTTCATTTTTCCCTTCTCTATTAATTTAGCAAGAGTGGCTTTCATTCCTTTTTCGGCTTTCTCCAGAGCAGCCTGATTGGCATCTAAAAGTATAGTTTTATGGCCTGCGGAAGCGGCAACTTGGGCGATTCCGGAACCCATGGTACCAGCTCCAATAACACCAATAATGGAGTTTTTTGTTAATTCTTTCATAAATAAGAGGCAGCAAAAGTAGCAATAATTTGAAGCTATGCATTAATTATTCGTTCCATTTCTGCAGATACACTTCTCATTTTCAGTTCTGTACTTCTGAGATTTTTTTTAGAAAAAGAAGATGTAATTACTTGGATTATTAATTCGATTATGTATATTTGCATCCCTAAAAATAAGTAAGGGAAATACCCTCAGAGGTCAATCAATCTTAAGAAACAACAGTAAAATGGCAAATCATAAATCATCAAAAAAGAGAATCCGTAGTAACGAAGCCAAAAAAGATCGCAATCGTTACCAGGCCAAAACACTTCGTAATGCAATTAAAACCTTCCGTAGTGTTACTGTAAAGAAGGATGCTGATGAAGCATTACCAAAATTGACATCGATGTTGGATCGTTTAGCAAAAAAGAATGTCATCCACAAAAATAAGGCGTCTAACTTAAAATCTGAGTTAGCTGTCCATATCAATCACCTTAAATAATTTAGTTATTTTTTTTTTTTGAAAAAGGGTTTCTTCGGAGACCCTTTTTTATGGCATCACTTCTCCGCTTTTATAGAATGCAAGTCCTCGAGGTTCTTACGTACTTGCAGTATGGAAAATCATTTAACAATCAAGCTCTGGTCAGAAGAAGATCGTCCGAGAGAAAAGTTGATGGCAAAGGGCCGTCATACATTAAGTGATGCGGAACTATTGGCCATTCTCTTAGGAACAGGAAGCAAGAACGAAAGCGCAGTAGAATTAGCGCGTAAAGTTTTGCAAAAGACAGATCAAAATTTAAACAAACTAAGTCAGTTGAATGTGAAAGAGCTGACGAGGATAAAAGGTATTGGCGAAGCGAAGGCTATCACCATATTGGCTGCTTTGGAACTAGGCAAGAGAAGAAAAGAATTGAAAGAAGAAAAAGTATGCCAGATAACTTCGAGTAATGATGCAGTAGAAATTTTTCAACCACTACTTGGCGATTTAATGCATGAAGAATTTTGGGTTTTATTTTTGAATCGTGCTAATAGAATTATTAGTAAAGTGCAAATAAGCACAGGAGGAATGAGTGGTACCGTAGCAGATCCGAGAATGATCTTTAAAGCTGCTCTCGATGAAAAAGCGGTGTCCATTATATTATGCCACAATCATCCATCTGGCAATAAGCAACCAAGTACTGCCGATATCCAATTGACGAAAAACATTGTGGAAGCTGGCAAGGTTTTAGAAATTGGGGTCCTTGATCATGTAATTATTACACAAAGCAGCCATTATAGTTTCGCCGACGAAGGCATCATTTAGCAGTGGTTAAATTCTACTCACCATTCAAATTATCTTTAATCATTCTTTCAAGTTTTTCCTCTGCATTCCGTATTTTAATTTTTATATTATTTTACTTGTAATTCTAATAAACAATGGCAATTCAAAATCTATGATTTATCTTAGCATCCATAGTTATCGTCGCCTTGATACTGATTTACACTACATCTCCTACTCCACGCCTTCATTATATTTTGGATTTACTCTTAACTGAGCGATCTGGTATAAGCTACGAGTTAACGCATGATGTCGATGAATTTATTTTTCACACTGGGCCTAAGTTTAATTACAGCGAAAAACAATTTGGGGAAGAGTTGTTTTTCTTTTCAGCGAGATTACTTTTTGAAAAAAAAATTCATACGCAAGATTTAACAGTTTTCGATTGGAATGATACAAAAGTTTTTTTCGCCACTCATCCAAAGTATGTTCTTCCATTTGATCCATTCGCCGCTTCTTTTTATATGGTCAGTAGGTATGAAGAGTATCTAACTTATATCCCTGACAAACACAAGAGATTTGATGCTTCGCAAAGTATGGCATTTCAAAAGGGTTTTTTACAGAAACCAATAGTTGACATTTATGCGAAAAAAATTAAAGAAATTCTTATGGAAAATTTTCCCTCATTGGAAACAAAAGAATACAGTTATCAATACATTTCTACAATTGACATAGACAATGCTTGGGCTTTTAAACAGAAAGGTCTTTTAAGAACAGGTGGTGCAATACTTCGTTCACTTAGTAAATTTAATTTCAAGTCAGTCATTGAACGGATAAGTGTCTTAATGAATATAAAAGAAGATCCTTATGATACCTATAATCACCTCTTCGAAATTCAAAATAAATATAAATTAAAATGTATTTATTTTTTCCTACTAGCAGATTACGGAGAAAACGATAAAAATGTATCAGCTGGAAAAGGGAGATTTCAATCATTGATAAAAAAGATAGCTGATTACTGTGAAGTTGGAATTCACCCTTCGTATGCATCTAATGATGAAGATGGGAAACTTGAAATAGAGAAACGACGATTGCAAAAGATAGTGCGTAGAGAAATTAAACTTAGCCGACAACATTTTTTAAGACTGAGTTTTCCATCGACTTATCATAACCTAATTGAAAGTGATATTACAGACGATTACACGATGGGCTTCGCAGGAGAAATTGGTTTTCGAGCAGGAACATGTTCTCCCTTTTACTTTTACGATTTAAAAAATGAACTACCATCGCGTCTTAAAATTCATCCCTTTGCTGTTATGGATGCAACCTTAAAATACTATATGAAAATTCAACCAGCAGAAGCGATGAGCTACGTCGGGCCATTGATTAGGGAAGTACGTGCTGTGAATGGAACATTTATTTCGTTGTGGCATAATGAATCACTTTCTGACACAAGCCCTTGGAATGGTTGGAAAGAGGTATACGAAGACATTGTTAAAGCAGCAAGATAATTTGATTCGATTCCTAGAACATAATGAAATAGACAAAAAAAAATGGGACGCAGCAATTGCTTTGTCACCGACTGCTGTTGTCTATGCCTGTTCGTGGTACCTTGACATTGTTTCACCAAAATGGTCAGCGATGGTAGAAGACGATTACAGTTCTGTATTTCCATTATGTCAGAGAAGTAAGTTCCTATTTAATTATTTATTTCAACCAAACTTTACTCAGCAAGGAGGACTGTTTCAACAAAATTCAATTCCATCAAAAGAAAAACTTCAACAGTTTCTGGAAAACATTCCATCGAAATACAAACTGGTAGAAATAAATTTAAATTTTCAAAACTCAATTAATAAGTTTGGCAAATGGATTTATCAGGAAAGAAAAACTCATCATTTATCATTAAACTTTTCCATTGATGAAATCAGAAAAAAGTATTCTGAAAATCTTTCACGGAATATTAAGAAAGCCACTAAGACAGCTATTCATGTTGAAAGCGACGATGATCTTCAATCTGTAATTTCACTCTTCAGATCGGAACGTGGGAAAGCAATTAAAACATTGAGAGAATTTGATTACATTATTTTAATGAAATTATTTGAACAAGGTAACAAGCAAAATTTATTCGAACTCTTGGTAGTCAAAAACTCATTGGGAAAATTGATAGCGGGTGCTTTATTTTTAAAGTCATTTCATTCTTATGTTTTTTTATTTTCCGCAACAAATAACGAAGCCAGACAAAATGGAGCGATGAGTTTAATTCTCGATCATTTTATTGAGCAGCATCAGTATGAGAATAAAGTCCTTGATTTTGAAGGCTCAATGGACAAAGATCTCGCGAGATATTACAAAAGCTTCGGTTCACAAGAAATCGTATATTTACAAATTAGAAAAAACACATTACCTCCACTCATCCGACTTTTAAAATAACATCTCTCTCATGGTACACAACCTAAGTTTAGAAAACTCACTCATCAATCAATTCGTTGCTGAATTACGTGATGTCAATATTCAAAATGATCGTATGAGATTCAGGAAAAATTTAGAACGCATTGGGGAAATTTTTGCCTATGAAATATCGAAGACATTAAAATATGAAGTGACAGAGGTGACAACGCCATTGGGCATGGCTTCAGTTCCTATGATCAAAGAGCATCCTATTGTTGGAACAATTTTACGAGCAGGATTACCTCTTCATTATGGACTTTTGAATTACTTCGACATGGCCGACAATGCATTTGTTAGTGCATATAGGAAGCATCATAAAGACGGCACTTTTGACATTAAACTTGAATACATCGGAAGTCCATCGCTTGGCAATAGAACATTAATTCTTTGTGATCCGATGTTGGCAACAGGTTCATCGATGGTAATGACTTACAAAGCGATGATGGAAAAAGGAACTCCTAGTCACACACATATTGTTTGTGCATTGGCAAGTATCCAAGGCATAGAATATGTAAAACGCCACTTACCGGAGAACGTGACTATTTGGGCCGCAGCAATTGATGAGGAACTAACTGCTCAATCTTATATTGTTCCTGGATTAGGAGATGCAGGTGATTTGGCCTTTGGAGGTAAACTTTAATAGATTGATAGATACTTTTTTATTTAGAAGTTGAAAGATGGAAGAGTTTCTGAAGATACTTACTTTAATACTAATCAGCAGTGTAAAATTTGCTTTCGGACCATCATTTGCTTATTTAAATGAGAAGTATGATTTCACATGGTTAGAAACAAATATCTATTCAATCATCGGTGGAATGATTGGAGTCATTATATTCATGCATATTTCAAATTGGTTGATTTCAATTTGGAACATAGGAAAAGAATATATTTTTAAGAGGAAGCGAAGAAGGAATGAATTATTTTCTCCACCAGTTGCCGACACTCCAGAGCTTTTAGAAATTCATTACCAATATGTAGAGAGTATGGTTCCTACAAAAAAAATATTCACTCCACGCACTCGTAAAATTATTAAAATTTGGAGGCGATATGGACTGATTGGATTAGCGGCTTTAACACCAGTTATTTTTTCAATTCCGCTTGGGACTTTTTTCATGACACGCCTTGAAAAAAATAAGAAAAGAATTATTTTTTATATGTTCATTTCAATTACATGCTGGTCGTTAATCATTACAACCATCTTTCAACTTGCGCATGTCAGAACTCTCCATGAAATTATACGTTAATGAATGTCATAGAAATTTTTAGAAAAACATTATGAATCCATACAAGCACATTTTCTTTGACCTTGACAATACAATTTGGGATTTCGATAAAAACAGTTTTGAAACACTCTCTAATCTTTATGAGACTTACAATCTGGCTGGCTTAGGTGTGACATCATTTGATTTTTTCCATAATACCTATAAAGAAAGAAATGCAATGATGTGGGATGAATATCGATTAGGGAAAATTGACAAGCCTACGTTAAGAGACAAGCGTTTTCAATTTACCTTTTGGGATATGGGATTAGATCCTGAATTAGTTCCAGAAGGTTTAGCGGCTGATTATTTAAAGCAAGGTCCGTCAAAGAATCACTTATTTCCTCATGCTCATGAAGTACTCTCTTATTTAAAAGAAAAATATATTCTGCACATTATTACCAATGGGTTTGAAGAAGCACAAAGCATTAAGATGGAATCTTCCGATTTGAATAAATATTTTCAACAAATTATTATTAGCGAGCACACAGGATTTCGTAAACCAGATATCAGAATTTTTGAATACTCCTTGCAAAAAACAGGTGCCACTAGTCATGAAAGTCTGATGGTTGGCGATGGATTAGAAGTAGATGTATTAGGAGCGAAAGCTGCAGGATGGGAAGGAATTTATTTCAATCCATTAAAAATTCCGCACAATGAAAATTTGAAATATGAAATTCACTCTTTGGATCAATTGCTCACAATTCTTTAATGGATTTAAAGGGTGTGAAAAGAGAATCAATAATTTTTAGTGGTGTCAAAAGAATAAAGATTGAGCTCATAAAAAAAGAGGTTGACCATAAAGACAACCTCTTTTTTTTGGGGTAACAGAAAAATTATTTTGTTCTGTTAGTCTCTTTTGCTGCATCATGAGAACAAGACTTAGATGCTTTTTCACAAGAAGCTTTTTGTTCCGAAGTACAAGCTTTTGCATCTTTGTTGTTTTTGCAACAAGCTGCATTCGATTTAGTACAACAAGCAGCTTTCTTTTCAGTTGCTGCAGGAGCATTCTTTTCAGCTGATACTTTTGCATCTTGAGCAAATGTGCTCGCAGAGAAAATTGCTGTAAAAGCAATTAGGGCAAATACTTTTTTCATTTTTATAATTGGATTTATTGTTTGTCTGTTTTGTAAAAATAATCATTTTACACATTCAATAATGATATTCACACCAAAAGTTTGTAGTTTATTAGTTAAAGTTCCTTTAACACTGTTTAACTGCATTTTTTATGAAAAATATGATTTCAATCATTACTTTCACCTCGTATTTTTCCATGGATTATAAAGAAAATTTAAAGGTCGCTTTTCAAAGTGTGCGGAGCCAGTTATTAAGGACTGTACTCACGGCACTAATTATTGGCATTGGAATTATGGCCCTGGTCGGAATTCTCACCGCTGTCGATGCAATAAATAATTCAATTAGTGAAAATTTTCAGAGTATGGGTTCCAATTCTTTTACATTACAAAATAGAGGAATGAATATTCGTATTGGCAATAAAGGACGGAAAGCAAAAAAATTTAAGCCAATTGATTATTACCAAGCTTCTCGATTTGTAAAAGAATATAATTTTCCGGCGACAGTAAGTATCAGTGCTTACGCAACATTTGCATCGACTATAAAATACAACGATAAAAAAACGAATCCGAATATTAGTGTATTAGGAGGAAATGAAAACTATCTCACCACTGGTGGATTCACCATTGACAAAGGTCGAAATTTCTCACCTCATGAAATTGAAAGTGCCGATAATGTAGTAATCCTCGGTAAAGACGTTGGCAATAAACTTTTTCCTTCAGCAGATCCGATAGACAAAATCGTTTCAATAGGAAGTCAGAAATATAGAGTTATTGGAACACTCGTTGAAAAGGGGTCATCGATTGGTTTTGGTGGTGACCGTATGTGCTTAATTCCTGTTTCAAATGTCAAACAAAATTATTATCGACAAGGAATGTCATTTTCAATCAATGTTAGTGTAACGAATGTAGCCTTGATGGATCATGCAATTGGTGAAGCAACAGGATTGCTTCGAACAATCCGTCAGGTTCATTTAGGTGAAGAGGAGACATTTGAAATTACAAAGAGCGACAGTATTGCTCAACTTTTTATTTCGCAAATATCATTCTTAAGAATCATCGCCGTTGTAATTGCTTTTATCACTTTGCTTGGTGCGTCCATTGGCTTAATGAATATCATGCTTGTTTCCGTAACAGAGAGAACTCGGGAAATTGGAATTAGAAAAGCATTAGGTGCAACACCATTAATTATTCGTCGTCAGTTTTTATACGAAGCAATTATTATCTGTCAAATGGGTGGAGTAATTGGAATAGTTTTGGGGATTGGCGTAGGAAATATTATGAGCGTAATATTAGATTCAGGATTTTTTATTCCTTGGAACTGGATTGTTTTAGGTCTTGTGATTTGTTTTATAGTGGGAATTATCAGCGGATTTTATCCAGCAGCTAAAGCAGCTAAACTCGATCCGATTGAAGCATTGCGATACGAATAACAGAACTCTCATTTTTATTTTACTTATATTCTTTATTTCAGAATTGCGTATCTTGTTCATCAAATTCTATGAATAAAATGTTCAGCAAATTCTTTTATCGCCCACAATTTATTTTAAACCTATTCTGCATCATCCTATTTTTTTCGATGAAAAGTAGTCAGGGGATGGTGGCTGATACAGCATTTATCAAAACATTTGGCGGAATAAATTTTGAAGAATTTCATGACATCATTCAATTGCCCGACAGTGGATTTATGATGACAGGAGTTACGAATGGCTATGGGAGTGGCAGCAATGCAGTTTATATTGTGAGAGCAGATAAAAATGGCAATCACATTTGGTCAAAAGCGCTTGGTGGTGCAGGGGCAGAAATCGGAAACAGTATTTCAGGAAATGCTTCGGGATTATATTACATCGCAGGAACAACGAGCAGTTATGGAAATGGTGGTTACGATGGATATTTGATTTGTATCGATTCGGCAGGATCGGTTCAATGGGAAAAAACTTTCGGCGGCAGTGATTGGGATTTTTTAAATGCAGTAAAAGTGATGCCCGATCAAAGTATCTTATTAGCCGGAGAGAGTTATTCATTCAGTGATGGAGGAAGTGATGCATGGGTCTTGCACTTGAATTCAATGGGCGACACAACATGGACGCATCACTATGGTGGAAGTGGAAATGATGCCTTCAAAGGAATAGAATTAAGTTCTACTGCAATCTACCTTGCAGGATATTTAGACAGTACAGATGTCAACGGTCAAGATGGATTTCTTGTAAAGTTAGATCTTCAAGGAAATTTTATTTCGCAGCAACGTTATAATAATCAAGGAAGAGATCAATTAAATGGATGTTTTATAAATCCTGCAGGAAACATCATCATCTATGGATCCACTGCACCATTTGACTCAACCAACAATGGATTTTTAGTAGAGGAAATTGACACGACAGGAAATACTATTTGGGTTCAGAATGGTGTGGGAACAGAAAACCAATATTTCAATAAAGTGTTAGCTATTCGAAATAATGAATTGGTTTGTATAGGACAAAAAAATCCGAGTGGCTTTGGAAGATCGAGTATGTTTACGATGAAATTGACTTCAAGTGGATCTTATCTTGACTCTCACAGTTTTGGTGGTGGAAATGAAGAAGAAGGTTTTAGCGGCGTAAAAACTATTGAAGGTGGAATTGCATTTGTAGGATTTACTACCAGCTATGGAGTTGCCAACAAAGATGCAATGTTAGTTCGACTGCGATATGATTCGACTATTACTCCAAACTTATTTTACAGTACAACACTTTACATTGAGAATCTTTCGCCTATTGGAGTGTTTGAAATCAAGATAAATTCTGAACTCAATATCTCTCCGAATCCCGCCTCCGGATTTATCAATATAGAATCGAAGAATGGAATGAAAATCGATGAAGTATTTCTCTATTCACCAAGTGGACAGTTAATAATTACAGAACAGAATTCATTGATTGCAAAATCGAGGATTGAATTGTCTCAGTTAAAAGAAGCTGGAGTTTACTTTTTAAGAGTAAGGGCAGGCAAGGAATGGTATTCAGGAAAAGTTATTATTGTACAGGAATAACTTCGACACTTTTTTCTTTAGTGTGATTGAAATTACCTTTTTGACTATAAATTCCTCTGTTGAAATTAGTTTTGCGTTGTAATTGATTAGTTGATATATTTATCCAACTCCAAACACCCAACTAAAAAACCGCTCTATGAGAATTCTAAAAAAAATTATCATTGTAATTGCAATTTTGATTGCGATTCCATTAATCGTAGCCTTATTTGTAAAAAAAGATTATGCGATTGAAAGACAGATTATCATTCACAAACCAAAACAAGAGGTTTTTAACTACATCAAATTTCTAAAAAATCAAGACAATTATAGTAAGTGGAATATGACTGATCCTAATATGAAAAAAGCCTACTCTGGAACAGATGGGACGGTAGGTTTTATATCGTCGTGGGAGAGTACTAATAAAAATGTTGGAGTTGGCGAACAAGAGATTGCAAATATTATAGACGGAGAACGGATTGATATGAAGTTAAGATTCAAGGTTCCTTTCGAAGCTCATGACGATGCTTATATGGTTACTAAGAGTACAGACAGTACAAGCACTACAGTTAAGTGGGGATTCTCAGGTAAGTTTCCTTACCCTATGAATATATTCAATCTCATTATGGACATGGACAAACAAGTGGGTGGTGATTTAGAAGTTGGATTGAATAATTTAAAATCAGTGCTGGAAAAATAAAGTCATACTCTCAGCAAAAGCAAGATTAGAATCAAGAAAATTATTACACATAAAAAAAAAGCAATCAACTTTCGCTGATTGCTTTTTTTATGTTCTGTTAAAACTGATTATTCAGCGATAACTTCGAAGTTAACTTTAGCTTTCACATCTTTGTGAAGGTTTACTACAGCAGTGTAGAGACCTAACGCTTTGATGTGTTCAGAGTCAAGGTGAATTTTCTTACGATCCACAATTACTCCATGCTTAGAGAGGGCGTCAGCTAATTGAAGAGCATTCACAGATCCGTAGATCTTTCCGCTTTCACCAACTTTAGCTCCGATTTTAATAACCATTGCTTCAAGTTGTTTAGCAACAGCTTCAGCGTCGCCTCTAATTTTCTGTGCTTTGTGAGAACGTTGTTTCATTGTTTCAGCAAGTACCTTGCGATTTTGTTCGCTGGCAATTGTCGCATATCCGCGTGGGATAAGGAAGTTACGAGCATAACCCGGTCGCACCTTCACAATTTCATCGGCATAACCTAAGTTATCCAAATCTTGTTTTAAGATAATATCCATGGTCTGTTCTCCTTATTTTAATAAATCTGAAACGTATGGCATCAAAGCGATATGACGAGCGCGTTTGATAGCTTGACCTACTTTACGTTGATACTTCAGAGAAGTACCAGTAAGGCGACGTGGTAAAACTTTACCTTGCTCGTTTACAAAACGAAGAAGGAAGTTTCCATCTTTATAATCGATGTACTTAATGCCGCTCTTTAAGAATCGGCAGTATTTCTTTTTTGACGTGTCAACCGCGGGCGGGTTGAGATAACGTACTTCATTGGGGGTAGCCATCTGTTTTCCGGGTTTTAAGCAACTTTTTCTTCTTCTTTTTTCAACGTGGCGTTCTTACGCTTTTTCTCGTTGTACGCAATTGCGTGTTTGTCCAACTTAACGGTGAGGAAGCGCATGATTCGTTCTTCGCGACGGAATTCAACTTCAACCTTGTTGATTAGATCCCCGGCCGATTTAAACTCGATCAGATAATAAAATCCCGTGTTTTTTTTCTGGATCGGGTAAGCCAGTTTGCGCAATCCCCAGTTGTTCTCATGAACAATTTCGGAACCGTTGTCGGTGAGGATTTTCTTGAATTTGGCGACAGTATCCATCATCTGTTCCTCCGAAAGAACAGGAGTCATGATAAACACCATCTCGTACTGATTTGACATGTTTGTTTTTTTAACGGAGTTTTTTTATTTGGGCTGCAAATGTATATAATTTCCAAAGATGTACAAGAATATTTCCTAAAAGTGATGAACTATTTTTTGTCCCTCTCTAAATGGCAAAAAATAATTACCTAAACCAATAATTATTACTGTGTTTTTCTTGACTTCAAAAGAGATTGGTCTATCTTTGACCACTCCTATTCCAATAGTATTTACTGACGACCGATTTTCGATAACTTATTGAAATTGAATTATTGGTCAAAATCACCGGAAACCTACGTGTCAAGCCGGCTTGGGTATTGTCAACCCAAATTTGTCTATAAAAAAATGGCTGTTAAGCTTCAAAATTATACACAAGGCCAATGGGTCGATGGCGAGGGAACGGGAGTTCCTTTGTTCAATGCCATTTCTGGTGAGGAAATTTTTTCTTCAACTAGTAAAGGACTTGACTTTAAAACCATGTTAGAGTATGGTCGTCAAAAGGCAGGAAGCAAATTGCGTAAGATGTCTTTTCATGATCGCGCTCGAATGCTCAAAGCTTTGGCCATGCATTTAAATGACAAAAAGAAAGGTTTCTATGCTTTATCTGCAGCGACTGGTGCTACCAAAGCCGATTCTTGGATCGATATTGACGGCGGAATTGGAAATTTATTTGTTTATGCCAGCAAAGGCCGAAGGGAACTTCCCGATGAACCATTTTATGTAGATGGCAATATGGAAATGATTTCCAAGACAGGAAGTTTTGTAGGTCATCATATTTGTGTACCTTTAGAGGGCGTTGCGGTTCATATCAATGCATTCAACTTTCCGGTTTGGGGAATGTTAGAAAAAATTGCAGTCAATTTATTAGCTGGCGTTCCAGCCATCGTTAAACCTGCTACTTCTACTTCGTACCTCACGGAAATGGTGACAAAAGAAATTATCGCTTCAGGAATATTACCTGAAGGTTCTTTGCAGTTAATCTGTGGCAGCGTTGGAGATCTTTTCGAACATTTGAATTGCCAAGATGTAGTTACTTTTACAGGATCTGCAACAACAGGTCGTTTATTAAAGAGTCATCCTTCTATTGTGAATAATTCTATTCGATTTAACATGGAAGCCGATTCTTTAAATTGCTCTATTCTCGGAACGGATTGTACTCCGGAAACAGAAGAGTTTAAATTGTTTATTAAAGAAGTGAGTCGTGAGATGACAGTAAAAGCCGGACAGAAATGTACCGCTATTCGTCGAGTGATAGTACCTGAGAATTTGACTGAAGCAGTAAAAAATGCTTTGAGCGAACGATTGAAAAGCAATGTAATTGGAGATCCTTCTGTAGAAGGAGTGAGAATGGGACCATTGGCAAGTAAAGATCAGGTTAAAGATGTGAAAGATAAAGTTCGTCAACTGATGAATGCATGTGATATCGTTTATGGTGATTTAGACAAAGTAGAAGTTGTTGGAGCAGATTCTGAAAGAGGATCGTTTATTTCAACGATGTTACTTTATTGTAAAGAACCATTCAAACATTCAGAACCACATTCAATAGAAGCGTTTGGTCCAGTTAGTACAATTATGCCATATCGCACCAATGAAGAAGCGATAGAATTAGCGAAGATGGGCAAAGGAAGTTTAGTGGGTTCTGTTTTTACGGCCGACAATAATTTTGCTCGTGAAATCGTTTTAGGTTCTGCATCGATGCATGGCCGAATGGTGATCATTAACAAAGAGTGTGCAGCAGAATCGACCGGACATGGTTCTCCTTTGCCACATTTAGTTCATGGTGGACCAGGACGAGCAGGAGGTGGAGAAGAGATGGGTGGAATTAGAGGTGTGCATCATTACATGCAGCGTACAGCATTGCAAGGATCGCCTACGACATTAACAAAAATATTGAATACCTATTTGCCCGGAGCAGAGATGAAAGAAGATGTCATTCATCCGTTCCGAAAATATTTTGAAGAGATACAAGTTGGCGATACATTGATCACACACAAGCGGACAGTTAGTGAAGCCGACATTGTGAACTTCGCAGGAATCAGTGGCGATTTTTTCTATGCACACATGGACGAAACATCGTTAGAAGGATCAATATTTGAGAGAAGAGTTGCACATGGATATTTTATTATATCTGCAGCCGCAGGACTTTTTGTAGATCCGAAAAAAGGACCGGTGTTAGCGAATTACGGATTAGATAATTTACGATTCATACAGCCTGTGTATGTCGGGGATACGATACAGGTTAAATTGACTTGTCAGCGTAAGACAGAAAAAGACAAGCGTGAAGGGCAATTAAATCAGGGAGTAGTTGAGTGGTATGTACAGGTAGTGAATCAGCGACAGGAAATAGTAGCATTAGAAACAGTACTCACACTTGTAGCTTGCAAAAATCAGGAACAATAACATTAAGAAATACTAGCATTAATAAACAAATTAAAACTCATTGGCCATGTTACTTTATGACACATTAGACAGATTCGAAAAAAAATTCGGACACCTTAAGAAAAAAGGCCTTCGCATTAATGGATTAAAAATGATTGATCCAAAAAGAAAAAAGCACGTCATCGATGTAAGTCGACCGCTTATTTTCGACAACCGTTTACTTCCGAAATCTTTTGAAGGATTAGATGTAAAGGCAATTATTCATGGGGATTTACCTTCAGAATTTAAGATCGATCGTACAGCAATTGATTGGCAAAAGAAGGAATACATCTGGGCACCGGAGCGTTTTGAAATTTTTGTTGACCGTTGTGCAACAGAAATTAAAAAGCAATTGGGCAATACCAATATGTCGAGAGATGAAATGTTATCAGCACTTTGTTTTGGTGACTACAGTGCACACAAAGAAAAAACTGCAAACTTAATAGCTGAGGGCAAGTTGCCAAGTTTTACAGCGAACTAAATTTATCAGTAAGAATAAAACGAAAACCGCACCTTGTGAAAGGAGCGGTTTTTTTTATACCATTTTCACAAAGATACATTTTGAAAGCAAATCACAACTATAATTATGGGGGAATAAAAAAGGAGTAAAAACTTTCGGCAACAACACTTGTTTAAAATTTTCTCTCAAACTTTTTTCCCGCTCTTGCGGAATGCCTTGCCCTTGGTCATGAACTTCCCAATTAAGTTGACGGAGCTTGTCAAGAAAAGGTTTTTCTACTTCAATATATTTTGACATGATTATTTTTTCTTTTTTGATGTTGGAGATGAAAGTTTTTTTATGGCTTTATCAAAATCACTTTCCAATAATTTATCCTGTGCTAGACGATAGATTTCAAATTCTTTTTCTGCCAATTCCAAAG
>JANLRG010000685.1:0-1338 GCA_031361545.1 Bacteroidota bacterium
TATCTCTACGGGCATGGCATCTAATTGATGCTTCATTTGCTTCAAACGCAAACCATTGTCATAATCGTTGGTTTCTACAATCGTCCGAGTGGTAGAGGCATCGGGTTTATGGGTTCTTGTTTTGGTCAAGATATTATCCGCCAAATCATAGACCATCGCTATTTTTTCACTAAAGTTGGTAGCCGTGATAGCTCCACCGGGCGAATAGAGTTGATTATTACTCAAAGCATTACTCAAACGACCATAAGCGTCATACTGCATAAAAGATTCCAAGTAAGTACCCAAATAGTTTTTAGTGCGAATAGGCTTGCCCAATTCCGTACCTGCTACGGTGCTATAATCCGTTGTCGTTAAGGTGGACGATAAAGTCGGATTAAAAGTGGTGGCATTTAAAGCGGTGCTTGTGGCAAAACCCGTTGCCGAAGGGCGACCATAATCATCATACTGAGTGGCGAGCCATTGCCCTAAGCCGGCTTGTTTCCCATCTTGCATCAAGACCATCTGATTGCGGGCATTGTACTGAATATTGATAGCGGCAATATCAGGCAATTGTTTCCAAATCATGTTATCATTCACATCATAGCGGTACAAATAGTCCAAATTAGGGGCATAAAACCATTCCTGCCAAGTATTGCGCGGTGTATAAACCTTATTCAAACGGTCTTTATCATCAAAACTATAAATCATATAGTGACCACCCGCAGCATTATTCTGAACTTTGACGGTAAAAACCTTGCGCCCTTTTTTATCGGTATAGGTTTTCATGACTCGACCATCGGGGTCAGTGGTGATGGTTCTATTCAGCGTATTGGCTGGTTGTTTTTACGAACAAGCCGTACCAATAAGTACACAAGTTTAATCACAATCAATTATCCATTTTTTTGAATTAATGTTAACTATATTTGAGTTCTTCTGTTTTATTAATAAATCTCCCTTTTTATTTTCTATAAGAAAAAAACTAGCATCATTATTTTTTTCTCCAATAGAAAAACTTAAAAGATAGCCATGATTGTTATCTCCCTCGATAAAAATTTTTACCATTCCATTATGTCTTTCTAATCTTGAAATCTGACCTTCAATTTCAGAAACACAAGTTTTTTGTGTTTCAGTTTCTACTTCATAATTTCTAAGGTAAACTAAGGCAAATACTACCATTAGAAATAAAAAAAATATCAACGTCTTATTTTCATTTATTTTCATCGACTAAAATTTTTAAGATAGTAAAGCTAAAATCCTAATTTTTTCAATAAACTCACATCAACTCTTCCTAAATTCTCTGATTTAGATTTGCCTACAAATCCATTTAAGCCTGTTGAAGCTCCTAAACCCATTGACCCT
>JANLRG010000687.1:0-10637 GCA_031361545.1 Bacteroidota bacterium
CATCTCTACGAAATAAATTCCTTTATTGAAGTTAGACAAATCGAAATTGAATTTGTTTTCACCTGTAGTAACACCAACCTCATTCATTAAAATTGTTTTTCCAACTATGTCAAAAATACGAATGCTAATATTTTCGATAGCAGGGGAGTTGAAGGCAACGTTCACAACATTCTGAGCTGGGTTAGGATATAAGTTGAAATCATTTAAACTTGGTATTGCAATTTCAGTAGATAATCCATCACTCGAACGGAAGGAGGTGCTCCCAACATTGACACGTAAGTTATAACAAGCAGTTGTACTATATGCCCCTGCATATCCATATACTTTAATGTAATATGTCCCAGCTGATACGGTATTACGTATGATTGTTTCAGATGTAGTTCCACCATTTTGTGAAATAGCTAGAGAAGATAAACTGGAATTATACAAGCGAATATCATAATCACCGGGAAGGTTAGTCAATAATATTTTGATATAAGTATTCGGCGATGTTGTAGTAAACTTATAGTAATCGTTGTCAGTAGATGTTCCAATCATAGCAGTGATGTCTGTATTAGTTGGAATAACTGAAGCCGAAGAAGAAGAACCATTTGGTTCATAAACATCGGAACATCCTGTTGAAGGTGTTAATGTTGTAAAAGTCCCTGTTGAAGAATAAGAACTTGTTCCAGATGTACAAACCGCTTGAACTTGGAATACATAAACTGAAGAGCTTGATAACCCTGATAGAGTGATGGAGTTAGTTGCAGTTGTTGTTGTAGTAAATGAAGCAGCACTACTCAACTTGTATTGTACATTGTAACTAGTAGCACCTGAAACGGCAGTCCACGCTAAGGAAGCACCAGTTGTTGTAATACTGCTAGCCGCAAGTCCCGAAGGTGTACCACAAGAAGTCGCAGCAGAAGTAGAAAATGTTAGAGTCGAAGAATTAGCACTTGATCCCGTAGAACAAACTGTTTGAACTTGCCAGTCATAAGACGTACTAGCAGTTAAACCCGCTAGTGAATATGAAGTTGAAGTTGTATTCACAGTTGTGTAAGAAGTGGCAGAGCTCAATTTATAAGAAACATTATAACTCACAGCACCTGATGCAGCAGTCCACGAAAGTGTAGCAGAAGAAGTCGTAATGCTACTTGTAGTTGTTCCAGTAGGAGTATTACAAGCAGTTCCAGAAGGAGCTTGGCAACCAAGTGAAGAAAGAATTGCAGCACGCGATCCACCTGTTGCGAATATGGCATTCATCCTAGATGATTGTCCCGCTGTAAACATATTCATTGCATTGTCGTCGGTATAGTCCATGTAATTCATAAACATTACACCGGGCGATGAAGAAGAGCATGCATCTGTATGAGGGAAAGTTGGAACACCATAATTTTCTCCGGCTTGATTTGGGGTGTCAGCACAATTGTCGGATCCTGTACAACCAGTACCATCATCTCCCCATATATGATAAAGATTTAACCAATGACCAACTTCATGTGTCGCTGTACGACCTAAATGATATGGCGTTGCTGTTCCAGGTTGAACCATACTTCCAATAGAAGAATAGAGAAGAACTACACCGTCTGTCGATGAACTTCCACCAGGAAATTGAGCATAACCTAAAACGCCACCACTTAAATTACAAGACCAAATATTTAAATAGCTTGAAGATGACCAAGCATCTAAGCCGCCAGATGAATAATGCTTTACATTGTCATTGGTCGAGAAAGAAGTTGTTCCAGTCGATCTACGTTCTATTCCTGATGAAGCTAGTCCGGTCGGAGTTCTTTGAGCTAAACAAAATTGTACGTTAGTATTAACTGCTGTTCCTTGCCATACAGCAGGAGTGTTAGAAGCATCTGAGTTTAATCGAGCGAAATCTAAATTCAACTGATTCAATTGAGCTTGACATTGAGAATCAGAAATATTTTGCGATGAACTACTATAAACAACATGAAAAACGACAGGAATTGTTATAACAGTATTCTGAGTATTCTGATTTTTATGAGAAAGTAAATAAGCATTTGTCATGCTTTCAATTTGATGCATTCTTGCAGATAAAGTAGGGTCTTCCGCTTGCAATCTCGCTAAGTTGTCCATAGAGCCACAAATGCGTTGACTCGGTGTACCTGCATTTACCAGTACAGAAAATAAAATTCCTGCAATGATTGCTAGTAGGTTTTTCTTCATTTTTTTAGTTGATTTAGTTTAGGTAAAACTATATTTATTAAGAGGGGCAATTGTAGTTTTTTTTTCTGTTTACCAAATGAAGAATCCTTTGTGTACTCCCAATTTCACCTCATTTTTCAATTTACGACAAATTTATACCCGACGCCTCTGATGGAGAAAAAGTATTTCGGGTCTTTCGGGTCTTTCTCAAAATACTTTCTGAAAGCTAAAATGAAATTATCAACCGTTCTCGTTGAAGGGTAAATATCATAGCCCCAAACTGTCTCCAAAATTTGTTCTCTCGAGACAACTTCATTGCGTCTTTCAATGAGTAATTTCAATAATGCTATTTCTTTTTTCGTAAGACGTATTGCTTTTTTGTCTTTGCCTAGAATTTCAAAGGTTAAAAAATTAACTTCATTCCCTTCAAATCGAAAGACATCATTCATCTCTTTTTTTTCATCTTGTGACAAGCCTCTTTTAATTAACCCATGAACTCTCAAAAGAAACTCTTCCAAATTAAAAGGCTTAGTCATGTAATCATCGGCTCCTCTTTTCAATCCAAGTATTTTATCTTCACTCGCATTTTTCGCTGACAAAAATAAAATTGGAACGGCGTTGTTGTGAAGTCTAATAGCTTCACAAACAGAAAAGCCATCCAGTTCTGGAAGCATCACATCAAGCACTACTAAATTGAATCGTTCTTGTTTGAAAACTTTTACGGCTTCAATTCCATTACCTACTGCAACAACTTTATACCCTTCTAATTCGAGGTTTAGTTTTATGGCTTCTTGTAAATGTTCTTCATCCTCAACCAATAAAATCCGAATCATATTTTGAAACTTTTAATGTATTACAATATTAAATGAAAAAAACCATATTCCCCATTGTTTCTGTCAGTGCAAAGTCACGATTTTTGAAGAATATTTTTATTCTTGACTTGCATTTAATGATTTTGTATGGAGATACAAAAGTAAACAATCACATTCATCATTTGTTTCTCTAATTAAAATGAGTGAAAAATGGGTAGGTAAAAGAGATCAAAGGCCTATCTTTGTCCCGTAAAATTCCAACTATGAATAACACAGTAATTTCTCAAACAATCCACTCTTCAATTTCATTAGAATCAATCAGTGCAAAAGTTCAGTCTATGGAAAGGATAACTCCAGAAGAAGGAATCTTTTTATTCGAACATGGCGAAGTAGGATTTCTAGGCAAACTTGCCAATAGTGTGAGGGAAAGAAAGAATGGAAATCGAACCTATTTCAATCGCAACTTTCATATTGAGCCCACTAATATTTGTGTTTTCAGTTGTAAGTTTTGTAGTTATTCAAGAACACTTAAAAACAGAGAAGAAGGTTGGGAGTTGAATGCTCAACAAATACTAGATAAAGTGAAATCATACGATGGGCAACCGGTTACTGAAGTTCACATTGTCGGTGGCGTCCATCCAAAAATGGATTTGTATTATTTTATCGACATACTGAAGGAGATAAAAAAGCACCGTCCCGAACTTCACATCAAAGGATTTACAGCCGTTGAATTGGATTACATGTTCCGCAAAGCAAAAGTATCAATCGAAGAAGGAATGAGTTTGATGCATTCTGCAGGACTGGATTCTCTACCTGGAGGCGGAGCAGAAATTTTTGATGAGTCGATTCGAGAGATTATTTGCAATGATAAATGTTCTTCCACCGAGTGGTTAAAGATTCATGAAACTGCACACAATTTAGGATTGCATTCCAATGCAACAATGCTTTATGGTCATATTGAAAACTTCAATCACCGCATTGATCACATGGAGCGACTTCGACAGTTACAAGACAAAACAAATGGCTTTAATACTTTTATTCCTCTAAAATTTAGAAATCAAGGCAATGAAATGTCGAACACACCTGAGTCAACTGTCATAGAAGATTTAAGGAATTATGCTGTGTCTAGAATTTACTTAGATAATTTTAATCATGTTAAAGCATATTGGCCAATGATTGGAAGAAGTACCGCACAATTATCTCAAGCTTTTGGTGTAGATGATTTAGATGGCACAATTGACGATACCACTAAAATTTATTCTATGGCAGGAGCGGAAGAGCAAAGTCCTTCGTTGACTACGGAACAGTTAGTTCAATTGATTAAAGAATCGGGTCGAGAGCCGATAGAGCGCGATACCCTTTACAACGTAGTGGAACAATTTTAAGATTTAGGATTACCATTTTCATCTTCATTGGAATGCCATTTTACATAGTGGCGCCATTTGTCTAAAACAGAAGTGAAATCAAGTGGCAATTCTGAATCAAAAAAGATTTCTTTTTTTGTTGTCGGATGAATAAAGCCTAGCGTTTTTGCATGTAGAGCGTGACGAGGCATTAATTTAAAACAGTTGTCGATAAATTGACGATACCTTGTAAAAGTTGTACCCTTTAAAATTTTATCACCACCATACGTTTCATCATTGAATAATGGATGTCCAATGTATTTCATGTGAACTCTGATTTGATGCGTTCTTCCTGTTTCTAATTTGCATTCTATCATCGTAACATATCCAAATCTCTCTAACACTTTATAATGAGTTACCGCATGCTTCCCAAGTTCACCATCGGGAAATACATCCATTATTTTTCGATCCTTTAAATTCCTTCCAACGTTTCCAGTTATCGTCCCGCTTTCTTCTTTGAAATCTCCCCAAACTAAAGCGATGTATTTTCTTTCGATGGTCCTTTCAAAAAACTCTTTAGCAAGGCACGCCATACTTTTTTCTGTCTTCGCAATCACCATTAAGCCAGAAGTATTTTTATCGATACGATGAACTAAACCTGGTCGATCCATATTGCCAATACTAGGAGGGAGATTGGTAAAATGAAACATAAGTGCATTCATCAATGTTCCTGTATAATTTCCATAAGCGGGATGAACAACCATGCCAGGTGCCTTATTGATAATTACTAAATCGGCGTCTTCATAAGCTATTGTGATTGGCAAATCTTGTGGCACCAACTCATGATCTCTAACCGGTTCTGGAAGCACGATTTGGATTTGATCGAGTGGCTTTACTTTGTAGCTCGACTTAACTGCCTTTCCATTCACTAAAATATTTCCAACTTCACATGCTTGCTGAATTTTATTTCGGCTAACATTTGGCATTCTATTGATCAGAAATTTATCTATTCTGATCATCGCGACTCCTTTTTCTACATCAAAACGATGATGCTCAAAAAGCTCATCTTGTTCTGTTAATTCTTGTTCTGTTAATTCTTGTTCGTCATCGTGTTGCATAGTGCGGATATTTTAAACTGCCGTCAGGAAAAAGAATTAATCGATAATAAACTTCTTAACTGAACTGAAATTGTTTGATTGTATTACTCTAAATAAATAAACTCCTTTTGAAAAATTTTGGGTCGAAATGGTTTTTTGTCCAAAAACTACTTCTTCATATTTCACTTGACCAAATAGGTCGATAATTTGAATGGTAGATTTTTTTTCAGAAAAAAGATTCACTGTTATGATGTCGTTTGCAGGGTTCGGATAGATTTCGAAATCGTTAGCATCTTTTGAAATCTGGTCAACTCCAACAACAGAAATTCTCTTTCCGAAAAGTGGGCGTATCATCCACGAACCTTTAATATTTGATTGTCTCCAATAGCCATCCAAATGATAAAACATCTTGCTATGAGAATCAGTATTTCTATCGAGTCCAACTCCATAAATTGTCGCAGGTTCACTTTGAATGATACCAACATAAATAGTTCCTGGACCAACAATCAATGTGCTATCAAATGTAAAACTTTTGAATCCATTGATACTGTCGTTCACTCCCGGTTTTTGATCTATTCTTGAGTAAAGTAAATTGTCTGTGTTACTAGATACATCAACTGAAGTCCAAACGGCGAGTGCAAACAATTTGAGCGAAACATCCACACCAACAGGATTAAAATAAATCTGCATTCCTACCAAAGTGTCTTGCATCTTCACATCAAATTTGTAGGCCATTGATAAGTCTGAATTTCCCGTTATCCCATAAGCAACTTCGGCAGAGCCATCATCATACGAATAATAATTATGAAAATGTTGAATGAAATAGCTCGTGTCGTTATCACGATTAGAAGGTGCACCAGTCTGACTAAAATAAGATTTCACTAAAAAGTCGGCGCTGTCACCTGGCTGTGAAGGGTAAGTAAATCCTCCAAGCGGAATAGCATAAGGGATGTACGATTGGGAAGAAGTTGAACTGATTGTTCCCGTATTTCCGTTGAATATTGTTCCACCATTTTGAGAAATTTCAATTTGAGGAGAGTAAGAAGTCGGTCCGTAATTAATATCATGAATAGTATCATTCATCATTGATTTTACAGCCAAAGGAATTTGCGCTCCTAAAAATTTATAATGAGTATAAGGCATTCCAGTAAATTCATTGAGTAATGAAGTCTGTGGATAAATAAGTGCATTGTCAAGGAGAGAATCATTCGGTGAAGCGAAACGACGAAGGATAACATAATCTATATTCCAGTGATCCCTATTTCCATTTACAGTAGCGATATTATAAAATCTGAATTGAAAACCTTTGTAGAAATATTTATTTTCTAGGAGATGAATATTTGCTCTTTTAAAAGCCGAATCACTATTGCCTTTCAATGCCCATACATTATTCCAAACTCCGCCTGTATCTCTTAACTGAAGAACTAACGAATCTTTCGTTTCAGGTACATCACCCAAACCTTGTGGCTGATAGAAAAAACTTAACCACACAGAAGTATCTCCAGCTAATACTGCAAGGTCAATTGGTCTGGAAGTTAATAAGTCTGCAACAGAATCTTGTGAAGCAGAAGGATTGTATGGATATCCATTTTTATTTAAACCATCGAAGGTTGCTACTCCAATTGTAATTGGTAAATCACCATAATTTGTATTGATGAAAACATTACTGTCTAACCACAAACTGTCAAAAGGATAAATGCCTCGCTTAGAAAAGTCATCGATAAAAGGAAGAGTAAGGGTATCGTTGAAAGTTGAAATACGAGAAATAGCCGAATTTGTTTTGACGCTTTTACTTGCTTGTATTAGCACTGAATTCGTACCAAGAGGTTCAATACTTTCTTGAGCAATGCAGATATTGTTTGAGAACAATACAAGCAAAAGTAGAAATAAGATTGCTCGAATTAAATTGGTGATACGAGATGAGATCATGGTTGAGACACGACAGTTATTAAAAAATTAGTCTTAGAAGTCGCGAAAATACGAATAAAGAAGGAACTTTTTTCAATGAAGATAAATATCAACGGCTTCTCCTTGTTTTAAGGTGTTTCCATCTGCCGAAGGTTCTTGTTTATAGACCACTGCTGAAGAAGAATCTCTAACGCTTTTATCAAAATAAGTAGTTCCTACATTTAAAGAAGAGCCTCTTAAGACGAATAAAGCTTCTTCGAGTGTAGAACCAGTTAAATCTGGAATTGGAACATCAACGCTGCCTAACCCATCTCCGAGCACCAAATCAATTTTGGAGCCCTTCGGTAATGTAGTTCCCGCTTTGATTGTCTTACTTTGGTACAATTGATCTAGTATGGCATTTTTTGCCAAATCGGGTTTGTAGGTAAGTTGACCTACTCTCAAGCCAAATGATTGTAAAATGGCTTCAGCTTGGCGATAAGAAACGTCAATCAGATTTGGCATTTTTACATCTGGGGGATGGAGTGAATTGATTGTGAGATAAACGGTTCTTCCTTCTTTTACTTTGCTATTTGGAGCGGGATCTTGTTCTAAAATTATTCCAGGACTTTTAGAAAGGTCGAAGAGAGAATCAATCACTTGGAATCTTAAATGCTTATCGGAAAGAAAACTTTTCATTCTATCCAACTTTTGTCCTTTCAAATCGGGAACCGATATACTTTCGCCGTGATGCGTGTAAGAAGATAACCAAGATGAAGTTCCTGCAAAGAAAAGAATGATAACAACAATTAGAATTCCAATATTAATCAGAAACGTTTTACTTTTTAAAAAATTAATAAGTTTGAAGGGCATAATTTATTGATGGATTGCAACAGTTTTATATTTTTTCTCTCTGCCATATTCTAATATTTTATCGATGAAGTCATAAGGCTTAAGACCAGCAATAGCAGATTGATGAAAAATGCATGTAGCTGGTGTCATTCCTGGAAGAGAATTTACTTCGATAAAAATGACTTCGACTTTTCTGTCTGCGAAAATTCTTACGAAAGCATCGATCCGTGCATAACCTTCAATGCCCAATACTTTTGCAGCTTTGATTAGTTCAGCTTTGATAACTTCTGAAATCCGCTGTCTTTCTTTTTCGATTGTGGCGTATCGAGCAGGTGTAATATTTTGTCCTTGACCAGCAAGAAATTTTTCTTCTAACGAAAGAACATCACCTTCAGACAAAGCCTCTGAAGCTTCGAATGCTTGATAGATGCATTCTCCTTTGTCATTGATTGTAGTTAAGAGACCTCCAGTAATTTCTAAAAAATGAGTGGCATCTTGTCTTTCAATTAATTCTTCAATAAGGAATTTATTTTTTCGCGGAAACTCTTCTTTCAATTTCAGACTTAAGACAGATGCTTCTGATGGCATTAGTTCATCTTGCTGACGAAAAATTAATGATGAAAAGGCTTTTAGTTCTATTTCATTTTTTATTTTTTTAACGGCACTCGAACATCCATCATCGACTGGTTTAGCAATGAAAGGGAATCTGAAATTAGCGAGTATCTCTTTGTAAAATAAATCTGGATCTTTTGAATAATTAGTGATATTTACTAAAGCATGCTTGGCAACATGGAATCCATTTCTTAGGAGAACTTCATTCGTCTCAAATTTATTGATCGTCAGTTTTGAAGATTCTACTCCCGATCCATTATAAGGTAAATTATATTTTTCTAATTCTTTTTGAATTTCGCCATCTTCTCCTGGTCGTCCGTGCAGAGCAATAAATACTTCATCGCACATTCCTGCCAAATCTGAATATGAAATATTTTGTGGTTGAAGAACATTTTGTCCGTCAGTAAATTTTGAGGTTACTGCTTTGCACTTATTCATTATTTCAGCAATGACATCGTGAACATGATAATGTTCAACCTTTTCTTTGATGTCATCAGCATTATCCTTCAACATCAAATTGATTGGAATGAGATAAAGTTCGTGATGCTCATTTGAACCAGTCAGGAATACAGGCAAGGGTGAATATTTGGTTGATGAAGAAAGTTTTTCATAAATATTTCTACCACTCTCAATGGAAATATGTCTTTCAGAAGAGTAACCGCCCATGACAACAGCGGCTTTGATTTTTTTAGAGACCTCCGATTTTAAATTGAGAATAGATTTGTCCAATTCTTTCAGTATCATTTTTATTGCTGAACGATCGCGCATATCAATCGTACGCTCTAAAAGAGATGTACGAATAATGTATGTTAAGAATTGAGAAGGATTTAATCCGATTTCAGCAGCCTGATGGAAAAAGAAAGAAGATGGCATCATCCCTGAAGTTGTGTTGGGATCGTTTAGAAAAACTTTTCCATCAGAGGTATAAAATCCATCAATACGTGCATAGACATTGAAATGTAAATGGCTAAAAAGTTTTTCGCATTCTTGTCTGATAGTTTCAATTGCTTCCTTCTCTAAATCTATCGGTGTAATCTTTCTTGACAAACCGGGCAGATATTTACTTCTGTAATCAAATAATTCTTTTCCTTTTTTGATTTCAGTAGGTGGTAAGGCAATAGGAGTGAAGTCGTCGTTGCGAATAACGATACAGGAAAATTCCTTCCCTTCAATAAATCCTTCTATTAAAATTTCGCTTTCGCCATCTAAACTTTCCAAGTAAATTTCATCGGCGCCAACTTTGAAAGCATAATCGATTTTTGCAAGTAGCACTTCAGGATGATGAATGATTTCTGTTTTGTTGTTCACAAAAAGTTGCACTGGTATTCCAACACCTTCCCGAATGTCAGTGAGTGTTCGGATAAATTCGATTTTGGATTTTACAGTTAATGTTTGCCATTCCTCTTTTTTAATAGTCCTGATAAAAAATGCACTCTCAATCGCTTTAAGGAATTCAGAAGTATCAGGTTTTGAAAGTATCGTAATTCCAATAGACGATCCTTGATTAGCAGGTTTTATGACGCATGGAAATCCAATTTCATTTTTTGTCTTTTCAAATAATGCTGGTAGAACATCCTTAGAATAATTGTTTTTAAGAATAGAGAAAAAAGCGGGACTTTTAAATCCAGCAGCTATCATCAGTTGCTTTTGAATTGCTTTGTTAATTCCAATTGATGAAGAAAGAATGCCAGAGCCAGAATAAGGGATACCATGATATTCTAAGATTCCTTGAATTCGCCCATCTTCACCATAAGGACCGTGAAGGCATAAAAAAGCAAAATCAATACTATTTTTTAGTTCTTCAAATTTTATTTTTTTTCCTAAAGTTGTTGTTAGTTTTTCTTGTTGATGAGAAGATAATTCACCAAATGATTCAGCATAAA
>JANLRG010000750.1:0-2150 GCA_031361545.1 Bacteroidota bacterium
TGCAATGGTTAACGGCTTCAGAGAAGAATGCACAAGCCTTTATTGTAGAAAAAAGCACCACAGGTAAAGATTTTACAACCATAGGCACCGTAGCAGCCAAAAACAAGAGCGAACCCAGCAGTTATACATTTGATGACAATACTTTGAATAGTGATATTAATTACTATCGCTTAAAAATGATGGATTTCGATGGTTCTTTTAAATACAGCAATGTCGTAACGATAAAATTAGACAGTAAAAAAGTAAATAGTTTAAAGGTATTTCCCAACCCCGTCAGTACAGATGTAACCATCATACATAGAGCAGCCGAAGCAGAAGCGGTCATAAAAATAATCTCTATCAATGGTCAAATACTGGGACAATACACAGTCGCGAAAAACACCCTACAAACGCATATCGACGCCTCGAGCTTACCGAAAGGCTATTATGTGGCACAGTATATCGGTAGCCATGATAATATGAGTGTACCTTTTGTTAAATGACATTACCATACGACATATTCATTAATATAAATTGATAAAAGATTATGCTTTTTAAAAATATTATCAAAATATATATCAGCAGTTTATGCCTCTTATTGACGGTAGCTTTAGGCGCAACAGATTACTACGTGGATGCCTCACGTCCAAACGACAATGGTCTGGGTACAACGGAGGCAACGGCTAAAAAAACGCTGCAAGCCGCAGTTAACAATATCGCCCTCAAAGGCGGCGATGTTGTCTATGTGCGTGGTGGCACTTATACGGTAGCGGGTACGCAAGCAGTGTTGTCCATCACGAAGTCGGGCAGTGCGGCTTTGGGCTATTTGGTTTTCAAGAATTATCCAAATGAATCGCCACTTATTGAATTTAACGGCACCAATGGCATTGAAATCATCAATGGCTCATCCTATATCGAAATCAATGGCATTGAAGTAAAAGGTTACAAAGGGGCAACAGATACACGCACCGTCGCAGGGGCAGAAAGTCAATACGGTAACTACGCCACATGCGCCAATCCAACCTATAATGCCATTTATGCGGGCAACGGCATTATTGTGAAAGATGGGAGTAATACGACAACAACAGACAATTCTAACCACATCAAAATTCTCAACTGCGTTGTACATGATTGCGGTGGCGGTGGCATAGCCGCTATAGGCGTCGATTATGTGACGATTGAGGACAATACCGTTTATCGCAATGCTTTTTATTCTTTTTATGCCAATAGCGGTATTACGATATATCAGCCCTACAATTCAGACAGCAATACAGGTTATAAAATGTTTATACAGCGCAACAAATCCTACAACAATGACAGCAAAATACAGTGGACAAATGGCTGTAAATTGTCCGATGGCAATGGTATTATCTTAGACAGTTATAGAAACACACAAGCCGGCAGTACCTATGGCGTATATGCGGCTAAAACATTGGTTGCCAATAATATTGTCTTCGGCAATGGTGGTTCAGGCATTCATGCGTATTCTACAAATAATATAGACATCATTCACAATGTGTCCTATCAAGACGGGCAACGTTCAGGCTATAATGACGGCAACATTTATGGCAATGCAACAACAAATGTGCAAATATTGAACAATATCATCGTCGGTATTTCAGGTAAAAACATCAATACCAATTTCAATAACACCAGCCATACCGTCAATTACAATATTTTTTATCAAGGCAACAACCCCTCAGTAAGTGGCGTAAATGATTTGAAAGCCACGAATCCTTTGTTTCTCAATCCTTCAATAGACCCCTTAGTAGCAGACTTCCATGTGAGCAACACCAGCCCTGCCGTCAATAGTGGCATCAGTTTTCCTGACGTTACCACTGATTTTGAGGGCAATATCCGTCCGCTTGGCACTGGCGTTGACCGAGGAGCTTACGAAATGGCGGGTATTGTACCCGTGGAATTACTTGATTTCAAAGCGACATCTTCTCCATCTGGTAATGTTTTGAAGTGGTCAACAGCAACCGAAATCAAGACAACACATTTTGATATTGAACGTAGCCCTAACGGACAAATATTTAAAAAAATAGGCACTGTCAAAGCACAAGGTTCAAATGCGACGTATCAATTCATAGACGAAAAACCTTTCAACGGTACAACTTATTATAAATTGAAAATCAATGATTTAGATGGCAGTTCGACATTTTCAAAAG
>JANLRG010000759.1:0-1739 GCA_031361545.1 Bacteroidota bacterium
AAAATTCAATTACAGCATCACGCATTTATGCGCTTATTCGGATAGTCATCGGGTTCTTTGTTTTTTATCATGGATGGGAAATATTTGAGTCTGATAAAATTGCAGAATATGCCAAATGGGAAGCATTTAATCAGCTTCCACAAGCGTATTGGATGGCTTTCTTTGGAAAAGCGGCTGAATTTGTAGCGGGCATTCTGCTTATGATTGGATTCAAAACTGAATGGGCTTCTGTGTTATTATTGGGGACAATGCTTTTTATTGCATTTTATATTGGTCATGGTAAAGTATGGTATGAAGACCAACACCCATTTCTTTTTGCTCTTTTTGCTATACAATATATGTTTGTAGGAGCAGGGATTTGGAGTGTGGATAATTTGAAAAATCGGAATCTTGATGCGATTTGATACCCCCTCAGTATTTAGGCAAGTTTCGCTTAAATTTGGTCAATAACCCATGATTTCCTGAAATTCGGCAAGAGATACAACTTTGACAGTTGGGAAAGGCAATTGCTTTAGAACATTAAAATGGTGGTCGTTGGTAATTAAATAGTGAACATTTGCAGAAATAGCGAGGTCAGCAAATTTATTATCATCTGGGTCTTCAGATATTAATTGCCACCGAATATACGGCTCTGAACGAGTGACATTGGAAACAGTAAGCAAAATATTTAAAACTAAATCAGCTGTGTAAGGTGAATAGAAATCACCGATAACTTCTTCGTATTCGAGTATGATTTCATTACTAATTACCCAATCAAATGCTTTGTTCCGAAAAGCTAAGTAAAGCCAATATTCAGGATTCTGAGGCGGGATAGAAGCAATAAGACAATTGGTATCAATGATAACTCTCATAGTTTAGTCCGTTGTTGTTTATTCAAAACAACATCAAAATCTGCCCTCGTGATGTCTTTTTCTTTTATGATACGTTCCACTTCATTATGCAGAGTCGTTTCGTAATAAGATAAAAGCATCTCGCGAATAGCTTCTAAGTCATATTCAGGCATCGGGCGGCTGAACAATCGAAGCAACATCAATTGAACTTCATTTAAAGGTTGTGTCGGCGAGGTCTGGGTTGTCATTAGCAATAAAGTTAAATTTATGGATTTACTTTTCATACAAAAGTAATTTTTTTTTAAAATAGTTCAAACACGATTTATTAACCAGTTAATTTTAATAATCACTTTTATATATTGAGCAAATATAACAGCCGCATCATACCCGTCAGTATAGTGCGGCTGTAAAAGCTAAAATAACTTTGTTAGTAAACTGAGCTAACATTTACGCCATCGCCCTTTCATTCATCGCTATCTCCAAAGATTGATGAGCAGCCACATGTTTCTTCTCGCCATGAATCATCACATCTATCGCTTTAGCACTGAGATTTTGTACTTCTACAGCATTTTTAGTCACTTTCACTTCCAAACTTGAGCCTCTGAAACGGACTTTGAACGCAATTGATTGCCAGGCACTCGGTAGATATGGATTGAAATGAACCATACCATCTTTCACTCGCATACCTCCAAAGCCTTTCACGACCGACATCCAAGTGCCTGCCATAGAAGTGATGTGCAAGCCGTCTTCGGTGTCGTTATTATAATCATCAAGGTCTAAACGGCTGGTGCGAAGGTACATTTCGTAAGCCTTATCATAGTTGCCAATTTTAGCAGCCAATATTACGTGGACACAAGGCGAAAGCGACGATTCATGCACCGTGCGTGGCTCATAAAAATCGAAATTGCG
>JANLRG010000443.1:0-1328 GCA_031361545.1 Bacteroidota bacterium
GGCGGAAGGTAAAGCAGATAATTCTAACCCGATTGCCATCGTCTGGATTTCGATGAATGTACATGGCAACGAACCTGCGAGTAGCGAAACAGCTCCTCAGTTATTATACGAATTAATCAATCCAAGCCGTGCTGACACGAAGGAATGGTTGAAAAATACAGTAGTTATAATTGACCCCTGCGTGAATCCTGACGGCAATCACCGCTATACGCATTGGTATAATAATGTGGCTGACAAAACACCCAACACCAGCCCGGATGCACGTGAACACCGTGAGCCTTGGCCCGGTGGCAGAGTCAACCATTATTATTTTGATTTGAATAGAGATTGGGCTTGGTGTACGCAAGTGGAATCGCAACAACGGTTGGCGGTTTATAAAGAATGGATGCCGCATGTGGTGCCAGATTTTCATGAAATGGGTTACAATAACCCCTATTATTTTGCGCCAGCAGCACAGCCGTTCCACAAGTATATTACGCCATTTCAGCGCGATTTTCAAGTAGAAATTGGTAGAAATCATGCAAAATACTTTGATAAAGAAGGTTGGCTGTATTTTACAAAAGAGGTTTTTGACTTGCTCTATCCAAGTTATGGCGATACTTATCCGACCTATAATGGTGCGGTTGGTATGACTTATGAGCAGGGCGGTATCAGTGCAGGGCGAGCTATTCAAACTGAAAGTGGTAATATTTTAACCTTAAAAGATAGAGTAGCTCATCACTTGACTACGGGGCTTTCAACGGTTGAAATTTCTTCTAAAAATGCTCAACGGTTGGTAGATAATTTTGATAATTTTTATAAAAACTCAACAGCTAATCCGCCTGGTGCATTAAAATCTTACATCATAAAAGGCTCAAATCCTCGTCCAAAACTTAAAGCATTTTGTGAATTGTTGGATCGTCATAAAATAAAATATGGTCGTATAAAAGGCTCGCGCAACACGACCGCCTACGATTATGCGGCAGGTAAAGACACTCCCCTCAGTATTTCAGAGGAAGATGTGGTAGTGAGTGCTTATCAACCGATGAGTATTTTGACTCAAATCTTGCTTGATCCTGAGCCTGAATTGGTGGATTCGGCTACTTATGATATTACTGCATGGTCATTGCCCCATGCTTTCGGCTTAGAAACCTATGGTTCAAAAGATCGTATTGACCCGATTCAAACGTATGATTATAAAACCTTTCCGATGTCGCTCAAAAGTGATATGAAGGCGTATGCTTATTTGGCTGATTGGAAATCGTTGAATAATGCGCGTTTTGCTACGGCTTTATTGAATCGGGGTTTTAAAATTAGGGCAGCCAGTTCGGCTTTTGAAGTAGAAAAGA
>JANLRG010000852.1:0-2556 GCA_031361545.1 Bacteroidota bacterium
TGTAACAGTTTTTATTGCAGCTGCGAAAGGTTATTTATACCTCATCTGGAATAAACAAAAATATAGATAATTATCCTTCAATTAAAGCACATCTTGACCGTTTTGCGGAGCGAATAACATCTGATTTTGCACCATATGGTTTACACAGAAGTAGAGACGAAAGATTTTTCACGGGAAATAAAATTATGTCTGTTCGTAAATGTTTTAGACCCACATTTACATACACCGATTTTGATTGCTATGTCTCACAAACATATTTTGTGATTAAAACAGACCGTCTTAATCTAAAGTATTTGACTGCAATCCTCAATTCTAAGCTTATTGCATTTTGGTTAAAGTTCAAAGGTAAATTACAAGGTAATCTTTATCAAGTAGATAAACAGCCTTTACTTGAAATTCCTATTGTCAATTCAACGAATGATTTTGTTTTAGCATCTTTAGTTGACTATATTTTATTAGTATATAAAGCTCAAAATCAGCATATAATAAAATATATTGATAATGAATTTATCATACATTCTATTGACGAAGTTATAAATCATTGTGTGTTTGAATTATATTTCCCTGATGATTTAGAAAAACTTGATTTAAAAATATTAGATAGTTTACAAAATATACAACCAATAAACAATAATGGGGAGGAAGCTATCAAAATTGTCATTGACTTTTATCACTGGATAAATGAACAAACAAATTCTGTTAGAACGAAAATGCTCAAATCAAATATTTTAAGCAAAGATTTATTAACTATCATAAACTCACATATCAATTGAAAAAGATACAAGAACCCTGCTGGGTCGGGTTGTTCTTAAAAAACAACTCACAAAACACGCCATAAAAAGGGGGGGTCGAACGAGCAATCCCGTTTTTCAGGGGTAGATTTGTGGGGGCGTTTGGGAAAGACAGGGTGCGAACAGTCATTTCGCTCGTAAGCCATTCTAAAGGCGCAACATAAAAATATAAAAGCTATAAATCACCCCCTCAGTAAAACAAAAAAAAATGACAGACATCATAGGTGACATCCACGGCTACGCCAATACATTAGAAGCCTTATTGCAAAAAATGGGTTACGAAAAGCAAAAAGGCGCATACACCCACCCCGATAGAAAAGTATTATTTGTGGGCGATTATATTGATAGGGGACCTCAGATAAAAGAGACTTTAGGCATCGTGCGCGCCATGGTGGACAATGAACAAGCGATAGCTTTGATGGGCAATCACGAATACAATGCCCTGTGTTTTCATTTTCAAGAAACTGAAGGTGGTCACTTGCGCAAACACGACATCAAAAATATCATCCAACATTACGAAACCTTGAAACAGTTTCAAAATAGACAAAAAGAATATGAGGAATATTTAGATTGGTTTAAGACGCTGCCCCTGTATTATGAAACCGACCACTTCCGAGCCGTTCATGCATGTTGGGATGCCGCCCACATCCATTATTTGCGCCAGCATCTGAAAGAAGGTCTCTTGACAGACGAACTGATTTATCAATCTGTAGCAGTCGGAACGCCTCTAAATGAAGCCATTGATGACATCTTGAAAGGCAAAGAAATGAAAATGCCCGATGGTTTGTTTTTTAAGGATAAAGATGGTACAAAAAGAACTGACATCAGAATCAAATGGTGGGAAAACCCTGCAACGATAACCTATAAACAAATCAGCGTAGAGTCAATTGACAATTTACCGGAGTCAGCGATTGACGTAAGGCATATGCAACACCCTAATTATTATCGAGCAGACGATAAAATAGTTTTTTTCGGACACTATTGGCTCAAAGGACAACCCTCCATTTACAGAGACAATATTTGCTGTTTAGACTACAGCGTGGCAAAAGACGGGCATTTAGTGGCTTATCGCATGGATACTGAATATACTTTGGATAACACTAAACTGATTTATGTTTTAAACGGAATCAAAAATTAACTACATTTGCAAAATGGTACTCAGCTTATGAAACCTTAAATTGATTCTCAAATTATGGATTACATCCACATCAAAGGCTATAAATCTATTAAAGATGCAAAAGTAGAATTGCGTCCTATCAATATTTTGATAGGGGCGAATGGCTCAGGCAAATCTAATTTCTTATCCTTTTTTGAGTTTCTCTATAATTTGTATGAGCGCAAATTGCCTGATTACGTGGGTTTAAATGGTGGGGAGGATAAGTTTTTACATCATAGCTCTAAAGTCACTCAACAAATCGAAGCGAATTTATCTTTTAATAACGAAATTAATGGTTATTCTTTTACTTTAGAAAAAGGAACAGACGGGTTAATTTTTATCAATGAATACCTAATATATGAAAAAGATAAAGGAAGAAATATTGCTTCAAAAAATAAATTAGCTGAAATTAAACAAAGTGATAATTACAGGGCAAGATATGTACGTTTTTATTTAGAAGGTTTAAAAAAATACCATTTTCACGATACAGGTAAAAATTCCCCTTTCAATAAATTAAGCCTTTTCCCTAATGATGTAAATTTTCTCTATGAAAAAGGAGATAATCTTGCAGCTTTTCTTTTTAATATACAATTTTCAAATCCTATTGTT
>JANLRG010000877.1:0-3718 GCA_031361545.1 Bacteroidota bacterium
CTATCTAAAGCGCGTTTAGTAATTAAACCAGCTTCACCAGCTCCATAAATAATAACTTGCTTTTTATCGCGAGTTGGATTTTTCAATTCTTGATAAATAGTTTTTACTAAAATTCTAAAAGCAGTAAGTGAAAAAACAGAAGCAAAATATTCTATAATCAAAACAGAAAATGGAACAAGATAAACTCCTATTATTTTGACTGAGATAAAATTCGACAGTCCCATAAGTAAGGAACCCGTAGAGATGGTGAAAAATACCCGAAGAGCATCTTTGGTACTTGTGTATCTAATAATTCCGCTGTAAATTTTAGATATAAAAAAACTGAAAGCACGAACAAAAATGACTGTCGTGAAAGATATTTTCCAAAGTCTAATTTCTGTTTCCGGTACTCTGAAATTAAATCTCAACTGGTAGGCCAATAGGAGAGCCCCTGTGCAAATTAACAGGTCTATTAAAAATATAATCCAGCGAGGAGTATTCCGATCAGATAGTTTTCTAATTATCATATAGGAACCAAATATAAGTTTTTATTCATTATTGGTAATGTATTAAATCATAGTGATTGGTAGCTTAAATGCGTGGTAGAAACTTGTTACACCTAGGTTGTTTTCTTCTTTGACATGTGCCATTGTCCGTTTATATTTGTCGTGAAGAATGAAAGTTTTATTTATCGCTCCCTATCCATCTACCGAGGCTCCCAGCCAGCGTTTTCGTTATGAACAATATTTAACGTTGTTGGAGCAAGAGGGAATCACTTTCAAAACATCTACATTTATTGATAAAGATTCTTGGAAAATACTCTATCAGAAAGGTCATTTTCTAAGAAAGTCTTTAGCTCTAATGAAGGGGTATTTGAAAAGAGTTCAGGACCTTTTATCAATCTACCAATACGATGCAGTTTTTATTCACCGCGAGGCTGCTCCTTTTGGTCCTCCGATTTTTACATGGCTCGTCACCAAAGTGTTTAGAAAGTACACCATTTTTGACTTTGATGATGCAATTTGGATTCCTAATACTTCTGATTCGAATAGTGGTTTGACGAGTATTTTTAAAAGATTTAAAAACGCTGGAGATATTTGTAAATGGGTGAACGTCGTTTCCGTTGGAAATAAATATTTAGCGGAATATGCTTCGAAGTTCAATGATAATGTAGTCATCAATCCAACAACAATTGAAACTGAAAATTATCACAATACGTTGAAAGACCAGAACAGCTCTACATTTGTCATCGGCTGGACTGGGTCGCATTCTACATTAAAGTATCTCGACGAAATTTTTCCAGTATTGGAGGAACTTGAGAAAAAATTCACTTTCGAGTTTCATGTCATTGCAGATATTCCACCGAGGTCTCATTTAAAATCACTTCGTTTTGTCAAATGGAATAAGTCAACGGAGATTGAAGATCTTCTCATGTTTAACATTGGTATCATGCCTTTGCCTAATGATGTCTGGTCAAAAGGGAAATGTGGTTTCAAAGCCTTGCAATATATGGCCTTAGGCATACCAGCTATTGTTTCAAATGTGGGAGTGAATGCCGAGATCGTTGATCATGGAATCAATGGATTTGTTTGTATTAGCAATAGTGATTGGAAGGAATATTTAAAGCAAGTGCTAACAGATTCTAATTTGGTTAAAGAACTTAGTTTACATACAAGAGCTAAAATAGTTAAGAACTATTCAGTTAAGTCAAACAGCCAGAATTTCCTTAACTTATTTAAAATGAAGAAATAGCTTTCTGTATTTTTTTAATTGTATGAAAAGGCTCGACTCGTTTAACAGTAATTGAACAATTTAGATCATTTTTATATCTTCGGGGCTGAATAAACAAGATCCGATGGAAACGACAGACACTCAAATAAAGACGATAGCACTTAATGATATTCATGTGGCTTTAGGAGCGAAAATGGTTCCTTTTGCAGGTTATATGATGCCTGTTTCTTATGTCGGCATCAATATCGAACATGAAACAGTTCGCAATGGCGTTGGAGTCTTTGATGTTTCTCACATGGGAGAATTCATTTTGAAAGGAGAACATGCTCTTGATTTAATTCAACGAGTGACGAGCAATGATGCCTCTAAATTGACAGATGGTAAAGTGCAATACAGTTGCTTTCCAAATGAAGACGGAGGAATTGTGGATGATTTGCTTATCTATCGAATCGATCATCAGACTTATATGTTAGTGGTCAATGCTTCTAATATCGAGAAAGATTGGAACTGGCTCCGTAAATACAATGAGAAAGGTGTAGAGATGCATGATATTTCAGATAAAACATCTTTGTTAGCTGTGCAAGGACCACATGCGATTGACTCCTTGCAATCATTAACCGATATTGATTTGAAGTCCATTGAGTATTATAATTTCCGCAAAGGAGTGTTTGCAGGAGAAACCAATGTTCTGATTTCAGCGACTGGATATACTGGAGCTGGTGGATTTGAAATTTATTGTGAGAACGGACAAGCACATAAAATTTGGAATGCTATTTTTGAAGCGGGTAAAAAGAATAACATTCAGCCGATAGGTTTAGGAGCACGCGATACATTGCGATTGGAAATGGGTTTTTGTTTGTATGGAAATGATATTGACGATTCGACATCACCATTAGAGGCAGGACTTGGATGGATAACAAAATTTACAAAAGATTTTACAAATAGTACAGCACTCAAAGTACAAAAGGAAAATGGAGTTGCGAAAAAGTTGATGGGTTTTGAGATGATTGACAGAGGAATTCCAAGACATGGTTATCAAGTTTTGGATGGTGATGGGAATGTGATTGGAAAAGTTACTAGCGGTACTCAGTCACCGACATTACAGAAAGCAATAGGAATGGCTTACTTATCTCCTGAATTTGCAGTAGAAGGAAAAACAATTTTCATTAGTATTCGTGACAAGTCTTTGAAAGCACAAGTTGTTAAAGTTCCATTTTATAAAAAGTAATTAATTAAAATAAATTTTTGAATGAAAAATATTTCAATCGATGCATGTTTCTCGCCTCACTTGTATTCAGTATATAAGGATGAAGAGAGTATTGTTGTAATAATCGATATTTTTCGTGCTACTTCGGCAATTTGTACTGCGTTCGAACATGGCGCCGAAAAGATGATTCCTGTTGCAACGATTGATGAAGCCAGGCAATGGAAAGAGAAAGGATATTTAGTAGGGGCAGAGCGCGATGCAATTCCGGTAGAAGGTTTTGACTTTGGAAATTCTCCTTATAGTTACATGGGAGAAAATGTGAAAGGTAAAACGATTGTCATAACAACCACTAACGGTACTCAAGCCATCGAAGCAGCTAAGGAAGCCTATAAAGTTGTAGTTGGTTCTTTCTTAAACATCAATGCACTTTGTGAATGGTTAGTTTCAGAAAAAAGAAGCGTCTTGTTGTTATGTTCAGGATGGAAAAATAAATTTAATTTGGAAGATGCTTTGTTTGCAGGTGCTGTAACAGAAATGCTCACAAGTTTGAGTGAAGAATATAAATTAGGCGACGCCTGTTTGGCTTTGAAATTTTTATATCAGCAAGCAGAAAAGGATCCGATTAAATTTTTAGCTCATGCATCACACAAAGAGCGATTGTCAAGATTAAATTTAAAGAAGGACATTAAATTTTGCCTGACTCCAAATCAAACTTCCGTCATTCCAATCCTGAAGAACGGCGCCTTGATCAGACTCGTCAAAGAGCCAGTACTTTCTCCACGATTCTCATAGAGTAATTTC
>JANLRG010000880.1:0-10008 GCA_031361545.1 Bacteroidota bacterium
TTGGCCATGAATGACCAAGCAATTAAACCTTGAACCTATTTATATATGTTTTAATTTTTTCCAAGCTCCCGATTTCATATACCACAAACAGACAATTGCTGTGAAGCACCAATAGATTATTTCAGAAAGCCAAACTATTTCAAAACTCCCTTTGAATACGAATGTAATAAGATAATTATAAATCATGTAAATTGATATGGCTGCAATTTCTATATACAGTGCAACCTTGGTTGCTCCAGTGCCACTAACTGCACTTATACAAACTATAGCGACAGCAAAAAATATCAAGGCCAAATCAACGATTCGAAAACAAGTGATTGAATCATTTATCATTTTAGGGTCCGAAGTAAAAATACTCAGTATTTGATGTTCAAAGATTAAATTAATAGAAATCATAACTACAGAAACGACAATAGTAAGTTGGATTAGTTTATTGAGTAAACTAATTACTTCTCCCTTTTTGCCTTGACCAATTATGTTGCTGATCATACTATTTGAAGCAACCGACAACCCCCAAAACGGTGTCATACTAATCATGTAAGTGCCCCTTACAATATTGGAGATAGCTAGTTCGTGATGTCCAATTTTTTCTATGAAAATAAAAAATACAAACCAAGCTCCCATTGATAGTAAGTTTTGGACAATGATAGGAGAGGAGAGTTCAAAAATTTTAATTGTCATAGACTTTTTGAAACTTCGAAATTTAAATAACGCATACTCGCTAAAATCTTTATTCAAAAATGTATAGGACCAAATATAGATAAGAGCAATAAACTCTGAAATGGAAGAAGCAAGTCCTGCTCCAGCAATTCCCATTTTCGGCAATCCTAATCTTCCAAAAATTAATGCATACCCTAAAACAATGTTAATAGCTGCCATAATGAAACTATAATATCCAAATACTTTTGGCTTTGCAATTCCAACATAAAAGGAACGAAAAGCTGTTGCTATCATTACAAAAAATATTCCTATTGATCTGTATTTTAAAAATGAAATGGTTGCTGTGTAAAGTTCTTCACTTCCTAATATTGAATGTAAAATAGGAGGCGCAATAATTTTTAAAATAAAAAATAGAATTACACTTGTTGCTAATAAAATAATAATGCTTTGGTCAAAAATTTCACCGACAGCACTTGCACGATTTTCTCCTGAACGTCTTGAAATAATAATTTGTGTACCAATACCAATTGATATTCCTATCATCGCAAAAACAAAATAAAGGACACCGCCAATGGCAGAGGCTCCTAATTCATTTTCACCAATTCGTCCTAAAAATGCTGTATCGGTGACATTGAGAATCGTTAAAGCTATACTACCGATAATTACTGGTGATGCAATTTTTAGGATGTCTTTATAAGTATTCTTTACTAGCATATCAATCAACTTGTAAAACTAATCCTTTGAGGTACTCTCCTTCTGGATGATATAAACTGATGGCATGATCTGGGCCTTGTGAAAGTTGGTAAAGAATTCTAACATTTCTTTTAGACTGTGCGGCCGCTTGAAAAATAACTTTTCTAAACAATGTTTTGTCAATTACCTGAGAGCAAGAAAATGTAAATAACAATCCTCCAGGATTCACTTTCTTAAATCCATCGGTATTAAGATTACGATAACCAATCATTGCTTTATCAACTGAAGATAAATGTTTGGCAAAAGCAGGCGGATCTAAAATAACAACATCATATTTTTCTTGGCTCCTTTTTAAATAGTCAAAAGCATCTTCTTGAAAAAATTGATGCCTGTCAGAGGAGTTATTTAATTCTGCATTTCTTATTGCAATCTCTGCCGCTCTTTTTGAACTATCAACGGAATGAACCATTTTAGCTCCTGATACTAATGCATACATAGAAAATCCGCCAGAGTAGGCAAAAGTATTCAAGATCGTTTTGCCTTCTGAATATCTGGAAAGTAAAAAACGATTTTCTCGCTGATCAATAAAAAAGCCAGTCTTTTGTCCTTCTACCCAATTCACAAAATATTCTATGTTATTTTCTTTGATTTTAGTCTCTTGCTTATCACCAAGTAAAAATCCATTTGAAAGTTGTAAGGCATTTTGCTTACTCATTGTCTCAGAACTTTTATCATAAATGGCCTCTAACTTATTTCCGTAAATTTCCTTTAGTGCACTTACAAAATTTAGTTTCTGTTCGTGCATTCCAATTGTATGCGTTTGAATAACGGCTACACTATCATATATATCAATGATTAGTCCTGGAAGTCCATCGCCTTCCGCATGAACAAGCCGATAAACATTGGTAGAAAAATTGTTTGTTAGCCCGATGGCCTGGCGATTTTGGTAAGCTTTTTGAATTTTTTGAGTCCAAAATTCTTCATCGCAATTTGTTTTCTCAAATGAGAAAATTCTTACTTTGATTGAGCCTTCATGAAAATGTCCAGTGGCTAAATATTCATTCTCTTTACTATAAACTTCTACAATTTGTCCTTCGGATGGTTGTCCTTCAATTTTTTCAATAGCTCCCGAAAATAACCAAGGATGAAAGAGTCGCAATGAACGATCTTTCTTTGAATGTAGAATAACTTTTGGGTAATTTTCCATAGGACGTAAATTTACTCAATTTGAAGCCTGTGAAAACAATTAATCTTGATGTTTTTGTTGAGTAACTAACAATGCATATTGTATAAAATCATTCATGCAGACAAATTTGCGCCAGTCAACTTTCGTAAATAGTTATAATACTGTTTGCTTAAATGTTATTTATTATTTCAAGTAGGATTTTTTTCAATTTTGATCCACCAAATATTACTTTTATTCAGCAGCGCTTCAGGTTCCATTTTCTAATCTCTTTGCCACATCAATTCTTCGCCCTTTAAATAGGAAATATTTCCGCTATCTAACATCCATTCAATAACTTTTAATGATTTATCCTCTGAAAAAGGTCGAAGGTGGAGAATAAGTTCGCTAAGAATCATCGACTTTTCAGAAAGTAAATTTTTAATTTGAGTAGTTAAGGTTTCCAACTCTAAATCTGAAATGTCTTTTTTATTTCGCTCTAAACAGTAATCACATATTCCACATCGTTCTGTATTTGTCTCACCAAAATACGCAACTAGCATTTGGCTTCTACATCTATTTTGTGTTTCAGCATAATTAAGTAATGATCTCGCTCGCTCAATATATCTTTTTTTTCGGTCTGCTAAGTTTTGCCTGTCAATTGTCAAATTATTTTTATCGATTCTGGCTTGGGTAAATGTCAATTGAGATTTGTCAGTACTAGGAATATATTTAATTATCTGTAACTGATTTAATGTCCACAAAAGTTGAACGGCTTCTTCTTTTTTTATCGTTGCTCTCATTGCAATATCTTCTTCCTTGATGTTTACGTATTCGTCAAAGACGCCTTCATATAATCTCAATAACACTTTAATAAAATGGTCTAATTTCGGATTCTGAACTTGAAATTCATAGAGAGATTCAGCTTGAATAGAAAAAATTATTCTGGACAAAAGATAGACTGATTCAGACAAACTAATAAGCCCCTGCAGTTCTAAAATTTTCAAACAATTATACGTTTCAGCCATTTGAAAATTATACGTAGTACAAAAATTGTATAGGTCAAAAGCAAAATTGACTCCTTGTCCTGATTCAACAGGAAGTTGATAATAACTACCAAGAGCAGAGTAAACATTTTTTATTTTTTCAACTTCAGGAAAAGTTAAATCAATTCGTTGCTCTAGTTCTTGTCTGTCACTCTGATTATAAATGAGAATGCAATATGCTTTTTGTTCATCTCTTCCAGCTCGCCCTGCTTCTTGATAATAAGCTTCCAAACTTTCTGGAGCATCTATATGAACCACGAAGCGGACATTTCCTTTATCAATGCCCATTCCGAATGCATTGGTAGCAACAACTATTCTTGTTTTTTCATTGATCCAATTTTCTTGAACAAGTGCTCTTTCCTTTCCTGTTAACCCCGCATGATATGCTTCCGTAATTATGTTTTTTGCCTTCAGAAATGTTGCAATCTCTTTTGTTTTTTTTCTCGTTCTCACATAAATAACTCCTATTCCTTTGAGTGAGTTTACAATTTTCAATAATCTTCCAAGTTTGTCTTCTTCATAGAGAACAACATACGACAGATTATTTCTTTGAAAACTTTTTTTAAAAACTTTTCCGTTGATGAATTCTAATTTCTTTTGAACATCGATTTCTACATTTTTTGTTGCTGATGCTGTAAGAGCGAGAACAGGAATACCTTTCAAATGTTGGCGTACTTCAGCAATTTTAAGATAGCTTGGTCTGAAATCATAACCCCATTGTGAAATACAATGTGCTTCATCAATTGCAAGCAAATTGACATTCATTTTTTCTAACCTTTCAATAAATAATTCTGATGTTAACCGCTCTGGTGAAACATATAAAAATTTCACTTTCCCGAAAATACAATTATCAAGAGCTGTATCTATTTCATTTCTGTTCATCCCAGATACGATTGAAATAGCTGAAATCCCCCTAGACCGCAGGTTTTCTACTTGATCTTTCATCAATGCAATCAAAGGTGAGATGACAATGCAAATTCCATCTTTGGCAAGGGCTGGAACTTGAAAACAAATAGATTTTCCTCCACCTGTTGGAAGTAATGCCAAGGTATCGTTACCTTCTAAAATAGAAAGAATGATGTCCTCTTGTAATGGTCTAAAGGATGAATGTCCCCAATATTGTGTTAGAATTTGTTGAATATGATTTCTCATTCGATGATAATCAATTCTGTTGTGATGTTAACATTATTATTTTTCAAATTGATAATAAATGTTCCTTTTGACAGTGATGGTAATTCAAAGTGGTTGTTGCTTTCCTTTTTCAAATGAATTATTGTTTTTCCGGTAAGGTCAAAAATTTGAATTTCAGAAAAATTTTGTTGACTGAAAAGGATACCTCCATTCCTAACCGGATTTGGGAAAATTTTGGTAGGTTTTTTCAATATATTTTGAATGTTATTCGAAAAAGAATCGTCATAAATTAATATGTTTTTTCCATTCGTAAAATCAGTTCCAGCTATCAATATTCCTCCATTAATTGAGTTTTGAATTTCATAACCAATATTAATCGGGGAGTAGCCATAATATTTTTTTGAAATTTCAATACTGGCGCTATCGCATTCAATCAAAACGATTCTTTTTTTAAGTGTAGTCGTGTCAAATCCATATCCAGCTATTAAATAATTTCCTGAAGAATTTTCGGTGACAGCAAATCCAGCATCACTTTCATTTGACCCTGCAATAATTCTTGACCATTTCACCGATTGATTTTGTAAATCTATTTTACTTAGCAATATATCGAATTGAGCTGTTGAATCTGTTGATGATTCACCTACGACTAACAGATCATTATTACGGTCAATAAATAAATTCTTACTGCCGCAATTATGTAAATTAGAAACTGTTAAATCCCAAATTAAAATTCCATTTGAATCGACGGCAATAACGTATGGATTAAAAATTCCTGGATGAGCTAATTTATCTCCACAAGCTAACATCACATTATTATCTTGACTTATGCAATTGTCTGAAGTTTCAGTAATAATTGGATCGCCAACTGAAATTTGAAATTTTATGTCACCATTTTCATTTGTCCGAACACACAAAATATTTAAACCTGAATTAACAGTGTCGGTTTCAAAACCTGAAAAGCCAATATCGTTATTGGGGAAAACACACACACCATTGAATTGTGAATTTAATCCAGCAGGAAATTCTTTTTGCCAAATTACTATTCCGTTCGAATCTGTTTTTAGTGCATAAGGTTGATACAAACCACTACTGTTTATTCTAGATCCTGCAATAATTAAATTTTTGTTTTGATCTTTCACCATTCTATTAGTGACAAAATGATGTAGGGAGTCACCAAAATATCTGGTAAATAATTCTATTCCTTGTTGATTGAATTTTGTCAAAATAATTTGTCCAAAATTGGCTGAATTGTTTTCAGAATAGCCAGAGAAAAAAATTGAACCGCTTGGAAATTGAACCACTGAGTGGCCATAGTTTGTTTCAGTGCTATCACCAAAATAATTGATGAAAGAACTTCCTTTCGAATAACTATTTGTTAGAAGAAAAAATGGCACTATTAAGTATGAGAAGAATTTCATGTTTCGATTTATATAATTAATATTCCTTTTTCATTATCGCTCTACACAGAGAAATCTCAGGATTATATTCGTGATGGTACTATTTGCTTCAAAAATATCATTTCTACTCCATTGATTAACAATAAAAATAAAAAAACCGGTAATTACACCGGTTTCTTGTATTATTTGATGGGATTGAATATAAATTAAATAACAACCTCTTTTGCAATGTTTTTGAAAACAAAGTCCTTATTTTTATTAACGTTCAACTCGATGACATCATTTTTATTGATAGATGCTGAAAGTATTTGCTTGGAGAGTTCATTTAATACTTTTTTCTGCATGACTCTTTTTAATGGCCTTGCGCCAAACTGTGGATCAAAACCTAATTGAGATAGCCAGTCAATTGCGTCGTCAGTAGCGGTGATTGTGATCTCATTTTTAGCGAGCATTGCTTGAAGTTTACTAAATTGAATTTTAACAATCTCTTTTACTTCATCACGATTCAAAGGTTGGAACATTAATACTTCATCAATCCTATTAAGAAATTCTGGTCTAATTGTTTTTTTCAACAAGTCATATACTTTCACTTTTGTTTGACTGATTATTTCATCAGAATTTAAATCATTCATCACTTCAAAACTATCCTGAATAATTTGGGATCCAATGTTTGAGGTCATAATAATTATTGTGTTCTTGAAATTAGCTGTTCTCCCTTTGTTGTCAGTCAATCGACCATCATCCAATACTTGAAGCAAGATATTAAATACATCAGGATGCGCTTTTTCAATTTCATCTAATAAGATAACAGAATAGGGGCGTCTTCTAACAGCTTCTGTTAATTGTCCTCCTTCTTCATAACCAACATATCCTGGAGGAGCTCCAATCAATCGTGAAACAGCATGTCGCTCTTGATATTCACTCATGTCAATTCGGGTCATTGAATTTTCATCGTTGAAAAGGAATTCAGCTAATGCTTTTGCTAGCTCTGTTTTTCCTACACCTGTAGTTCCTAAAAAAATAAACGAACCGATTGGTTTTCTTAAATCTTGTAAACCAGCGCGGCTTCTTCTCACAGCATCACTCAAAGCTGATATCGCTTCGTCTTGACCAATTACTCTCTTGTGAAGTTCAGACTCTAAATGAAGTAGTTTTTCTCTTTCACTTTGTAACATTCTACTTACCGGTACACCTGTCCATTTTGCTACAACTTCTGCTATATTCTCGGAATCTACTTCTTCTTTTATTAATGCTTTTTCTGTTTGCATAGAAGATAATTGCAGTTCGAGCTCATGAAGTTTCTCTTCGTTTTCTTTTACTCTTCCATATCTTATTTCCGCAACTTTTCCATAATCTCCAGCTCGCTCTGCCTGCTCTGCTTCTAGTTTTAAGTTTTCAATTAGTTCTTTTGATTTTTGTATTCCTTGAACGACTTGCTTTTCAGATTCCCACTTTGCTTTCAGTTGACTTCTTTCTTCATTCAAATTGGCAATCTCTTCATTCAACTCTTTCAGTTTTCGTTCATCTTTTTCTCTCTTAATCGCTTCCCGTTCAATTTCTAATTGCATTATTCTTCTATTAAACTCATCCAACTCTTCAGGAACGGAATCAATTTCTAATCTCAATTTTGCTGCGGCTTCATCCATTAAATCAATTGCTTTGTCAGGTAAAAACCGATCACTTATATACCTTTCACTTAATTCTACAGCCGAAATAATTGCTTCATCTTTGATTCTTACTTTATGGTGCGCCTCATATCTTTCTTTCAATCCTCTTAATATTGAAATGGCATCTTCCGTCGATGGTTCTTCAACCATTACTTTTTGAAATCTTCGTTCTAACGCTTTATCTTTTTCAACGTACCGTTGATATTCTGCGAGTGTTGTTGCTCCAATTGCACGAAGTTCTCCTCTTGCCAATGCTGGCTTTAAAATATTAGCTGCGTCCATTGCACCTTCACCGCCGCCCGCTCCAACTAGGGTATGGATTTCATCAATGAATAAAACTATATCTCCTTCAGCAGAAATTACTTCTTTCACTACTGATTTTAATCTTTCTTCAAATTCACCTTTGTATTTTGCTCCTGCAATCAACGCACCCATATCAAGTGAATAAATTTGCTTTTGTTTTAAATTTTCAGGAACATCGCCATCAATGATTCGATGCGCTAAGCCCTCTGCAATAGCAGTTTTTCCAACACCGGGTTCTCCAATGAGAATGGGATTATTTTTGGTTCTTCTAGATAAAATCTGTAGCACTCTTCTAATTTCTTCGTCTCTGCCAATGACGGGGTCCAACTTTCCTTGACGGGCTAACTCATTTAAATTTTTTGCATATTTACTTAATGAGTTGTATGTTTCTTCTGCACTCGCGCTTGTGACTTTTGATCCTTTTCTTAGCTGTGCTATAGCTGACGTAACTTGCTTTTCGTTGAGTCCTTCGTTTTTGAGAAGGGATGAAGTTTTATCTTTGCTTTTCAGTATAGCTAGAAACAAATGCTCTAATGAAACAAACTCATCCTGCATATCCTTAGCGATCGCGGTTGCTTGTTGAAAAATTTTATTGGTCTCTTGACTGAGGTAAACTTCACCACCATCAACTCTAGGATAACTTGAAATCAAAATGTTTAATTCGTCAATCAACTTATCCATTTTAATGTTATTCTTTTTAAAAATAAATGGAATAACATTTTCATCAACTTCTAAAATACCCTTTAGTAAATGTGCAGGTTCTATAGATTGCTGACCATTTGATTGAGCAATTTGCTGCGATGCTTGTAAAGCTTCTTGAGACTTTATTGTCAGATTATTTTGATTCATAGGAAATTTTTTTCAATTAATTCATAGATTATTTTGCGTCAAAAGAATGGCCAAGCATTGAAATGGGAGTTTGGAGGCGCATAATGTCAGACTGTTAAAAAATAGAAAGCCAAATTGTCTTAATTCTAAATCACTTCCTAATAAAGTTAACCGATAAAAAAGGCCGTCTGGTATAGACGGCCTTTTAGATTTTTTTTATTTTTATGAAATTATAAATCTCTTTATAAATCTTCTCCCTGAAAAAGTCATTTCTAAAATGTAAATTCCCTCTCTCAATCCATTTCTTTCAATCACATCTGAGTAAGAACCTGAAAACTGCATTGGGAAATTAACAGCTTTGATTTGCTTTCCAGTGATGTCAACTATTTTGATTTCTACTGGACTAGAAGCAGACATTGTATAACTTAATCTAATCATGTCTTCTGTATTACTAAAAAAGACATTCATCTTTTCTTGTGAAAGGGAAATAGGAGTGTCCTGATTGGATTGTGCTCTTGCTGTAGAGCCATAAATAAATAACAACATTAAAATAGCAAAGTATATTTTTTTCATTTGAATAGTGGGTTATGTTCAAGCTTTGTGTCTAAATTTCATGCCAAAAATCAATTATTTTTAGCAGTTATCGCGTTAAAATAATTGAACTAATTTATTAATTATTACTCACTCACGAATTACATAATTCATTTAAAGATTTACGAGATAATCATGTAAGTGGATCGGATTTATTTTTTCTCTATCAATCACTAATCTGAACTCTTGTTATTAGATTTGGTTTGTTTAGGAACTATACCTTTTTATCACCCTCAAATTATGGGAATATTTCCCGGTCTCTTTATTAAATATTCCTTGATGATCAAGCTGATCTATCCGAACTTTTCCGCTTGCATGTATAATCTGATTATTGTCTGCAACAATTCCGACGTGAACAATTTTTCCGTCTTCATTATCAAAAAAAGCTAAGTCTCCAGCTTTCGATTCTTGAATCCACGAAATTGTTTCTCCTCCGTTGGCTTGTTGCGAAGCATCTCTTTTCACAGCAATTCCACACATTTTGCAAACGACCTGTGTTAAGCCTGAGCAATCTATTCCAAAGGGTGAAC
>JANLRG010000924.1:0-1409 GCA_031361545.1 Bacteroidota bacterium
GTGCTTGAAAAACATTTTCTTCTTTTTTACCATAAATGTGAGGAATACCATAAGGATCAAAATAAGCAGTAACCGTTGAATCGAGACCAGCCATTTTTACTGTACCTGAATATTTCGGTCGTTGAAAAAAGAAATAGACAACAATAGCAACGACAATTAAACTTAAAAATAATATGAGAAAAAAAATAAATCGCTTAAGAAATTTCATCATTACATTGTATAACCAAAACGACGCAATTTATTTTCATTTTTCCGCCACTCTTTTTCTACTTTCACGAACAGTTCTAAAAATACTTTTTTCCCTAGAGCCTTTTCAATATCTTTTCTGGCTTCAGTACCAATTCGCTTGATACCATCGCCACCACGACCAATGATAATTCCTTTTTGAGAATCTCTTTCTACAAAAATTACAGCAGAAATTTTCACAAGCTTACCTTCAATTTTGAATGACTCTACTCCGACTTCTGCTGAATATGGAATTTCTTCTTTGTAATGCATAAATATTTTTTCGCGAATAATTTCACTTACAAAAAATCGTTCGTTAGCATCACTCAATTGTTCTTTCGGATAAAACGGTGGTGCTTCAGGCAATAATGGAATGATCGCTTCGGCGATTTTTTCTATGTTGAATTTCTGTAATGCTGAAACAGGAATCACAGCATGAGGATTTACTTTTTTCTTCCAGCCATGAACTAATTTATTGACTTCGTCTTGCATAGAAAGATCAACCTTGTTGATTACAATAATGAGAGGAACTTTTATCGCAGTCAATCGGCTCACGATTGAATCATCCATATAAGTCTCTGTGTTGTCGGTAATAAAAAGTACGACATCAGCATCCTCAAGCGATTCCTTCACAAAGTCCATCATTTTCTCTTGGAGAAGATAATGTGGTTCCAGTATTCCAGGAGTATCAGAAAAAACGATTTGATAGTCGTCAGTATTGAGTATTCCTTTGATTCGATGTCGAGTCGTTTGTGCTTTTGAGGTGACAATAGATAAAGACTCACCAATAATTTGGTTCATTAAAGTTGACTTCCCAACGTTCGGTTTACCGATAATTCCAACAAAACCTGCTTTATGCGCCATTCTAAAATATATTTTAAACTTTTTGAATAAGTAAAAGAACGAATTATATCTTTGCAGACCAAAATAAGAATAGAAAATAGCTGTTTTATTGAATATAAGCTATTTAAGATATAGTGCGGGGTGGAGCAGTTGGTAGCTCGTTGGGCTCATAACCCAAAGGTCATCGGTTCGAGTCCGGTCCCCGCTACCTAGAAAAATTCCTCAGAGAAATCTGGGGATTTTTTGTGCCTAAAAATAACCATCATTCATTGCTCGTTGGGCTCATATCCGCCAAGGCGGACATCGGTTCGATTCCGGTCCCCGCTATTATAAAATTTACT
>JANLRG010000010.1:0-1152 GCA_031361545.1 Bacteroidota bacterium
TACCCGCCGCTTTCCCCGATACTTTTTATAAAATCATACATCGTGATGAACAAAAAGCACTTGAACAATTGATTTGGCAATATGGCAATTGGTCTGCTGTTTCAACTTTCCACAAGGAAAACAAGGCTTTTTTATCAAAAATTGAACAAAATACTGAGGGGGGTATTTTTCAAAATAATGTTCAACAGCTTTTGATTCAACATTCAGACGCAGCTATTTCCTTCCATATCAATGAGTTAGAACGTTTGTCAGATACAACGGCTTTTAAAACTGATGTGACAAAAATTGCAGCCGCATACGCGCATCTCAAACAAAATACAACGACTCGCCTACTCTATATCCCTCATTTTCATTGGTTTGGGTTCGACAATCAATACCATCATTGGCTGACACAGTTTTTAAAAGGTGATTTTGGTATCACTAAAAATGACCAAACCGTTATTGAAAAACTCAAACCAGCCCTCAGTATTACGCTTGTTTTGAGCCTTTTTGCTATTCTTTTAGCATTTTTAGTGGGCGTTCCCTTAGGTGTTTTTATTGCTACGAATCGCCAAAATAAGCGTGGCCGTTGGGTTATGCGCTTGATTTTTGCCGTTTATGCGCTGCCCACGTTTTGGTTAGCAACATTGGCAGCGATGTTTTTGACAACCCGATTTTATGGCTTAAAAATATTTCCCAACGTGGGTTTAGCCACTGATGTCCCCGTCGGTGCAACAGTTTGGGAAACCCTTTTTTGGAGCGCAGGACATTTGGTGCTACCTATTATATGTATGGCACTGCATTCAATCACCGTCATTGCGCGACAAATGCAAGGCGCAGTCGTTGATGTCTTAAAAAAAGATTTTATACAAACTGCCCGAGCCAAAGGTCTGCCCCAAAACCGTGTTATATGGCATCATGCCGTCCGAAACGCCTTAACACCGCTTATCACCCTATTCGGTCAAATGATTCCTTCAATGATAACAGGCGCATTTGCTGTCGAACTCATTTTCAATCTTCAAGGCATGGGGCGCACAACACTTGAAGCGATTTTCAGCAACGATTGGGCATTTGTATATGCCGTTCTCATGCTTTTAAGCCTTGTTATACTTTTGAGTCATGTCTTAGTGGATGTGCTTTATCGTTGGTTTAACCCACGTGTGCGATTTTCTT
>JANLRG010000064.1:0-1512 GCA_031361545.1 Bacteroidota bacterium
AAGAAAAGGCTTTAAGATTTAAACAAAAACTTTTGCTACTTCTAATTTGAAATCTGTCAAAACCCAAGATTCAATTTCCCCTACTTCTTCGGCGTAAGATGTCAAAATGTAGTCATCGGCTTCCAAAACATAGACTTCAATGGATTTTTTAATAGGGTCAGCCAACCAATATTCTTTAACAGCATAACGTTTGTAAAGCCGCATTTTCGTACCTCTATCCACTTGATGCGTACCTTTAGACAAAATTTCGATAATCAAATCGGGAACACCTAAAATATAACCACTTGGTTGAAAGTAAGCAGCATTGGCAGTCGGCACAAAACTGAGGTCTGGTACAACCAAATCCGCCACTTTTGATAGGTAAACATCCGTTGGTGCAGCATAAAGTCTGCCTAATTTATGCTCAACAATATGAAAATTGAGATACATAGAAAGCATCATCGAAGCATCTTGATGCACAAGGTTGGGAGAAGTTCTCTGCATAATTTCGCCGTTTATTAATTCATAAATATAACCTTCCTCAAAATCGTCGCGTTTGAGAAAGTCCGTTATTGTCATTTTCTTTTCAGCTACTAATGTCATAAGAATAAATTATTTAAAGTGAATAGGGATGTGCTTGGCTATGGCAAAAGTAAGTGTTTTAATTGAATAAGCAAAATACTGAGGGGGTATCTTTTCCAAAAATAAAAAAATCCCGACAAGTCCAAAGATTCATCGGGATGTACAAACAAAAACATACTTTGAACAAGGTGAACTACCCCTACCTTAAAAGGTAGCGGCTTCTTGGTCTGCTTCTCTATTGAGATTCATAACTACCAAGCGTAGATTCCGAGCGTTCCACCCGTATTTTATTTTGAGCATGAAAAGCCATTCTTTTGATATTATTGGCGATGTACGATGTTAGATGTTAGATGTTAGCACTTAATATTCAAGAGGTCGTACCTATCTAACATCGTACATCTAACATCGTACATCGTACATCAATTGACTTTCACAAAACGACGTGGTTGATTGCGTCCTTCGCTAACGCCTGGTGTTTGAATAAAATATTCGCCCGTAGGCAAGCTCGAAATATCAAAAGAGATGCGATTAAAGCCGCTGTCTAATTGTCGTTTTTCGGATAATATAGCTTTACCATTCACATCAAAAAACTCAAATTGCTGCTCCCGTTTATAAAGGCTATTGACTTCCAATCTCAATTCTTCTGTTGCTGGATTTGGCGATACGCTTGTAATCACAATCGGAATGAGCTGTGTCGGTTTTATTTGAATCAGGTGTTGCGTCACAGGACAATCGTTGGCAACTATTGCATTTTTCACGACTGACAAACAGCCTCTACTGTCCTTAACTTGCATCGGATAAGTACCAACAATCAAATTTGTAAAATTGCTACCCACTTGAAAAGCAGTCCCTGCATTGCGCGAATACTGATAAGGTGGCGTGCCGCCCAATACTGGATTGACAGCAACAACGCCATTTGAAGTAAAGCCACAACTGACATTGCCCACAATA
>JANLRG010000070.1:0-8024 GCA_031361545.1 Bacteroidota bacterium
TAAACCATTTTTCATCATAGTTTAAATATTCTTTATGATTAACTGCTATAATCACAGCATCATAATCATTGCCAATATTCTCAGTTAATTCAAATCCATATTCATGATTGAGAGCTACACTATTTGCTTTTGGATCGGAAACCTCTACCGTTACTCCATAAGAAATTAATTCTTTCACTACATCTGCAACTTTTGAATTACGGATGTCTTCAACATTTTCTTTGAATGTTGCTCCAAGCACTAATACTTTCGATTTTGAAACATCTTTACCAGCGGCAATAATTTTTTTCACGGTTTGTTTTGCAACATAAAATCCCATGCTATCATTTACATATCGACCGCTATTAATTACTTGTGCATGGTAGCCTAACTCTTGCGCTTTATAGGTAAGATAATATGGATCGACACCGATGCAATGTCCACCGACTAAACCTGGCTGAAATCGAATGAAATTCCATTTAGTTCCTGCTGCTTCCAGGACATCATACGTATTAATTCCCATCTTATTGAAAATGATACTTAGTTCATTCATCAAAGCAATGTTAACATCTCTTTGTGTGTTCTCAATAATTTTTGCTGCCTCGGCTACTTTGATTGATGCAGCTCGATGAACGCCTGCTTTTACAATGATTTGATATGTCTCAGAGATTTCATTCAATGATTCTTCGTCACAACCGGAAACAACTTTTAAAATTTTTGTAATTGTATGTTCTGTATCTCCCGGATTAATTCTTTCAGGTGAATAACCAATTTTAAAATCTGTTTTGCATTTCAATCCTGAAAGTTCTTCTAAAAGCGGAAGACAATCTTCCTCTGTACATCCTGGATAGACTGTCGATTCATAAACAACATAATCTCCTTTTTTCAAAACTTTGCCAATCGATTTGGTCGCGCTTAACAATGGTTTTAAGTCTGGTAAATTGTGTTCGTCAATTGGAGTTGGAACAGTAACAATGAAAAATGAAGCTTCTTTTAATTTGTCTAGTGAAGAGCTGAATTCTATCGATTTATTTTTAAAGCTCTCTGCAGGTAATTCACCACTCGGATCAATTCCATTGCGCATTTTTTCTAATCGTTCTTCATTAATATCAAAACCTATGACATCAATCATACCTGCAAATTCTAATGCGATTGGTAAACCGACATAGCCAAGGCCTAATACGGCCAATTTCTTTTTCTTTTCTATTAATTCCTTATGCATCGAATAAAAGGAGTTTGTTATTTTTTATAAATTGATTTTGGACGAAGAGAATAAATACGTTCGATTATATCGACCACTTTTAATCCTTCGAGAGCATTCGTTGTAATCGTTGTCCTACCCTTTAAGGTATCAACGACATTTTCAATAATGTAATGATGATTCGCAGCTGAGCCTTTGTACGTTCCATAATCATTCGCTGGATTTACAGGCGGAAGTTTCGGCATTTGGTAATCTTTTATATGACAATATTCTACTTCATTCATATATTGACCTCCAATTTTTACACTGCCATTCTCGCCAATGATTGTAATACTACTTTCTAAATTATTATCCCAAACAGCAGTTGAGTAATTGATACAACCTAATCCACCATTCACAAAATTAAAATTCACAATACCTGAATCTTCAAATGCTGTAGTATTGTTGTGAGTGAAATCGGAAAATTTTGCACACATATCTGTAATGTCTCCAAAGAGCCAATACATAATATCTATGAAGTGAGAAAACTGAGTAAACAAAGTTCCGCCATCCAAATCTGCAGATCCTTTCCAGTTTTTACCTGTATAATATCTATCGTCGCGATTCCAATAACAATTTAATTGCACCATGAAAATTTTTCCTAAGATTTGAGATTCTACAACTTCTTTTATCCAAACAGAAGGAGGAGAATATCTATTCTGCATTACACAAAAAATTTGTCTTGAAACTTGTAATGCTTTGAAAATAATTTTTTCGCAGTCGGCTACTGTTAATGCTAAAGGTTTTTCAATGACAACGTGTTTCTTTTTATCTAAAGCTTTTAGAGTATGTTCGGCATGCAAACCATTTGGAGTACAAATGTTAATCACATCGAATTCTAAATTTGAATTTAACATGTCATCCACCGAATTGAAATAAGGAATGTCGAGATCAGAAAGACCAACTTCTTCTTTGGATTTGATATCACACATTGCTATCAATTCAATTTCAGGATTACGGCGCGCCATTTCTGCATGGCGTTTTCCAATGTGTCCGCATCCAATTATTCCGAACTTGATTTTTCTGTCTGAGTACATAATTATTTTACTCGTCGAACTTTATTACCAGTTAATGAATATTCTTGTTTGCTTTCAGGACAAACAGCTATTCCTGAAACATCAAATTTTAATTTATGACCGTACTCGCTCATCCATCCTGTTTGTTTAGCTGGATTTCCGACCACAAGAGCATAAGCAGGAATATCTTTAGTGACAACAGCACCGGCTCCGATGAAAGCGTATTCGCCAATGTTGTGACCACAAACAACTGTTGCATTCGCACCAATGGTCGCACCTTTTCCAACATTAGTTAAGAGATACTGATTCCGACGGACCACTGCAGAGCGAGGATTATTTACGTTAGTAAAAACCATTGAAGGTCCTAAAAAAACATCGTCCTCACATGTTACTCCTGTATAAATGGAAACATTGTTTTGCACTTTTACATTATTGCCGAGTTTCACATCTGGAGAGATGACTACATTTTGTCCGATGTTACAATTTTCACCGATTTCCGAGCCAGTCATGATGTGACTGAAATGCCAGATTTTTGCTCCTTTGCGGATTTTAGCACCCTCATCTACAAATGCACTGGGGTGTACAAAATATTCGTTTTCCATACAAGTTGAGGAATTCTATTTTGCACGAATATACGAATGTAAAGCTAATATTTCAGCATGAAAATTACGAAAAACGGTGCGCAGAATTGTATAAGTCTTCTTTGCTTAACCCTTTGAAATATTCATAAGTTAATTTCAGTCCTTCTGCTCTTTGAACTTTAGGTTCCCAGCCTAATATATCTCTTGCTCTGGAAATATCTGGCTGACGTTGTTTCGGATCATCCTGAGGTAACGCTTTGAAAATTACTTTTTGATCAGTGCCTGTTAACTTGATGATTTCATTGGCGAAATCCATGATTGTAATTTCATCGGGATTGCCCATGTTGACAGGCAAATAATAATCACTCATCATCAATCGAAAAATTCCTTCTACTAAATCGTCAACATAACAAAATGAACGTGTCTGACTACCATCGCCAAAAACAGTTAAGTCTTCTCCTCTCAATGCTTGTCCGATAAACGCTGGCAATACTCGACCATCGTTCAATCGCATTCTTGGTCCATAGGTATTAAAAATTCTGACGATGCGTGTTTCTAGATTATGATAGGTATGATAAGCCATTGTTATCGCTTCCTGAAAACGTTTCGCTTCATCATACACTCCTCGAGGACCAATGGGATTTACATTTCCCCAATAATCTTCAGTCTGGGGATGAACAAGTGGATCGCCATAAACTTCAGAAGTGGACGCAACTAAAATCCTTGCTCCTTTGGCCTTAGCCAAGCCAAGTAAATTATGAGTTCCTAACGAACTAACTTTTAAAGTTTGTATCGGAATTTTTAGATAATCAATTGGACTTGCAGGTGAAGCAAAGTGAAAGATGTAATTTAATTCACCAGGGACATGAACAAATTTAGAAACGTCGTGATGAAAAAATTCAAATTCTTTTAGCTTAAATAAATGCTCAATATTTTTTAAGTCGCCTGTAATTAAATTATCCATTCCAATTACTGCATAGCCTTCTTTGATAAAACGATCGCAAAGATGTGAACCTAAAAATCCGGCTGCACCAGTTATCAATACTTTTTTCATAGCTAAGAGTTTCAGTTTATTTTATTTCTTCCGACACTGTAATAAGTAAATCCTTTGTCCTTCATTTGTTGAAGGTCATACAAGTTTCGTCCGTCAAAAATTAATTTATTTTTTAAAAGTGAAGCAATTTTTTCAAATTCAGGAGTGCGGAAAGCTTGCCATTCAGTTGCAATTAATAAAAGATCTGCACCTGAAAGAATTTCGTAAGCATTTTTTCCGTAAGTAATTTTATCTCCAATTAAATTTTGCACATTCTTCATGGCTTCCGGATCGTAAGCGCTGATAGAAACACCTTCATTCAAGAGTTGATTGATTATTTCTAAAGCGGGTGCTTCGCGAATATCATCGGTGTCTGGTTTAAATGCTAATCCCCAAAGGGCAATTTTTTTTCCTTTCAATTCATTTTTGAAGTGACTTTTTATTTTTTCAACGATGGTTACTTTCTGTTTAGCATTAACTTCCATTACCGATTTCAACAAAGGAAAAGGGTAGTCATTTTCTAAAGAAGTTTGATGAAGAGCTAAAACATCTTTCGGAAAACAACTTCCACCATAACCAATTCCAGCAAATAAAAATCTTTTTCCAATACGATCATCAGAGCCAATTCCGATTCGTACAGAATCTACATTGGCTCCTACTTTTTCACAGAGATTGGCAATCTCATTCATGAAAGTAATCTTCGTCGCTAAAAATGCATTCGCTGCATACTTCGTTAACTCAGCTGATCTCTCGTCCATGTAATACACGGGATTGCCTTGACGAACAAATGGTGAATAAAGTTCTGTCATCACTTTCTTAGCTCTTTCTGATTCTGTGCCGATCACAACTCTGTCGGGTTTCATGAAATCATCCACTGCAAATCCTTCTCTTAAAAATTCAGGATTAGAAATGACATCAAATTCTATTTTGCAGTTATTGCCGATAGCCATACGCACTTTTTCAGCTGTACCAACTGGAACTGTACTTTTATTTACAATGATGCAATACTCAGTTAATAAATGACCAAGCTGATCTGCGACATGAAGTACATGCTTTAAATCTGCTGATCCATTTTCATTGGATGGCGTTGGAAGTGCAAGGAAAATAATTTTTGCATCTTTTATTCCTTCTTTCAAATCAGTGGTAAATTGTAATCGCCCTTCTTTGATATTTCTTTCAAACAAAACATCTAGGTGCGGTTCGTAGATAGGAATTTCTCCCTGCTGTAGTCTAGTAACTTTCGATTGATCAATGTCAACACAGACTACACTATTGCCTGTTTCTGCAAAACATGTTCCCGTTACTAATCCAACATATCCGGTGCCCACTACTGCTATTTTCATAATCTGTTTCTAACGTTATTTTTTTATCTCTGATAAATCAGATTATTGTTGGAAGAAAGAAAGTACATTTTGAGTGATGAATGCCAAAGTTTCTTCATTCATCTCCGTGTGAATGGGTAATGAAATAACAGTCTCACAAAGTGATTCAGTGATTGGAAAATCTCCTTCTTTATAACGGCTATCTTTATATGCTTTTTGAAAATGCAATGGAACAGGATAGTAAATCATAGCTGGAATTTCTTTCGTAGCCAGATATGCTCTCAATTTATTTCTATCTGCATTTTTTAATACCAACGTGTACTGATGAAAAACATGATTTGATTTTGTTGTACGCTCAGGAGTTATGATGTTGGAATGATTTGCGAAAGCTTTGTCATAGTAATCTGCACACATAACTCTTGCTTCTGCATATTCATCGAGGTGGCGAAGTTTTATTCTGAGGATTGCTGCTTGAATACTATCTAACCTAGAGTTTACACCAACTTCATCATGATAATATTGGACCGACTGTCCGTGATTGGCAATCATTCTAATTTTTTTTCCTAACTCATCATCATTGGTAAAGATAGCACCGCCATCACCATAACATCCTAAATTCTTGGAAGGGAAAAAAGAAGTGCAACCAATTGTACCAATAGTTCCTGCTTTTTTTGAACTTCCATCTGTATAAAAATAATCGCTACCAATTGCCTGAGCCACATCTTCGATCACAAATAAATTATGGCGCTTGGCAATGTCCATGATTGCTTCCATGTCGGCGCATTGACCAAATAAATGTACGGGGACAATCGCTTTCGTTTTCGAAGTGATGGCTGCTTCTGCTGCTAGAGGGTCTATCAGAAATGTTCCTGGTAAGACATCAACCAAAACTGGTTTCAATTTTAAAAGAGCAATGACTTCTGCGGTCGCTACATAGGTAAAACTGGCAGTGATTACTTCATCGCCTGGCTGAAGATTTAATGCCATCATTGCCACTTGCAAAGCATCTGTTCCGTTTGCGCATGGAATAACATGTTTAACTTTCAAATAACTTTCTAATTCCGATTGAAATGATTTTACTTCCGGTCCATTAATAAAAGCGCACGATCGAATTGTATTTAAAACTGCTTGATCAACTTCTGCTTGTATTTTTTCATACTGACCACTAAGGTCAACCATTTGAATCTTTTTCATTGTTAATTTTTGAAGAATGCGAATATAGACAACTTTTAGGATTTGTATAGCAACAATGGTCTGTCATATCGGATTGAAAAATAGATTTTCTACAGTCAACTTTCAGACGTCTAAAATGAGTAGAATATCACTCTTAAACACTGACTAAACCTATTTACCTATTGTCAATATTTGGATTTGGTGAACAGTTTTTTATTGGTGAATAAGACTCACAAATTCAATTCAATTTGTTTGCTGTTGGAAGGTTTTAGCTGTAGCTAAGCTTACTTAAGTTTGACTGTTTAGATGGTAGGAGAAGAAGTCCAATTTCAAGTTTCTGTAAATTAAGTGTTTAGAATTCAATTCTCGATTGTCGATTGAAATAATATGCACTTCTAAAAAAGCGAGCTGTTTTCAATCTTCAATTTTCAAACAATTTCAACGATAAATGCAAAAATTGCGGATAAAATATATCTTTGCCATCCTGATTAAAATTTAAGATGGCTAAAAGTAAATTCAAGAAAGAACATTACCTGAAATGGTATGAAGATATGTTGTTGATGCGAAAATTTGAAGAGCGTGCCGGACAACTTTATGGGATGCAAAAGATCAAAGGTTTTTGTCACTTATACATTGGCCAAGAAGCAGTAGTTGCTGGAGCGATGACCGTTCTACTTCCACAAGATAATATGATTACAGCTTATCGAGATCATGCACATGCAATAGCAAAAGGAGTTTCTGCTCGTGGAGTAATGGCCGAACTGTTTGGAAAAGCAACTGGTTGTTCAAAAGGTAAAGGTGGATCGATGCACATGTTCGATAGAGAACACAAATTTTTTGGAGGACATGGAATTGTCGGTGGACAAATTCCACTTGGTGCAGGAATTGCTTTCGCAGATAGATACAATGGAAATAAAAATGTTACGGTTTGTTATATGGGTGATGGAGCCGTTCGTCAAGGAGCATTCCACGAAGCGCTGAACATGGCCATGCTTTGGAAGTTGCCTGTAATTTTTATTATTGAGAATAACAATTATGCCATGGGAACATCCGTAGAGCGAACGAGTAATGTGACGGAACTTTACAAACTTGGTTTGTCTTATGATATTCCTTCCGAGCCAGTCGATGGAATGAGTGTTGAAGAAGTTCATACTGCTATGGAAAAAGCAGTGAATCATGCACGATCTGGTAACGGACCATTTCTATTGGAGATGAATACCTATCGTTACAAAGGACATTCGATGAGTGATCCAGCGAAATACAGAACGAAGGAGGAAGTAGAAACATACAAAGCAAAAGATCCAATTGAAATAGTGTTGAAACAAATTGAAGAGAATAAATTTGCTACTTCAGAGGAAATTGAAATCATCAATAATAAAATTCGTGATATCGTTGAAGATAGTGTAAAGTTTTCTGAAGAGTCGCCTTATCCTGATCCATCTGAATTGTACATTGATGTTTATGTTCAGAAGGACTATCCATACATTATGGATTAATTTTTTTATCATTGTTTAAAATCGATCATTAAAAATCATATTAATAAAATTCGCAGATGGCTGAAGTAGTAAGAATGCCGAAGATGAGTGATACGATGACTGAGGGAGTCGTAGCGAAATGGCATAAAAAAGTTGGTGATACTATTAAGACTGGAGAACTGGTCGCAGAGATTGAAACCGATAA
>JANLRG010000072.1:0-2576 GCA_031361545.1 Bacteroidota bacterium
GGTGGTTCAAAATTATTATTCTCAAAATTCTCTTGTTACTTATAAAAATTTGTTTCAAACAGGGCGTTTAAACGTAGATTATACTCTTAACAATAGAAATATTTTGTCTTTATCAGGAACAGTTTCAGGCGGATTGTTTGATATTTCAGCCGTTCAAAACTATCAATTTCTAACGGCAGCTCAACAAATAACAAGTTATGGCGCGCGTCAAACGCTTTCTGAAAATGATTTTAATAGAAATAGCCTTGAGGCGCAATGGAAAAAAACATATGCTACTAAAAACAAATCGTTAACAACCCTACTCAATTATAGCTGGGGCGATAAGACAAATACCTCAAATTGGAACACATCGGGCTTCAATAGCAAGGGCGTGGCTTTGGCTAATTATCCTGAATTAGTAAAAATTAATGATGCGAATACGACTGACCAAGTCGTCTTTCAGATGGATTATGTCAATCCAATCAATGACTCCACAAAGGTTGAAATGGGCGTGCGCAGTTTTTGGAATGTCCGTAATCAAAACTATTTTTACAAGCCATTTGATTACACCAATAATGATTACATAATTGATAATCAATATTCCCAAGATGCGCACGTCAGCGAGAGTGTCAATGCGGCTTATATTATGTATTCGGGTCGCCTAAAAAATCAAATCAGTTATCAAGCGGGTTTGCGTTTTGAACAATCCAATTTGACAGGTACTTCTCGTTTGGCAGACCAGCCTAATTTTGGCTATAATTTTCCGAATGCAACGGGTAAAGATTTGTTGAATTCGTTGTTTCCATCGCTTTATATTTCTAAAAAATTAGATGAAGCGACTGAAATAGGCGTTAATTTCAGCCGTAAAATACAACGTCCGAACCAGATGCAAATCATGCCAGGCATCAAGTCCAATGATAAACAAAATATACAAATTGGCAACCCTGCCTTGCAACCAGAGTTTATCAATTTGGCGGAGTTGAATTACAATAAAATTTTTGGTTCTAACAATTGGTTGTCTTCGCTCTATGTGAGCAATGAAACCAATACCATCAAACCTTTAGTCAGCCCGTCTGCAACCGACCCTTCAGTATTGGTGACTAATTTTGTGAATGGTAAAAATGAATTGACTTATGGCATTGACAACACTTTAAAATTGGGTTTTGGTAAAAACTTTGATGTCATGCTCAATGCCAATGTTTTCAAATTCAATGTGACGGTTGATACTTTCACCAACAGCGGTTGGGCTGCCAATGCGAAAGTGGGTTTGAATTATCGCTTGCCGTCTAATTTTTCAGTGCAGTTAAATGGTGCTTACGAAGGCAATCGCCCTATTCCACAAGGCAATCGCCAAGGCATAGTGTACATGGATTTTGCGGTTAAAAAATCGTTTTTCAATAATGCAGCGAGCTTGGTATTTTCTGTCAATGATGTATTCAACTCTCGCAAAGACATTACGACTTTCACACTGCCAACGTATATCCAAGAGACAATGCGCCGCCGTGATACCCGCTATTTTAAATTAGCTCTCCAAATTCCATTTGGCAAAGCCGATGCGTCTTTATTCAAAAAGAGCAATAAAAAACCGGAAGGACAACAGGAGATGCAGGAGTTTTAATTGTAAAATACTGAGGGGTGTTGAATCATAAACGCTTGATTATCAGAGGGATAGTCGAGCGTTTTGGGTTTAAAAATGGGTAAATGTCATTGCGAGGAACGTGGCAACTGAGCGGGTGCTTGCCCTTAATACGTAGACAATTTCAACCTTCAATGCTCCGTAGATTTGTTCCGTATGTCGAGTACTCACTTCTTCAATTTACCTGTATATTTACTGTAAAGCAACCTTTTTCCCTTCTAAATTATATAAACCAATGAGCAACATAGTTAAACCCAATACCGCACAACCCGCCATCACGCCTGTCATAGGGACACTTGTACCATTGCTCATATAACCAACCAAAGCGGCTGCCAATGAACCAAATCCCATCTGAAACGCCCCCATGAGTGCCGAAGCCGTACCCGCTTCTTTTTTAAAGGGAGCCATCGAAAGAGCCGCAGCATTCGGAAAGCTGAAACCCTGACAGCATAAGAATAAAAATATAAGTACAATAGCATTGAATAAAGTAAGCCAACCCATTATACTTGAAACACATAAAAGAACGCCAATAGTGGTCTGTATCAACAAAGTTGTTTTAATTATCCGCTCACTACTAAATTTATTCAACAACAGATTATTTAATTGGCTACTCATAATTAATCCTGCTGCCAAAAAGCCGAAAATCCAACCGTATTGCTGTTCATTGACTTTAAAAATCTTCATAAATACAAAGGGCGAACCCGACAAATAGGCATATACACCCGCCGAAACCAAAGAAGCCGCCAATGTATAAGTCAAAAACTGAGGGGTCTTGAATACATTCCAGAAACTTGAAATAATAGGTGCGGGTTTAAGCGAAAATGTTGGGTCGGGTTGCTTGCTTTCAGGCAATAGAAACACGACTGCTATCAACAATAAAACGCCCATGAAGGATTGTAGCCAAAATACCGATTGCCAACCCAAAGACACAATCATATAACTACCAATGGTGGGTGCAATG
>JANLRG010000076.1:0-1319 GCA_031361545.1 Bacteroidota bacterium
CGTAAATGCAATAATAGAAAAATTTTGGAAAGATGATAATTTCACAGTTTGGGGATTACCATTCTACAATGAAAAAGATGCTAAAAAAGCAGAGTTTAATAATAGTTTTGTAGATATTTTATCATAATCTACTGGCACTGAATATTCATAAAGCGACCTACAAATTGTAATTTGAAAAACCGCACACTCGCGCTGGGCTCTCTGACACGCAAGTCTATTCCGTGGTCTCATATTTTATGGAAAATATAAATCGAGGCTGCCTCAACATACATTGATGCAGCCTCTTTCAAAATCACCCAACCACGCCAATCATCCACAATCAAAACAAATCAAACGACGGGTAAAAAGTGATGCTGTTTTTAATCGTCCACATCAGCGCATCCATATCACCGCCAATATTGCCAGTGCGGGTATTCACCAATACCGACCAACAAAAGCCATCTGCCGTCCGAACCATCAAGGCTTGCTCGCCGGGCAAAGAGCCGTTGTGCCAATAGTTGGGCACATTATTCACTGCCCAACCTTTGGCATAGCCGCTGCCTGCAATGCCCAGCGTGTACATATTATCGAGGGTGGCAGTTTTTAAAATATCGGGTTTGGTGTTGAATTTATCCACTCGCACGATGAACCGCGCGAGGTCAATGGCCGTGCCTACCCAGCCGCCATGCGAATCCATGCGTGCGACTTTCATGCCGTAAGGATCTTCGCCCCCTTGACCATAATATTTGACTTCATTGGGTTTTCTATCCCCCTCAGTATCACCGGCTATTTGCATGTTCGTGATGCCGTTGGGTGTAAATATTTTGCTTTTTACAAAATCAGGATAAGTCTGTCCCGACAGTTTTTCAATGACGCGACCCAAAACGCAGAAACCAAAATTAGAATAATGGTATTCAGTTCCAGGGGTTTTTTGAAGCGGTTTTTCATCTAAAACCTTAGAAATCAAATCTTTATGATTCAGATTGGTGTAGTTAAACATGGGGTCAAAACCCAAATCGCTTGCCCAACCGCCGCTGGCATGATTGAGCAGATTTTGCTGCCGCAACGCGGCACGAATGTCGCGGCTGGTCCAGCCTTCGATGAATCGCACCCCGGCTTTGGCGACGTCGCCGCGTTCCATTTTTTCCAGGAGCTCGACGGGCGTCAAAGGCCGCGTGATTTCATAGACGCCCGCTTTCAACGCAGTCGATTTGCCCAGCACGCGGCCCAGAATGCGAAACGATAAGGGGGAATCGACAATACCTGCGACATGCAATTGTGTGGCGAGACGATCCAGACTGGTGCCGCTGGGGACGCTGAAGGTTTTGGGCAGCGGGTCG
>JANLRG010000087.1:0-22795 GCA_031361545.1 Bacteroidota bacterium
AAATCATTCGAACATAATTTTTCATTTCCCTCTCGCCACTTGCCAACTGTTCTTTACAGCGAGCATACGTTTCGTCAATAATGTGATCTAAATTATTTTCTTCCAACAACTGAATAGCCGCTTTAAAAGCAACTAAATCTCCGATGCGTGCCATATCAATTCCATAACAATCTGGATAACGAATTTGTGGCGCTGAGCTTACAACAACAATTTGCTTTGGCCCTAATCGATCAAGCATGCGCAGTATAGAATTTTTTAAAGTCGTTCCACGAACAATTGAATCGTCGATGACAACTAAGTTATCAATGCCTTTACGAATTGTTCCATAGGTTATATCATAGACATGCGTAACCAAATCACTTCGCTCGTCGTCATTAGTAATAAACGTTCTCAGCTTTGCATCTTTGATTGCAATTTTTTCTGCGCGCGGACGAATGGATAATATCTCCATTAATTTTTCATCCGTTATGTCATTTCCCAACGCTTTTATTTTTCTCTTCTTTACATCACGCAAATAATCTTCCATACCATGAAGCATTCCGTAAAATGCAACTTCAGCAGTATTAGGAATAAATGACAATACGGTATTACGAAGATCATAATCGATGGCTTGAAGAGTTTGCTGACAAAGTAATCGTCCCAATTCTTTTCTCTCTTTATAAATATCTACATCGCTTCCTCTTGAAAAATAAATTCGTTCAAACGAACAAGAAAGTTTTTGAGTGGGTTCATTAATCATTTCTTCAAAAACTTTTCCTGACTTACGAACGATTAAAGCATGACCCGGTTTTATTTCATGAATTTCTTCGACAGGAACATTGAAAGCTGTTTGTATTGCCGGACGTTCACTGGCTACAACCACAACTTCATCGTCACGATAAAAAAATGCAGGACGAATACCAGCAGGATCGCGAAGAACGAAAGCGTCACCATGTCCCAATAGTCCAGCGATAGCATATCCGCCATCCCATGGTTTTGAAGAGTTGCGTAATATTTTTCCCAGATCCATGTGCTGAGCGATGAGTGGAGAAATTTCTTCTTTACTATTTCCTAGCTTTTTAAATTTTTCATATTGATCTTCATTCTCTTCGTCTAAAAAATGCCCAATGTTTTCCATCACAGTAACAGTATCAGCTTTCTCTTTCGGATTTTGTCCGATCTTAATTAAATCTTGAAAAAGTTCGTCGACATTCGTCATATTAAAATTTCCAGCAACGACTAAATTTCTCGTCATCCAATTATTTTCGCGCAGAAACGGATGACATGCTTCAATACTATTGCCACCATAAGTTCCATAGCGTAAATGACCCAACCAAAGTTCGCCTGTAAAAGCTACGTTCTCTTTTAACCATTGTGTGTCTTTTAAAAGTTCGGGGTTTTTCTCGGTAACAGTTTCAAATTTCGCTTGGATCTTTCCAAAAATATCGGTGATTGCATGTTTTTCATTGCTACGATATCGGCTGATATATCTTGTGCCTGGTGGAACATCAAATTTAATGTTGGCCACTCCAGCACCATCTTGTCCTCTGTTATGTTGTTTCTCCATCATGAGATACAATTTGTTCATGGCATAAAAAGCGGTGCCATATTTTTTCTGATAATAAGCAAGAGGCTTGAGAAGCCTTATCATTGCTATACCGCATTCGTGATGAAGGAAATCAGACATGATACAAAGATAAGTCTTTTAGATCTAAAATAGCATCCAAAAAGTAAATGATAAGTTATGAATTAAGTAGTTCTGTTGTCGATTCACTTATTCTTTCTTTGTGAATACTGATATTGAACGTGTGAAGGTCGTTTTGATATGAATAAACAATTTTAGCTTCACAATGGTCAATAATTTTACGGACTATAGCCAGTCCCAATCCAATACTATCTGGTGACTCCCCTTTTTTAAATCGGTCAAAAACTTCATCAGGAGAAAGCACTGGAGCGTGTCCGCTATTTGCTATTTCAAATTTTGAACTATTAAAAGTCACATACAAATGTCCGGATTCTAAATTGTATTTAATTGCATTTGATAAAAGATTGGTGATTAAAATATCAGCGAGATTGGGATTCATTTTCACATAAACCTCTTCATCAATATCAGTATGCAGTTGAAGATTTTTTGAAGTAATAAATAATTCAAGATCTTCTAATTGTTTGTTTAGAATTTTCCCCATTGCCACTAACTGCATTCCTGAATATTGTTCGTTCTCAATGCGTGTAAGCATAATCAATCCTTTATTCATTTTTGACAATCGATTGACCGAATCCAGTGTACTTAAAATTTGATTGACCTGCTTTTCATTTAAATCACCTTGCAAAAGAAGTTCCAGTTTACTTCTAATAATTGCCAGCGGTGTTTGAGTTTCATGAGACATATTTTCTGTAAACTCTCTCAGGTTTCTATAATCTCTATTCACCTTGTCTGTCAACTTTGAAAGTTCTGCATTCAAAGCGTTAAACTCATCAACTTGACTTCTCATAAAAAGTGTCGTTCCGCCTTTCGTCATATCAAATGTTTTCAAAACATTTAATGCCCGGTAAAATGGATTCCAAATTTTACTAGAGAACCATCTATTCAAAAAATAAAAACACGCAATGATGTCTAAAGCAACTAAAATTAAAGTCGCCAAAACTCCCTCTGCTAATTGTTCAGCTTGCGTTAAACGATGTGCTAATTTGATACGGTAACTTTGGCCATTGATAAGTTGCTCATAAGTCATCATTCGATACGGAACATTCGACTCATGATTCAAGTCATACATCGTTGTATCTTTCATAAATACTTTGAAAGAAGTAAATTCAGGAATTGGAATTATTTCAATGCGATCGCCGAAAACGATGTGTTGATTTTGGATTCCCTTTTGATATTCGAGTTGTTTGGCAATTTCTTTTTTCTCAATCAACATCTGATCAGAAACTTCCATGTCCACCAAATACAATACACGATAAGCAAGAAAAGCACTGCTCACCAAAAGTAAGACAAGAGCTATCGCTATGTAATATCGATTAGTAAGGTTTAGTAATTTCATTCACTCGATAGTTTGTAACCAACACCATAAATTGATTTTAAATAATCGTTGGCTCCATTATCGGTCATTTTTTTGCGCAGATTTTTTATGTGACTATAAATAAAATCGAAGGAGTCTGCCATATCAGCATGATCACCCCAGAGGTGTTCAGCAATGGATTCTTTTGTGAGAACTTTATTTTGATTGCTTAAAAAATAAAGAAGCAGCTCATGTTCTTTTTTTGTCAGACTAACAAGTTTATCTTTTACATACATCATCATTTCATCTGGTACTACTCGAATTTCATTAAAGAGAATTTCATTTTTCCCTTGAAACGATCTTCGTCTGACTACAGATTTTATTCTTGCAACAAGTTCTGGCATATAAAAAGGTTTCGTGACATAGTCATCGGCACCAAAATTTAATCCGAGTAGTCGATCGTCCAATGAATTTTTCGCCGACAGAATTACAATGCCGGTTTGATTTTGTTTTTTCTGTAAAACGTTAATGACTTTTAGGCCGCTGCCATCTGGAAGTCCAATGTCTAAAACAACGCAATCATATTCATATAAATCTGCTTTTTCAGATGCTTCTGCTAAAGTTTCAGCTTTTTCGCACAGCATTCCTGATTCCTTTAAAAAAGTCATCATAGAATCCAAAAGTTGTTTTTCATCTTCTACTATTAATATCTTCATAATTTTTTAAGGATTAGATGCTGAATGTTTTTTAGATTTGACAACTGCGAAAATTAAAATTAAGTTCAATTGATCATTTAGTCTAAAGTGTAAATTTATGAAACACTAGCAAGTTCGGTTACAAATTACAAAAAATAATTAATAATTTAGAATGCTTAAAGAACTAACTCTAACTTTGAAATCGTTTACACACATCTATTCCAATAATTCAATGAAAAAAGTAATACTATTATTAACAGCCATTGCAGGAACATTTATTATTCTAACTGCAGGAACAAACACCGATAACGGAAAAGCCGGATATACTAATTCTCCCGGTGAAGGAAATTGCACGACCTCTGGCTGTCACACTTCTTTTGCTGTCAATACAGGTGGAGGATCCATTTCAATTTCATCTACAAATATGCCTATGATGCCAACGTTGATGTATGATACAGGCGTTACCTATCACATGACTGTTACAGTAGCTCGATCTGGGAATAGTTTATTTGGATTTTGCGTAGAAGCCTTGGATACAACTGGAAACAATGCAGGAACATTGGTAATCACCAATTCCGCTAAAACTCAAATTAAAACTCGTATCATTAATTCTGTAGTTCGTCGTAGTGTCGTTCAACAATTAAACGGCGGTGCAAGTGTCGGTTCTATGGCCTTTAATTTTGACTGGACTTCTCCTGCAACAAATATCGGAAATGTGAATTTCTATTTTGCGGGTGTTGCTGCTAATGGAAGTGGAACTTCACTGGGAGATTATGTTTATTATTCTAATCAGGTTGTTACCTTCAACATTGTCAGTGGCATTTCAAATCTAAACTCTGCGAATAAAATTTCTGTTTATCCAATGCCTGTACAAGATCATTTCACTGTTAATTATCAAACCAAAGCTATAGGAACTGTGAAAATAAAACTCATTACAATGCAAGGCTCGTTAGCAGCGGAGTTGTTCAATAAAATTGAAGTGAATGGAGAGCACACAGAAAATTTTTATTTGCCTTCAAATTTGAGTTCTGGAAATTATATTCTTACCATTGAAAGTTCAGAAGGAATTTCTGCACAAAAAATATTAATCAATTAGTAAAAAACCTTAAACTGCCGCCTTCCAAAAGAGGACAGTTTTTGTTTCAGGCAGATTTTATTCCCGTTCAACAACATTTTTATTTATAGCACTAAAAATAGCTTTACGTTTGTTCTGAGATATGTCTTCTTCAATAAATGAAAAATAAGTGGCTTGCTGAAAACATACTTTAATCAGGTTGATTTTACTCAAAAAATCTTCAATTATAAAAACGACTACATTGAAGAAATGAAATAAAGTTAAATCGAGATAGATTAAATAAAAAAAATTATTTCTGTGAAAAAACTATTATTAATTTTGTCGTTTGCATTTGCAGCTTCAAACACCTTTGCACAAGACATGCTTAGTACACTTGAACCTAGCAATGAAAAAGATTATTCAATTGCGACATTCAAATCGACGCGGTTAATTAACATGCACACGATTGAGTCGCTCGGACCGAGAACCCTTGACTTTAGAATCTCTCACCGCTTTGGACCAATCAACTCTGGTTCTTACAATGCTTTTGGTCTAGATGGCCCGGCCAATATTCGTCTGGGTCTTGAGTATAGTCCTAATGGTCGTTTTATGTTTGGCATAGGAAGAAGTTCTTTCGAGCGTACAGTAGATGGATTTTTAAAATATCGTTTACTCAGACAAGCCAGCAATGGTTTACCATTCAGTGCAACATTATTAGCTGCCGCATATTATACAGCAACCAAAGACTTGAATAAATTTGCAAATGGTTTTGATAAATATGCAAATGCTTCCAGTCGTTATTCATATTGTTATGAAATAATGTTTGCAAGAAAATTTTCTCCGAATTTTTCAGCCCAAATCGCTCCATGGTTTGTACACTATAATTTAGTGGAACAGATAACCGACAAAAATGACGCTTACGGTGTATCGGGATTATTCAGAATGAAATTTACAAAACGTGCAGCGATTACTGCGGAATACGGATACAGGATTAATAAATATACTGCAGTAACTAATACATCAAAAGACACAAATTACGATTCCTTCTCTATTGGCTATGAATTAGAAACTGGTGGTCACGTGTTTCAAATACAGTTTACCAATAGTTTTGGAATAATAGAAAATCAATTCTTCACACACACACAATCAAAATGGAACAATGCCGGAATTAGATTGGGTTTTAATATTTCGAGAGTATTCTCTTTGTAAAAACCTTAGCATTGTTCCCACACAAAAAACCGGTTCAGTAATATGGGCCGATTTTTTTATTTTTCATTCTTTAATTTTTGTGACGGCTAAAATTTTCATCGATTGTTTACTCTGAACAATTCCATACATCGAACACGAAGAATCAATTTTAAATTTATTTAACGGAACTTTCACTCGTTGATTTTTTTTAATCCCGTCAAAAGAATAAAGTATTCTTACCACATTGTTATGCGTTAGGTTTTTTCCAGAATTTTCACCGCTCGTTACTGAACTTTTCAAATTATTTTGTGTGATGACTACTCTAAAGACAGCGTTGTTGTTATCAACAGGAACATCATACGATAAATATAAAGTGTCGTTCGCAATGTCATCTTTCGTAACAACGAGATTATAACTTTTTGGAAAAGCTAAAGCGTTTTGAATTTCATTTTTCACTGAGATTTCCTTGGTTCCTGAAAAACTTTTCATTCCGTTCACCACCACTTCAGGAGTATAAAGTTCTTTCTCTGCAAGTACTCTAGAATAATTTTCTTGTCGCCTTGTAAATTGAAATTTACTGTATGGATCTTTCCAGCCTCTATTATTCCAGTAGTCGACATGATATTGAAAAAGGATTACTTCGTGACCTTCACTCTTAAATTTATCTACTACTCGATTAACTATTTCTTCTCCTACTGGTCCGGTATCAGAGCCTTCAGAGGTGAAAAGTTCTACCAATGCAAATCCTCTTTGTGCTTTTACAAAAATGCATGACAACAAAAAAATAAAGAGAATACTTTTTTTCATCAACTAAATTTTAAATTGAATTGTAAAAAAATGATGCTATGCATTCAAAAATTGTTCTTTCGTAAGTCCGAGCCATTCCAAAGCGCTTCCACTCATCAATTGTTCTTTTATTTTATCATCATAAGGCATTGAATCTATCAGTTGGCCTGGACTTAATTCTCCGAGCGGAAAAGGATAGTCTGTTCCTAATGCCACTCTATTTACTCCGATTAGTTTTATAATGAAGTCGAGCATCATTGGATCATGAACGAGAGAGTCGAGGTAAAATTTGCCTAAATATTCTCTCGGATTAATTTTATTATCGATGGCCACTAAATCGGGACGAACATTAAATCCATGTTCTATTCTTCCAATTGTTGCAGGAAAAGAACCTCCGCCATGAGCAAAAGCAACTTTCAATTTCGGCAATCTTTCAAAAATGCCACCGAAGATCATTGAACAAATAGCAAGTGATGTTTCAGCCGGCATTCCAACTAACCACGGCAGCCAATACTTTGTCATTTTTTCTTTTCCCATCATTTCCCATGGGTGAACAAAAATACTTGCATTGAGTTCTTGTGCGGCTTGAAAAAAAGGAAATAGTTCAGGAGCATCAAGGTTCCAATCATTCACATGCGATCCGATTTGAACACCTCGTAATCCGATTTTCATACATCGTTCAAGTTCTTTAATTGCAAGGTCAGGAGATTGAAGTGGGACTGTTCCTAAACCTATAAATTGTTTTGGATAATCTAATACGACTGAAGCAATGTGATCGTTCAAATAGTTAGAAAGATCGAGTGCATCTTCTCCTTTTGCCCAATAACTAAACATCACTGGAATTGTGCTCAACACTTGAACATCGACACTGTGCTCTCCACAATCTGAAATTCTCACATCAGGATCCCAGCAATTATCTTGTATCTCACGAAAAAATTTGTCATCAATCATCATTCTTGCACAGCAAGGTTTGTGGTGATCTAATGAAACAAAACCACCATACCCAAATTTGCTTTTGAAATCAGGAATGTTTTTGGGAAGGATATGAGTATGGATATCAATTTTTAGCATTGTCTTTTGCTCTCTTTACTTTTGAATAAAGGTTTTCATATCGTTCTGCAGAAGCAGTGTCGCCAATTTTTTGATAAGTCATAGCAGCTAAACGATAAGGTTCGGCAAACTCAGGGTCAGCTTTAATTGAAAGAAGAAAATAGGAAATCGCAATATCAAAATTAAATTGAGCATTTTTTCTATGCGTTTCTGCATTCGCAGGATCAGAAATTATTGCTTCCGTTTCTCCTTGTCCGTACACCCCATAATTACTAGCGAGATTATTCAAAGCGTGAGCATAATTGGGATTGTATCTCACCGCTGCCTGAAAATATTTCATAGACTCTTCAAATCGATTTTGTTCAAACAATAATGTTCCATAATTATTATTTGCAACAGGATTTGTTGCATTGTACTCTAATGATAACAAATAATCTTCCTCCGCAGGTTTTTCAGTATGCACTTGTTTGTACAAATAAGCTCTACGTTGAAGACCTTCTGCATATTCTGGATATACCTTGATTGATTCGGTGAGATAATCAATCGCTTGTTTTTGTGCTTTCTTAATAGCCGCACTGTCAGGTAAAGTTGCATAGTATTCGTCTGTTGAAATATGATTGGCAATATAAAACAACATGTGAGCACTGTCAGGCACTTTCTTCAAGTCAGTAGAATAGAGCGTGTAATTGTCTTTCCACTCCATAGTTCTATTATAAGCCTGAACAGAATAGAATACAAAAATCAGGAAGCTGAAAATTATTGGGAATTTATAATTATTGAAAAAAGTATTTACTGATGTTATGCTTCTTGTTGTTAAATCGGATTTAAAAATTTTTGTGAGTAAAATTGCAATCAACAAACAATATCCCAATGAGGGAACGTACATCAATCGTTCTCCATAGTTTGTTCCAATGAGCATAAAAATATTGGACGCTACCGAAGCTGTAATAAAAAAGAAGAGTATTGAAAATGCAATCAGATTTTTTTTCTTAAATGTAATTATAGAATAAACAAAAACAGTAATCAATCCAACAAATGAAACTAAAAACTTCCAGTCTAATATTGTGACTGCTTTAAAATGATTGAACGAGCCATCAGAGATCAACGGATACGGAAAAATAATTGTCTTCACATAGTAGCCCAACATATAAATTGCATTAACTTTTTGCGAAATAAAATTTGGCAGTCCCGCAATGTAGTTGTCGAGTTTTGGAATTAGGCTAATGGTATCACCGAGAACTTTTCTTCTGATAAGTAAAAATATGATCGTTACAAAAGACATCAAGCCAAATGTTCTCAGATAATGTTTCCTTTTTGCATCTGTGAAAAAGTAAAACATCATTGGCATAACAGCAATAAATGTGATGGTTGATTCTTTTGAGAAAAGAGAAATAAAATAAAAAGTGACGGCAAGAATCAGCTTAGAGACTTTGTTTTCTTTGATCCAATCATAGAATGCACTGGCGCTGAGAATACAGAGGAGAAAAGAAATTATTTCATCGCGACTTTTAATATTTGCCACCACTTCTGCATGAATTGGATGAGCGGCAAAAAGTAACACCGTAATAAATGGCAAGATAAGTTGCCCTTCAAATAATTTGACAAGAACTTTAAAAAGCACTAAGCAAGTTATAGCAAAGAACAATACATTTAAGAAGTGACTTAAAGACGGATTGTTCGGCGCAATTTGCCACTCAACAGCAAACATTGCTTTTGTAAGTGGGCGATACAATGTATAATCTGTAGTATTCATCCCGAATCGATACGACGATTTGAAAATGTCAGGGATTGCTTTTATCCCTTGCTTGGTTTGAGTGTTATCTTTTATTAATCCAAAATCATCTAAGACATATTCATGCTTAAATGAATTTGAATATAACAAGAAAGCCAGCGACGCCAAGAAAATTCCTAAAATCGTTCGAATAGATTTTTGACTTTTTTCTATTGGCAGATTTTTTTTTGTAGAAGAACTGCCCGAATCTTTTTGAAGGGCGATTTTTTCTTTACGAGTAAGTTTTGTTGACATAATTAAATCACGCGGGTAAGACAGGCGGCTCCATAACGGTTCCACATTTTTTACATGTTCTTAAATCTTTATTGCTGTAAAAATTATTCATAACGGCTGGCAGTTGGGTTACGATATCAGTCATGAGAAAATATTCATCATGTAGTTTATTCTGACAGTTTTCACAGTACCAAACAAAACCATCTTTCATTCCGGGACGACGTTGAACTTCCATTACTAATCCGACAGTATTAACACCTCTTCTCGGAGAGTGTGGTGTTCGTGCAGGGAGTAAATAAATTTCTCCTTCATTAACTGGAATATCAATATGCTCTCCGTCATCAACAATTTTAATTGTAATGTCTCCTTCTAGCTGATAGAAAAACTCTTCGGTCTCATTAAAGTGATAATCCTTTCGAGCATTGGGCCCTCCAACAACCATTACAATAAAATCTTGGTCTGGAGAATAAATAACTTGATTGCCAACTGGTGGTTTTAAGAGGTGACGATTTTCGTCAATCCATTTTTTAAAATTAATTGCTTTCTTTGCTGCCATAATATTTTTTATTTCCCGTTGCCGGTGTTTTTATTAGTATGAAAAAGTTCATTCATTCGTTCGCGAATATCTGCAAAAACCGATTCTGCTTTATTGCCTGCCTCTTTCGCAACTTCTTCAATTTTATCTCTCAAGTTTTCTGCTTTCTCTCGATAAGTATTCCCAAATTTTCCACCATCAATTACATTATCAATTTCTGAATGTAAAATGGTTGGAAATTTCAATTTCAAATCGTCTCTAACAATTTCAATTGCTTTTTTAGCTTGTTCGGAGGAAATACCTGTACTTCCAACAATCTTATGAATAAGTTCTTCCATGGCTGATTTTTAAAGATTATAATTAGTTTTGTCCTATTCAAAAATAGACAAACGTTTTTGACAATTCAACATCTGAATGAATATAGATTTAACAGGAAAAAGAGCCATCGTTTGCGGGAGCACCCAAGGAATTGGACGAGCTTCAGCAATGATTTTAGCCCAAATGGGGGCAGGTATCACATTGATAGCCCGCAATGAAGAAGAACTTCGCAAAACCGTCGCTTCTCTTCCGCGCACTTCCATATCCCATGATTATATCGTCGCCGACTTTAATCAGCCCGAAGATCTTCGTAAAAAAGTGGATTCTTATCTGGCAAAAACAGGAGCAATCCACATATTAATCAATAATACCGGCGGGCCAGCTTCGGGTCCAATTACTCAATCTAAACCTGAAGAATTTTTAAGTGCATTTACTAATCACTTAGTCTGTAATCAGCATTTGGCACAAGCCGTTTTGGAAGGAATGAAAAAAGAAGGTTACGGCCGTATCATCAATATCATTTCAACTTCTGTAAAAATTCCACTAAAAAATTTAGGAGTCTCCAACACAATTCGAGCGGCCGTTGGGAACTGGGCAAAAACATGGGCCAATGAAGTGGCGCAATTTAATATCACTGTCAACAATGTTTTACCCGGAGCAACTAGCACAGGTCGTTTGAAAAGTATCATTGAAAATAAATCGTCGAAAACGGGAGAAAGTATTTCAACTGTTGAGACTGAAATGATTTCAGAAATTCCAATGAAACGTTTTGCATCTCCGGAAGAAGTTGGAAATGCAGTTGCCTTTTTAGCATCACCGGCAGCATCGTACATCACTGGAATTAATTTGCCAGTAGATGGTGGTCGCACTGGAAATTTATAATATTAAAATTGTGGTGTCATGAAAAAGATTCAAAATTTTATTGATGGAAATTTGGTCGCGCCTATTTCCGGAAATTATTTGGATAATATAAATCCTGCAACGGGAGAAGTATATTCTCTCATTCCTGATTCTGATGAACGTGATGTTGAATTAGCCGTGGCTGCCGCTGAAAATGTTTTTCCTCTTTGGTCAATGATGGCAAAAGAAAAACGATCAGCTATATTGGTAAAGCTTTCAGAGTTGATACAAAATCGTCTGGAAGAATTTGCTTTGGCCGAATCTATCGATAATGGAAAACCAGTTTGGTTAGCTCGCACCGTCGATATACCTCGTGCTGTTTCTAATTTTCATTTTTATGCAACAGGAATTTTACATCAGTCGAATGATTCTCACTCTATGGAAAATAGCGCGCTGAATTATACACTTCGCACTCCCATTGGCATAGCGGGATGTATTTCGCCATGGAATCTTCCTTTGTATCTTTTCAGTTGGAAAATTGCTCCAGCATTGGCTTCAGGAAATTGTGTTGTAGCCAAGCCGTCAGAAATTACACCGATGACTGCTTTTATGTTATCAGAGTTATGCAATGAAGCTGGATTACCGAGTGGTGTATTGAACATCATTCATGGATTGGGACCGAAAGTCGGAATGTCAATCGTTGCTCATCCGAAAATTCCCGTCATCAGTTTTACTGGAGGAACAACAACAGGCGAAACAATAGCGAGAGTTGCTGCACCGATGTTCAAGAAAATGTCATTAGAGTTGGGAGGAAAAAATCCGAATATTATTTTTGCAGATTGCGATTTCGATCATGCTGTCAAAACAACAGTAAAATCTTCTTTCAGTAACCAAGGAGAAATTTGTCTGTGTGGATCTCGCGTTTTTATTGAGCGACCGATGTATGAAAAATTCAAAACGGCCTTTGTCGCTGAAGCAAAAAAATTAACTGTTGGAGACCCATTAAATGATCAAACAAAAATGGGCGCAATTGTTTCTGAAGTTCATTACAAAAAGATTCTTGGCTATTTAGAATTAGCAAAGACAGAAGGAGGAAAAATTATTTTAGGAGGGAACAGTGTAAATCCAGGTGGGAAAAATAGTAAAGGATTTTTTATTGAACCAACAATTATTGAAGGTTTGTCTTACGATTGCCGAACAAATCAAGAAGAAATTTTTGGACCTGTCGTAACGATCATGCCATTTGATACAGAGGAAGAAGTATTAAAATATGCTAACAGTACCAACTACGGTTTAGCAGCCACACTATGGACAACAAATCTAGCGCGAACACATAGAATGGCTGCGAGTATTGAATCAGGAATTATCTGGGTAAATTGTTGGCTGCTGCGTGACCTCCGCACACCATTTGGTGGAATGAAAAATTCTGGAATAGGAAGAGAAGGCGGATTCGAAGCATTGAATTTTTTTACTGAAGAAAAAAATGTCTGTATCAAATTCTAATTCTGTTCAGTTAATCCTGATTGCAGAAAAATGGTTTGCCGCATTCAATATTCAATCCATTGAAGATCTACTTTCTCTTTATTCTGATAATGCCGAACATTTCAGTCCGAGGTTACAAAAAAATCAACCTGAAACAAATGGACTCATCAAAGGTAAAGCAGCAATGCGGGATTGGTGGCAAAGTTCCTTCGACAAAATGCCTTCACTTAAATATGAATGCATAAATCTAAGAGTAGAAAACGATATTGTTTTTATGAAATACAACCGCAGAGTAGATGGTGAAGTTGATGTGCTTGTCGATGAAATTCTTCAGATAAAAGACAATCAAATTATTTTTTCAAAAGTAATTCCTGCTAAATAATTTATTCAGCAACCGTTATCAATTTTGAATAACAATTTTTTGTGTTTGCGTTGTATTTTCCGTAATCAATTTCAACAGATACATTCCAGCAGGTAAATTCATATCGGCAGTTTGAATGTTTAAATCATGTGTTCCTGCACTCTGTTGTCCGCCTTTCAATTCATACACTACTTTTCCTGTAACGTCAGAGACTTCTAAATTAACATCACTTCCCGATTCAAGAGAGTATTGAATGTTCATTTGATTTTCAATTGGATTTGGGAAGACGGAAATGTGATCTGTTGAAGCTAGCACTCCATCACCTGCAAGTCGCGGCGCAAATGGAGTTCCTGATTTTTGAATCGTGAATTGGTCAAAGATAGATCCAGTATAAGTTAAGAATTTACAATCGAGACGATCACCGAGAACATCAATCACCAACGAACCATACACAGAAACCGAAGAGCTAAACATAGCATTGTGTGGCCAACCAGTTGTGGTTCCTCCGATTTGTCCAGATGTTCCACAAACTACATAAACAGTTCCTGAAAAACTTGGCGATGACTTTGTGTAAGATGCAGGATAAATACCGCTACCAGAATTGACAGCCATAGTAGTTGCATTGAAAGTTGATTCCAATCCGAAATGTCCTTTCAACATCATTGATCTCTCATAAGCGTGACTATGTCCGGCTAAAACAAGATCTACTTTATAATTTTCCAATACAGGAATCACATTCGTTCTAACTTCTTGCATTTCTATATCAACATCTGAATCATGAGATCCTTTCGAATAAGGCGGATGATGAAAATATACAATCGTCCATCTCTGAACATTGGCAGCAAGATCATTCGTTAACCAAGTCATCATTGCACCACCTGTTGCTCTGAAAACTGCATCGGTAGTTTCCAAACAAATGAAATGAATATTTGCATAGTTGAAAGAGTAGTAGGCTTCTGTTCCACTCGCTCGTCCTCCTGCTTCACCGGCTTTTGGAAGAGTGAAGATATCGAAGTACGGGCCAGTTTGTGTGGAAGCATTTGCCGAATGTAAATCGTGGTTTCCATTAGCTGGCCAAATCACCATGTGCTTCATTTGATAAGGATATTTTGCAAAAACATTGGTGCTATATTCAGCGTCTGTTCCATCGTTATAAGCATTATCACCCACCCATAACCAAAGATTAGTCGGTGTTGTTCCCGAATAATTTTTGTAAGCATCGCGAACTAAATTTTGAGCATTAGAGTTCACACCAAAATCTCCAATCGTCCAAATTCTTACTGGTCCGGTTGAACCAACAGCAGGATTCGTAAGAAAATAATTTCCTGTATCAGCTTGAAGTGCTGTTACAGAACTTCCAACAGAATAAAAATATTTAGTGTTAGATGTAAGTCCTGTTAATTGTACGATGTGCTCAGTTGTCAAACTTACGTCCGTTTTCGATGAGGTTAAACTCGTTGCAGAAGTTCCGAATTTCACTTTACTATCTGTTGCCACATTCGTTCTCCATCGAATATAAATGCTATTTGTTGTTGAGAGATTTAGGTAAGGCCCTCTTGTGAGTGTTGGTACAATCGCTGGAGTTTGGAAAATTCCGCTTGTACTCCATACGCCAGCACCCGAAGAACAAACCACTTGAATTTGGAATTCATACCATGTTGAAGCAGATAAATTAGAGAGAATTTTTGAAAGTACTGTTGAGTTTTGAGTAACCCATGCGTTTGAGTAACGCACACAATAACGAAGGTTGTAACTTAATGCTCCTGCTACTCCACTCCATCCAATCGTTGCAGAATTAGAAGTAAGATTAGTTGTACTAAAATAATAGGGGTCCACAAATCCGCAAGTTGAAGAAAGTGTAACGAAATTGTTTGACGCACTATACGCTTGTGCGGGGATAGAAGCGCAGATGCAACGAACTACCCAATCATAAGAAGTATTTGGAATCAATCCTGCAATAGTATAGGAATGTGTTGCTCCGATAACTTTAACCCAGATATAAGCAGTAGAACCGGTTACATTATAACGAACCATAAAACTATCAGCCACAACATTTGTATTCCAAGAAATGAAAGCTGTATTTGATGTGATGCTTGTTGTTGCTGTTAAATTTGGAACTACACAAGAGACAGTTCCTGTTAGTGTCGTGAAAGTTGCAGGAGTTGTTTGATAACCTCCCGCTGTACCGCCTGTACAATAGGTTCTCACCACCCAGCTATAAGAAGTCGCAGGATATAATCCGGTAATAGTGATACTAGTTGCTGTTGCAGAAGAAATAGTTTTATAAAAAAAAGATGATGATCCCGTTACATTATATCTCACCAAAAAACTATCAGCTACTGTACTCGCCCAATTAAACTTTGCACTGCTTACCGTAATATTAGTAGTGGTTAAACCAGTCGGCAAATTACAAGCCGCCATAGACGACTCCATTCTGAGAGTAAGTATCGTTAATGCAAAACAAAACAATACTGCTAATCGGGAAATGTAAAATTTATTCATTTGGGAGATGATTGCAGGAAATGGCAATTTAGAAAAAAATTCCGATTACCAAATCAGATAAAAAATTTCTGTTAAATTCCTCTTCATAACCATACCCAAATTGGTTTAAAGTAAACCAATGGCTCGCATTTCATTCAAATAACCGCTAAACAATTTAGCCAAGAATTTTAATCAGGAATATTACAATTCAACATCCATCTTAAAATAATACAAGTCAAATTGAAGTTGGCTACTATTTTTCGGATAATATATTATTCGATAACTAGTTTAAAGGTTTTTAATTTATCGTTGGTTCTAATTTGTAAATAATAAATTCCCGCTGCTAATGTGGAAGTGTCTAATTCATTTTTATTATTTCCTCTTGACAAATTAATTATTCTTTCAGAAATAATTTTTCCATTGAGATCAAACAATTTCAAAATTGCATCGGTTGATGTATTGGAAAAAATAAATAGTTGTACTTTGTCTTTGCCGGGATTCGGAAAAATTATTGCTGAAGAATTATTATCTGCGGTTTCATTTACATCCACAAATAAAGTAATTGCGATAGAGTCACTATTGTTACAACCATTCGCATCAGTCACCAAAACAGAATAGATGGCAGCACTGTCAACAGTAATTACTTGCGTAGTTTCATTTGTTGACCACAAATATTGATTATGAACTCCAGCATCCAAAATTATACTTGTTCCTGTTTCAATCGCTGTATCATTTCCTAAAGTAAGAATTGGAAGAGGCAAGATGTCAGCAGTAGCTATTATTCTTGAGCTTTCACAAATATTAAATGAAGACGCATAAAATGTAGTTGATGAAGAGATGAACGGAGTAGTGAGATAAGAACCGATCGTCAATAAATTTCCACCAACTGGAGAATCATACCAATAGACTTGGGCGGAAGATGTAGCGCTCAGCACCGCTTGTCCCGGTCCACAACGTGTAGAATCGCTTGTAACCGGAGGAAGAGGAATATCTCGAATGGTTGCTATAACTGGAATTCTTTCACTGGCGCAAACATCGATGGCCTCTGCATAATAAGTTGTAGTTGTCGAAATAGACGGAGTGATAAAATTAATACCACTTCCTAATTGTGTTCCTCCGCTAATACTGTCATACCAAAAAATAGGATCGGGTGATAAAGCAGTTAGTACTAAAGATCCGGGGCCGCATCTTGATTGGTCTGTCGATGTGGGAGCAACAGAAGAAGTTATTGTTACATTCACAGGAAGTCTTTCACTAGGACAAACGAGGCCAGCTTCAACATAGAATGTAGTATCGTGTGGAATAAAACCAGTAACGAAAACATTTCCTGAATAAATTAATGCTCCTCCAAGTTGTGCATTATACCAGCGAACTTGAGCAGTGTCGTTTGCATTTATAATTACATTCCCAGGTCCGCATCTATTTTGATCTATTACACTTGGATTAGCAGTAATGCTGTTGACCGTAGCATAAACATCTACAAAAGCACTTGGGCACATCAAACTTGTTTGTGCATAAAATGTCCTATCTGCTGTGAGATATGGTGTGGTGAATGAATTTCCATAACCAACAATAGGTCCGCCTTGAGTGGCATACCAATAAATAGAATCAGGAGCACTTGCCAACAACATAACTGTTCCTTCGCCACATCGATTTGCATTTGTCACTGTTGGAGAAACACCTTGTGTTACCACATTCACAACAATAGGTTGAGAAATGTTACTACAACCTCCGTTGGCAATTTGTACAGTATAAGTACCGCCAACAGATGAAGTATAAATTGTATCATTTGCTCCCATGATATTTACATTATTTCTTTGCCATTGATAATTATTTCCTGCCACATAATCTACACTAAGAGCTACACTTCCCCCCGTGCAAAAAGTGGTAGAACCATTAACAATTGCATTCGTTGCTAATGAACCAGAATATGCTCTTCCAGGAGAACCACCCAAACAACCGGCAAACCAATTACTACCAATCGCTGGATCTGCAGTATTATTTGACAACTCACAAGTATAACCAAGTCCGTCAGCTGCTGGTGGCCAAGGCAAATTTTCTTGATAGTAGAATGTGATATAAGGCGAATTATTATTTTTCCACAATCGAATTTCTCCGCCTGCATTACTGAAATTAAATCCAATGTCGCCAATTACATTGGTTACATCTGGATAAACAGATTTAAATTTATCCAGATCAGATGCAACAACTAAATATCCGTTTGGAGAAAGAATGGTGTTCACTGGAAAAACAAACGTGTTGTAATCATTTTCATCTTTCAATTTCCATCCGGAAATATTGATCGAAGTTGTTCCATAGTTATGAAGTTCTAACCAATCACCGGCATTGATAACGGAAGAAGAATTGTAATTTAATTCAGAAATTGCTATGAGAGGAGAGATTGAACTTCCAGTAAAATGAGCAGTGATGGCATCGCTTGATGTAAAATTATATGTTGCAATTGAAGCAGTATCACTCGCACCAATTACAACAGGGGAACTCCAGTGATTAAAAGTAAATCCAGGATTAGGAATGGCAGTTATCGTTACTGGATTTCCGTTGAAATAAATTCCACTCCAAGGATACGATTCAGGAACTATTGTTGAAATTTCAATTCGTCCTGCATTCGATGGAATTACATTCAACGTAAGCACAACTTTTCCTTGTAATGCAAATTCACTAACGATTGCTCCACGAGCGGTATCAGCACGTAGATTAATAAAGTTTTTCATTACATCAATATGATTTTGCCAATCGACCATATTGCTTCCCCACTTCGCAAAATGTTGTGGCATGTCATAAGCCATACTATCCTGAAATTGATGCATGATAGGAAACATTTGAGAAGGAAGAAAAATAGTATTCATCAAATCAGCATAACGATTGATAAACTCTCGCTTAACTCTTGGGTTACTAAGAAACCTATTAAAGAGATTTGACGTGTAGCTTATGGCAATAGGATGTAACGCTTTTTGCAATCTGTTTTCAGTAAAGTTTGCATCATAACCTAAACCAAAATCAAGATCATAAACCATGTAACGCATTTTCCCTGTAGAAGTATTCGGTCTCCACATTTTAATATTATTCGTCCAATCGCCAAGCCAATCACCATTGTTAAAATAAGTTTCCATAATCCAATAGTCAAGTACATTTTTCAAATCCCATGTGGAATCGATGTATTGATAAAATGTGGATGACAAGCTATCATTGTTGGCCACATAATTATAAGTATTGAAAAAATAATTAGTGCTGCCACTTTTTACTTCAAGAGTAGATCCGTACTCTTTTATAAAATCGATTTCATTTGACTTATAACCGTAGTTGGCTTCTATCCAATGTGAATCATGATTTTCATTGATCGTAAACACTCCCCAAAATTTTCCATTCAAAAACATTACAGCAGGCTCGGCAGCAATGTAACCGGTATGTGTATTTTTCAAAAGTCGTTCCATGAATGCATCACGAAAATGAACAACGTTGTAATCTGTTCCAGAATTTCTTAAAATAATATCATTCGTTGAAGTAATAAATGGTTTGTCTGGAATGAGAGGATAATTAATGCTACTAGTGCCATAACGACCACCGAGTCTAATCTCTAAACTTTTCTGTGGTTGAGCACGAGAGTAATTTCCATAAATCGCAATTGTCGCATCAAAAGAAAAAATTCTGCTTTTATCTTTATCATAATATTCTATCGATGCAGGCTTTTGCCAATCTTGCCAAAAATTCGCTCCCAAATATGGAAAAATCGGTTGAGCATTTGGTCCAGCTACATAAATACCTGTATTATAATCCCACAAATTTAATGAGTCTGTATTGATTGAAAAAACCGGTAAGTGTACATTTTCTCCTATGAAATAAGTGTTTGTGACAATAGGAGAAGGGAGATAACCTGTTTTGAAAACGCGAGCGCGTATCACTTGAGAATGATCAATTAAAATTGGCGAAAGATATGGCGATGCAGATGAAGTGGGCTCGTCTCCGTTAGTTGTATAACGTATCAATCCACCTTGTGCATTTGATAAAGAAACAAAGCGGGCACTCGGATAAAATCCAGCCGCTAATGAAAAGATCGGAGAATTTGCATAAGCAGTGTAACACACGGAATTATTGTTGGTAGATCCTGGAGAAGGAGTATTGATAATGCACCACGAAGCACTTGCGTCTGGAATTCTTCCTTTTGAATTATCGGTTGCAAGAGGTGTGAAGCTAACAGAATCAATGAGTGTAGTAGAATTATTAAAAAGAAAAACTGTTTCACCCGAAAAACTTAATTTAAAATTGGCTTGATAATATTCTTTAATGGGCGCAACAAAAAAAGAAGGAAGTGGATTGTAAAAAGTGCCATTATTTAAAAGTCCAAAAGAAAGATAAGGAATAGCAGTAAGGTCGTTTGAACCGCCTGATTCATTATGAACTTCTATTGCTAAAACATTTGTTCCTTGTTTTAAAAAGGACATTAATAAATTATGATCAATGAAAAATGAATCTGGTGAAAAACCTTGATACATTAAGGCTTCATGACCGATGATTGAAAGTTCATTATGTGCAGGTCTAACTCCTACAATGCCCAAATTAGCGCGTGCAATTTCTACCCCATTAAGATAAGCTACAAAGCCGTCATCATAATCCATGTTTAAAATGGCGTTTATAATTTGAGAAGTGTCGGCGACATTAAATGTTTTTCTCATCAGCACCACTTTGCCCTGTGAAATGACTGTTGAATCATCGCCATCACCAAACCCAATTCCTCCTCTTCCACTCGACCAAGATGCATCATTAAAAGATAAATTTCTCCAATTCGTATCTGGTGCTGCTGCTGAAGAATAATATTTCCAAACATTATTAGCACTAACAGCTGTTTCCCAATGATCAGCTACATTTGTTTTATTTTTTCCACATGCAAAAACAATTAAATGTGAATCGGGACGAAGAATGTAAGGAGGGAAAATAAAATTCGCTGGATTTGATTGTAAATCTGATAGACTAAATCCTTTTAAATTTACTGAAATAGCTCCTGCATTGTACACTTCTATCCAATCATCATATTTGTTAATGCCATTGGAAATGGTAGTAGAATTTGACGGAGAAAGTTCATTGATTACTATTTGTGCATTAGAAACTGAAAGTAAATTTCTAAATAAAAAAAGTAATACAATAAATGAACGAAAAGATTTCATGTAAATTAGAATTGGATTTGATTAGTAAAGAAACCTGAAGTAAGTTTAAAACAGATTTGACATTTTTTTGGACAGAAAATGAAGACTAAAAAAAAAGTAATCATCATGTAATTGAAGTTTACAAAGATACACCTCAAAATTTAATTAGCTACCCAATTAATAAAATTACAAAATTCAATTTTCAATATTCATAGACGAATCAATATTTAAATGGTACGTTTGAATACCAAAAACACAGAAAATGGAATCCAATCGTCGCGACTTTTTAAAAAAATCATCCTTTCTTGCTCTTGCAGGATTTAGCGCTAAATTTTTCTCTCCTTCTTTAACTAAAGCTGCGACAGGATTAGAGCTTCTCGGATCTGAATTTACACTTCCACCATTGCCTTATGGTTATGATGCATTAGAACCACATATTGATAAAATGACGATGGAAATTCATCATGACAAACACCATCAAGGGTACGTTACAAATTTAAACAAAGCTGTTAAAGAGGGAAATATTGAAGTTTCCCTTGATGAGTTAGTAAAAAATGCTTCTAAATACAGTACAGCCATACGCAATAATGCCGGTGGCCATTGGAATCATTCTTTCTTTTGGAAATCAATCAAGCCGAATGGCGGAGGAGCCCCAACGGGAAAAATCTCTGCAATGATTAATGATTCATTTGGCAGCTACGAAGGTTTTCAATCAAAATTTGAAGAAGCAGCAGCCAAGCGTTTTGGTTCAGGGTGGGCTTGGTTAATTGTAAATAAAGATGGAAAGCTAGAAATTGGAAGCACGCCTAACCAAGATAATCCGATGATGGATCTTTCCGAATTAAAAGGAACACCAATTATAGGTTTGGATGTTTGGGAACATGCATATTACTTGAAATACCAAAACAAGAGAGCTGACTATGTGAAAGCTTGGTGGAATTTATTGAATTGGGATTATGCGAATGAAAACTTAGGTCTTGCGAAATAAATTAGCGTGTTGAATTTATGTTTTGATGAAGAATAAAATCTTTACATCGATTCAACTCCTATTACTTTTCGAAATCTAAATTCGTAGGATCTTTGCTGGGCATTAAGTTTTCTTTGCCGCGACCGGTAGTCGGGACAGAGTTATCTACTATTTCAAAAGTTAAATCGTCAAACCAAATTTGACCTGTACCAACTAGCAAAGCGCCATAGGCAATATTACTTGCATTCACTGGAACGTCTAACACTATTTCGAATTTCTTCCACTCTGTATTTCCTTTGATTGGACGATCGAGCATATTATCAAACGAAAGTGGATTCTCAGAATGTTGTTGGTCAACTCTTAACCAGAAGCCAGCTTTGTCATCTACTTCTTTCGATTTTATAAAACCACTCATACGAATTCTTTTACCCAAATAATTATCAGGCAAACAATTTTGCATCAGTGTACCAAAACCATTTATTTTTTTATCCTTCGACTGAATAGTAGCTGCATTTTTTCCATTATGTCCAGCACCTATATCTATTCCCATTGCATATTTCTTCGGCTCACTACCAGCGACAAACCATGACTTCGGTAATTCGAATGAAAGCAACGTAAGAGAAAGAAAAATTAATAATGGAAGTAGTCCTCTATTTTTCATCCTGTTTTTTTGGAAAAGGATTAAATTAATTTTTTAGTTGATAATTGTCAGAGATGAATTCACAGTTGCAGTTTCTCCATTCTTTTTAACAGTTAATCTGATTACGTAAATACCAGTATTTGCATATTTGTGTTTAACAGGAGATCCAATTCCTGTGGTTCCGTCGCCGAAATCCCAAGAATAGTTCTCTGCATTTTTACTACAAGTACCATCACATTGAACTTCTTCATTTACT
>JANLRG010000091.1:0-1393 GCA_031361545.1 Bacteroidota bacterium
CAACCCGAGCAACGCAATTGGTCACTCATAGGCTCTGTCAGCCTCAACGGTGCTTTAAATAACATTCCAAATTTGAGAGATTATGCCTACGAAGACTAATATTTTGACAGTTTTTCTGAAATAACTGTTTTGAGTATTTAAATCTATTCCATAATCCCAAAATACGCTATTCTTACTCCAAATTCTGAATCGTTGCTTTATCAAACTGGTTTTTTGCAAACTAACAAAACCGTTTTCCCCTTTTGTTTTACCTCCAACATTTTTGCAAAACCGTTTTCCACTTCTGTTTTGCCTCAAACATTTTTGCAAAACTATTTTCCACTTTTGTTTTGCCTCGAACATCTTTGCAAAAGCGTTTTCCCCTTCTGTTTTGCCTCAAACATTTTTGCAAAACCGTTTTTCACTTTTGTTTTGCCTCAAACATCTTTGCAAAACCGTTTTTCACTTTTGTTTTCAGGTTTTATTATTCTCTGTCTTTATATTCTTCTTCTAAGGCTTCAATCGTTTCTTTATCGAATCGGCTGCCTTCAGCTCCTCGCAGATATTTTTCAGCTTTCTGCAAGGCTTCTTCATTTGATGTTGAATCATAATCTTCATACCATGTACCACCTTCATCTATCAAACGGATGCGGGGTCTATTCCAATCGCCATTGGTGGTTTCCATTTCGCCCCAGTCTTCTTTCCAGTAGGTAAGGTAGGGATAGGTTTCGGAGAAGGATTTGTTGGGCTTTTTCATTAAATTTTAGATTGTTAAAGAAATTGAGTTTCATTACTATTAAATATAGAGTCATTCATTCCAAATTTTTCATCATAGAAACTTTTCCAATGGCTCAAATATTTGTATCCGTATTGACTTTTTTCTTCGTCTGAAAAATGTATGATTTGGTTTTTGATTTTTTCCGTTGCAAACAAAGAAAATATAAATTTAGACATTATGCCTTGCAATGTCTTTTCAGTAATTTTCTGTTCTATATAACCTTTTTTGTTCTGTATCAAATCTAAGTAAATATCAAAGACCTTTTCACCTTCTATTCTATTTTGTGAATTAGGGTAAACTCTATTTTGTTCTAAAAACGCTATTTCATTTTTTGAAAATACTAAGTCTTTTGTATTCTCGCTTTCGCCGTCAACTTCAATTGGAATATCTAATGGCACGAAACAGGATATATTTTCTTTATCAATTAGTTTAAAATCCCAATGAACTGATTGAAAACTTAGTTTTTTGATTTTATCTTGATAATATTTCAATAACCCTTCATGATTTTTATTACTAACTTTATCTGATTCATGCCAAAATTGAATATCTTTAAGAACAATATTGTAAACGTGGTCAAAATCTTTATGCTCTAAAATCCTTTTATATTCGGATTCCTTTAGAGTTTTTGTTTCTTGA
>JANLRG010000160.1:0-1423 GCA_031361545.1 Bacteroidota bacterium
CTGACCAAACCGTTCAACAAGTCCTCACCGCTGAACAATTGAGTAAAGCCTTGAAATATGAGGTGCATACCGTAGAAACTGGTGTGGTGATGAACAATGGCAACGGCACTTTTACCTTCAAGCCTCTCCCATTTGAAGCGCAATTATCCCCGACTTATGGCATTTTAGCCGATGATTCTGATAAAAATGGGACGACGGATTTGTTCATCGGCGGTAATTTCTTTGAAGCGAAACCTGAAATTGGGCGCATGGATGCTAATTATGGTCTGATACTGAGGGGGGATAACAAAGGCGGCTTCGAGCCAACACCATTCCGTCAATCAGGTTTTAAAATCAGAGGGCAAGTACGGGATATTGCTAAAGTGAAAGTAGGGGATAAAGAGTTACTCTTTGTAGTTCAAAATAATGATAAGTTGTTGGTTTATAAGTCTCTTGGTCAACAACAATGAACTATTGTTCAACAACTTTGAATCATTGTTCAACAACAATGAACTATTGTTCTATGAGTTTGAAGCTATGTTGTGTGAATTTAAAGCTATGTTGTATGAGTTTAAACCATTGTTCCATGAGTTTGCTTCATTGTTGTAGATCAATAAATCATTGTTCTTCAACAATGAAGCAATGTTCCATGCTGATGAACTCATGTTCTACACCAATATTTTATTCTTGTTGAGCATTTTTGTAGAAAAAGAGAGTGGAAATACTGAGGGGTCATGAGACCCTCAAATAGGCATCCCCAGTCAGAGACTACGAACAGCAACGACAAAGGGTGCGGCAGGGCTAAACAAAGTAAAAAGATACATGAATAAATTAATTTTTGCAATTACTTTATTAATATTAATTACTTCATCATGTGATTCTATTAATAAAAGACATATCTCTACTTTAGATTTAAAAACCTTATGGGCGAACGATACATGTGGTTCAAAAGGATTTAGAGATTTTTATATAAATTACATAGTAGAGAATAACATTAAATCATTATTTTTAAATGAGAATATTAAAACCATTGAATATTATTTCGGAAAACCAGACAGAACAGGTGAAGATGAAAATAATATTTTCTATTGGTACTCAACGAGTTCAGTAGAAATAATTGATAAAAAATGTGGTTATGCAGAATCAAGCAGTTTAAGAATAGTTTTTGATTTGAAATCAAAAAAAGTTGTAGAGTTTATTAGAATTATCCATTAAACATGCATCTGCAGATAGTCTCTTGCATTTTGTAAATATGCTAACTACAAGTCTATTTTCCTTGTTTTAGTCACAAGCCCTCTAAAACCCAAAATGAGCACCAAGAGTAAAAGAGCGCGTAGTAAAATAGTTATTTCTTCTTTCAATACCCGGTGCAAATGCATTGCTTTTGCTATAAAATTTAGGGTTGTTACTACTACCACTACTACCATCTTCAATATTACCATCT
>JANLRG010000163.1:0-1785 GCA_031361545.1 Bacteroidota bacterium
CAGAAAACAAAATACTCAGACATGATACAATAGACATTTGAACCCATTTTCAACACTCTCTAAACCTCCATTATCATGGCAAAAAGAGAAATAGTCGGCACAGTCAGTGTGCAAAAAGATGAAATCATGGCTAAAATCAAAGAGCTTAACGAATTAGTTGCTCTGTATTTCAGTCAATTTGAAAAAGCGACCCCAGGGCAGAAATCCATCGGCGATGGTGGTATTACTTTTGTCGAGAATTGTGCTAAGAAAGTGCCAGTCTATCCTGAAATCTTGTCGGGCACATTCAACCAAGAAGACTTTTTAGTCAAAGCAGGTGGGGTGAGTGATTTTTTCGCTTTCAATCAAAAAATTGCTGAAGCCCTCACTGGTTGGGAATCATCGATTAAAATTTGCAAAACAGACGCTATGTACTATGCCAACGAATATTATGGCATCATACAAAGAGAAGCGGTTCGCAACAACAAGTACAAGCCAACGCTCGAAGAGTTGACACCGTTTTATAAGAGAAGCAACAAAACGGCTGATAGCAAAACTAAAACGACCCCAGCCTCAACTGCAACTGCAGCTACAACCCCAGTACCAGTTCCGACCGAGAACTAAATCCGAGTAGGCGATATTAAAAATGGCAAAGCCGTATGATTTAGACAATCATACGGCTTTTGTTTTGCGCCAATTTCAGAGATAAATCAACCACATTGGAGAAAAGTTCAACGATAATGGAGATAATTCCGAGCACATTGGAGAAAAGTTCAACGATAATGGAGATAATTACTTGTTAATACTGAGGGGCGCCAGTAAAAAAGCCTTTTGAGTCAGTTGGCTCAAAAGGCTTTTGGTTTAAAAGGTTTAATTTTAAATCTTCTGCCGTTCTAAATATTTTTTTACAGCTTGAGACACTTTCTTTTTGACTTGCTTCCAAGTCATCTTTTTCAAAGGATCAGGGTCTTTTTGTTTTTCTGCATCTTCAAAATAAGCAAGTGCTCTCACTAAATGAAAAATATCATTGGATTGATATTTCGCTTTGTAAAACTCTATCATTTCTGATAAACTGTACATATCCAATAGTTCAGCAATGTCCCAAAAATCTTTTTTGACACCTCGTCGAGCAATAGCACTTAATTTCATGGCAACAATATCAGGAATAGAGACTAAACGAATACCCTCTATGACATCAACTGGCTCTATGTATGGATAAGGCAGCACAACCATATCTATTTTGACATCATTGATGTACAAAAATAGCATGGCTTCACTTTGCGATGCAATTATGGTATTCGGAAATTGAGTGATAATTTTGAGAGCCAAACCTTCCACATCAAAAGGTTGTGGGGTAAACAAGTCCAAATCTATACTTAAACGATGCCCCAAGCGGAGAGATAGATTTGTGCCGCCGACTAAATCAAACTGTTGGAAGATAGGCGATGCCATAAGACTCTTTAATAATTCCAGTGTGTCTCCGTTGACTGTCTGCGTTTGTAACATTTGAACTGTGAGGGCTTTAAATCAAGATATAAACAGAGAAAATTGAGGACATCTTTTTTCAGATACGAAGATTGTACTATTTCTTTTTTGATAGTGTCTTTGCCATAGAATTTGACGAGTTCTATAAAGTCATTCCATAAACCATAGTTCATCACCTTTTCGATGATGTAAAAGCGGTCTTTGATATAGTCTAAGCTTTCAAAGTCTATATCCCAAAACACCCTTTTTGATATATCAGGTTTAGTTGTAGATGACATTTATTGAAGTAATTTTAAACAAAGATAAACCTTTTTTTAGAAA
>JANLRG010000188.1:0-2356 GCA_031361545.1 Bacteroidota bacterium
TTTTTCTATTACACGTCCGCAGTGCTTTAATTGTCATTGTTACCATTCCATTGAGTGTCTTAATTTCTTTTATTATGATGGGTTGGTTTAATGTCACTTCCAATATTATGTCATTGGCGGGTGTGGCTTTGGCAGTTGGCGATTTGGTTGATGCAGGTATTGTTATGGTAGAAAATGCTTTAAAATCTATTGCCGATGAAACATAATAAGACAGAAGTACCTCAAATTTCAGAAGAAGAAAGATTAAAACGCATTGAAAGCTCTTCCATATTGGTAGGGAAAGCGGTGTTCAATTCTATATTGATAACATTGGTTTCTTTCGCGCCTATCCTTTTTTTAGAAGGTCAAGAGAATAAACTATTTACACCCTTGGTATTAACAAAGACATTTGCCATGATTGGGTCGGCATTTGTTGCCATTTTTTTAGTGCCTGTTTTAATGGTTATGTTACTAAAAGGAAAGATGCGTTCTGAAAAGAATCATCCTGTATCTCGTTTTTTCCTTTGGCTTTATGACCCTGTTATTCGCTTATGTCTTGCATGGAAAAAAACGACGATTGCCTTGTCTATTTTATTGGTCGTTGCGAGTATTCCGCTTGTTATGCAAGTTGGTTCAGAATTTATGCCGCCTTTGGATGAAGGTTCATTGCTTTTTATGCCCGTTACAATGCCCGATATTTCCAATTCAGAAATTAAGCGCATCATGCAAGTACAAGATAAAATCATTAAATCCGTACCCGAAGTAGAGAATGTTCTGGGCAAAGCGGGTAGGGCAAATACGGCTACCGACAATGCACCGATTAGCATGATTGAAACCATTGTTTTACTGAAACCACAAGCTCAATGGCGTAAAGGCATGACGAAGAACAAATTGATTGATGAATTAAATAGCAAATTGCAAATACCTGGTGTCGTCAATGGTTGGACACAGCCTATTATTAACCGCATTAATATGCTTTCTACTGGTATCAGAACCGATGTGGGCGTGAAAATTTATGGGCAAAATTTGGATACCATCAATGTCTTATCACAAGCCTTAAAAACAGGATTGGTCGGTGTTGCAGGCGTTAAAGATTTGTATGTTGAGCCGATTGTGGGGGGTAAATATGTTGAAATAAAAATAAAAAAAGAAGAAATTGGTCGCTATGGATTAAGTGTTGATGATGTGAATATGGTCATAGAATCTTCCATTGGCGGCATGAATATCACAACGACGATTGAAGGACGGCAGCGTTTTTCAGTCAATGCTCGATTTGCACAGGATTTTAGAAGCAATATAGAACAATTAAAACGGTTGTTGGTGACGAGTAATGTTGGACCAATTCCACTATCAGCCGTTGCTGATATTTCTATTGCCGAAGGACCACCGATGATTAATTCAGAAAATGCGATGCTGCGTGGGACATTGTTGTTTAATATCCGAGAACGGGATATGGGCAGCACCGTGAGTGATGCAAAGAAGGCATTGGAAAGCCAAATTCAGAAGCTACCACAAGGCTATTTTATTGAATGGAGTGGACAATATGAAAATCAAGTGCGGGCAGAAAAACGGTTAAAAGTATTGATGCCCATTGTTTTAATCATCATTACCATTATTCTTTATTTCACTTTTCATACCTTCCGAGAGGTGCTGATTGTCTTGTCAAGCGTGCCGATTGCCTTAGTGGGAGGTGTTTATTCTCTCTACTTTTTTAATGTGAATTTTTCAGTAGCCGTAGCCGTTGGTTTTATTGCCTTATTTGGCGTAGCGGTTGAAACAGGCGTTTTGATGTTGGTTTATTTGAATAATTCATTGTTCAATCGGGTGAAAAAGAACGAAGAAGCCAACAAACCGATGCAAAATGAAGACATTGAAGAAGCCATTTACGAAGGCGCAGCCTTGCGATTAAGACCTAAACTCATGACGGTATTGGTGGACATAATCGGTCTTTTACCCGTCCTTTTAGCAACAGGAACAGGCAGCGATGTGATGAAACCCATTGCCATCCCTTTTGTTTTTGGCTTAGTCACCTCTACGCTTTTTGTACTGATTGTATTACCTGTGTTGTATGCGTTGGTGCGAGAATATGAGTTGAAGAACAATAGCAAATTGGTGATTGCGGAGTTTAATGAGTGATTTTTGGGGTAAAATACTGAGGGGGTCTATTTATCATATTTTCACCTGCAATCCATATCTTTGCTTTTTTTTGCCTAAAATAAAATAGAAATTATGCGTTATTTCAATACATCAGGACCGAATATCGTTGAACAACATTATACTTTAATGCGTCCTAAATTGGTATTAGAAGGTTTAGATAAAATCCATAAAGATAGGTATTTCACCATTTGGGCACCTCGTCAGACGGGTAAAAGTACCT
>JANLRG010000216.1:0-13156 GCA_031361545.1 Bacteroidota bacterium
GCTTGTAATCCTTATTCCTTACTTTTTAACTAACTCTAATTCTGAAATCCATGAAAACAATCCTTACTTATGCAATTCTTGTAGTTTTTTACATTCAATCATTCGCTCAACCTATTCCTGTTTCTTATCGACCAGATGTCACTATCAATCATGTGATGGATGTCAACTTAACCGCAACTCGATTAGACAAAGACCCTATCACTGGAGAATTATATTACTCAACAGCTTCAGGGAACATCTACAAAATTGTTCAACCAATTGCTGGAGCTGCCTATGATACATTGGTAGCAGATTCTAATCTGCATCTCATTACCTATGTGCAAGGAATGTGTTTTCATGACTCCTCCATTTTTATCAGCGGAAATCAAACTTCCTCTTCACCTTTAACCAGAGGAGTTGTTGCCAGAGGTCGGTTACAACCAAATGGAAGTAGGATTTGGAATGTCGTTGCGCTGAGTGTTCCTTATGAAACGGCTGATTATTTTGATCATCTTTTTAGTGGTAGCATCATTAACTTAACTGGCGATTCCATTTACATTTGTAGTGGCGCAAGAGGTGATCATGGAGAAATTCAAACACGTTATGGACTTTATCCTGGCGTCAGGAACAAATCACTGACTTCATGTATTCTGAAAATTCCAATCGATGGAGATAGTTTAATAATACCTGATGATTCTGTGGCGCTAGATAATTCGAACTTAATCTTGTGTAGAGGAATTAGAAACACCTTCGACTTTGCTTATAATGGAAATGCTGATTTATTCGGAGCGGAGAATTCTGGTGATAGAGACATGGATGATGAATTAAATTGGATTCGTTCAGGCCGCCATTATGGATTTCCATGGATTATGGGAAGTACTTATAATCCTCAACAATTTCCAGGTTTTGATTCTTCTGCTGATATCATGATAAATCATACTTGTACAAGCTGGCAGCAAGGATTTTTTACGAACGATTCTTTATTTCCTGCTATACCAAATGGTTTGACTTTTACCGAACCATGTAAAAATTATGGACCTGATGGAGATCAATTTCGAGATTCTACCAATGGAATGATAATGGATGCAAGCGACCTTGGAACTTCTGTTTCGAGTTTCACTGCGCATCGTTCTCCACTCGGATTAGTGTTTGACACAGATAGTATTTTGGATGGCGGTTTTAGAGGAGCAGGCTTTGTGACTTGTTACACCAGAGGTGATTCTGCTTTCAGTGGCTATTCAACGTTACTTGCACCTTTTGGAGATCCTGGAGAAGATATTTTACATCTTGAGATGGAAAAAGATTTGAATGGCGAAAATTATTCTTTTCACTCAACACGAATTGCGGGAGGTTTTCCTCATCCTGTCGATATGGTGCTCGATAGTAATGTACTTTATCTTATAGAAGTTAGTTATGGTGGAACTGCTTCATTATGGTCAATTACTCTTCCTAGTTTTAATGTTGGAATTGAGAATCATCATATTTCTACCTTTTCTGTTTATCCAAATCCTACGAATGACATTCTGAATTGTAAATTTCAGTCTAAAGATTCCAAAATAATCTCGTTTACGATTTATGATTTACTCGGAAATAAGGTCATCCAAGATAATTTTCAACCTGTTATCGGAGAAAATAAGCATACGATTAATGTTGCTGAATTGACCTCCGGATTTTATGAAGCGCGAGTTACATCCGAGGCCGAAAATCAAGTGATCAAATTTTCAATTTTGCATTGATTCATTTTAAATGATTCGACTTTAATTTTCATTATTGAAGTAATTGAAGAATCAAATCAGTCAAATAGAGATTTATTAACTTTCATTTAAAAATTATCTACTTGAAAAACAAGTAGATAATTACTTTTTGCATTTTATTTAGTACTATGTATTGCATATTACCTTTTATGTAACATATCTTTGCATAGCACTTTAAGCAAAATCATTTCTCTTTTTCAAAATCAAAGCACTTATGAAAACAAAATTATTCTCGACCATCCTGCTAAACCTCTTTTTGAATGGATGTTTTTTAGCAAATGCAGATTCGATTAGTGAAACAATCACTTCTGCCAAGTTGAATGAATTTTCTGGAATCATTGTAAATTCTGCCTCGAACGTTATCATCTCACAAGGCGAAACCAATAGTATAACGGTTGAAGGTGAGAAAGGTGAACTAAGAAATTTTTCTCCGGAAATAATTAATGGCTTACTGATTCTTAAAGGATCGAATGAAAATGCTGTCACGGTTTATATCACTGTTCACAATCTAAGAATGATAGAAGTAAATAGTAATTCAAAAGTGTATGCGAAAAATGTCATCAATTCAGATATCTTATTTTTAAGCGTTAATGGTGCAGGCTCGATAAAAATGGATAGCCGAACAAATTCCATCGGAATGATTGTAAAAGGAAGCGGTAAAATCATTGCCTCTGGACGCACTGAAGAAAGTTTCTCGAAAGTAATTGGTACTGGAAATATTTTTAAAGCGAACCTTGTAATCTCTCATCCATTTTCAAAAAGATATTCTTATAGTTCATACAGTTAATTTAGTTCTGTTGATCTTAATAAATAAATTATAGAAATTAATAAACCTTAAAAAAGAAAAGCAATGAGCAACAACTTAGAAAACACTCAAGCTCAAATGCGCAAAGGAGTTCTGGAGTTTTGCATACTTTCGGTCTTAGCAAATGAAGAAATTTATCCTTCTGATATCATTGCAAGAATGAAAGAATCCAAATTGATTATCGTGGAGGGAACATTATATCCTTTGTTGACACGATTAAAAAATGGAGGCTTACTTCAGTACCGTTGGGTTGAAAGCAAGTCAGGACCGCCACGCAAATATTATTCACTCACACCAATCGGATCAACTTTTTTAGAAGAACTCCGTCAGACATGGAAAGAATTAGTTCAAGCTGTAAATTTGACCACTCAAAAACAAAAGGATCATGAATAAAACTGTAACCGTAAATATCGGAGGTATCGTTTTTCATATTGATGAAAACGCCTACGAAAGATTCAAAGCCTATTTGGAATCTATCCGCATTCATTTCAGCACTGCCGAAGGCCGTGATGAAATCATTCAGGATATAGAATCTAGGATTGCTGAAATGTTTCAGGAAAGGATAACTGAAGGAAAGCAAGTAATCACGTTGAACGATGTGGATGAGGTTACAAATGTGATGGGACGTCCAGAACAATTCTTCGATGAGTCAGAAAAAAAAACGGAGTCAGAAAAATCATCTGCAACTGATGAATCAACATTCACAACTCCAACTCAAAAAAGGCTCTACAGAAATCCAGACGAAAAAATATTTGGCGGAGTTTGTTCTGGTATTGCTGCTTATTTTGATATAGATCCTGTTTGGGTTCGATTACTTTTTGCATTCGTGTTTTTCGTATTTGGTTCAGGGTTTATTCTCTATATCGTGCTATGGATTATTATTCCGCAAGCTGAATCGTCAGTAGAAAAACTGAAGATGAGAGGTGAAGTCGTCAACATTAACAACATTGAAAGAAATGTGCAAGAAGGATCTAAAGATAAAAAAGTGCCTACATCAAGTCGCGTCTTTGAAGGCCTCGCTTCTTTAGTAAAATACTTTTTTCTTTTTATAGGAAAAGTTGTAGCCATATTTTTTCTTTTCATCGGGCTGGTCATGGTGCTTGCCTTGAGTTTTTCTATGCTTGCCGTTTTTAATATTCCTGGAACTCATTTCCCAGAGTTTATTAAACACATTTTTCCTAATCAATTTAATTTTGGTTTAGCATTCATCTGTGCTGTATTACTCGTTGCGATTCCGTTTTTTATGTTGGCATATGCAGGAGCAAGAATGCTTTTCAATATCAAAAAAACCTCGAAAATTGTTGGGTTTACAGCACTTGGATTGTGGTTAGTTTGTTTAGCTATTGCGGCATTCCTAGGAATAAAAGTAGCTGCAGAGTTTGGCGATAGTTCAAGTATTAGACAAAATTTACCAATGAATCAACCAACGAGTAAATATCTTCGATTGGAAAAAATTGGTGAAAAAGAATCTTCAGGAAATAAATATTACGACCGTTGGGATAAAGATGAATGGGAGGGTGATTATTTCCTTGTCCAAAGAGAGGGCCATATTCAAGCAAGTGATGTTCATCTTGATATTGTAAAAAGTCCAACTGATTCTTTCGAGATTGTACAAATACTTTATTCGCACGGATCTTCGAAAAAAGATGCTGCTGAAAATGCAACTCATATTTCGTATTCTTTATCTCAGATTGATTCTGTTTTAAAATTCAATCGTTATTTCCAAATGGATTCGAAGGATAAATATAGAGGGCAAAAAGTCCAGTTACTTTTGAAAGTTCCTGTTGGGTCTAAATTATTTATTGATCAATCGATGAAGGGTTTTATTTATGATGTTGACAACATACAGAACATATACGATCGTGATATGATTAATAAGAATTGGGAAATGACCAACAAAGGACTAAACTGTTTGGACTGTTCGGGGACTGAAGATAAGATTGGCGAAGATTCCTATATTGATTTTGAAAAAGAAGACAATCATATTCGAATCAATAATGGTGGCGTTTACATTAGTGGAAAAGATGATAATGGTGAAGCTGCTTTTGTTAAAATTGATAGCAACGGAGTTCAGATAAATTCAAAAGGTAAAGGCAAACATAAAAAGTAACGAACAATTTAAGTCGCTAGAATATTTTTTAAAAAAACGGCCGGGTTCATCATCCCGGCCGTTTCATTTTCAAGGTATATTATAATGATTATCTCACAATCAAAATGATTTATGAACATTTCCACATTTATGAAGGTTATTTTGTTGAAAAAAAAACATTGATATGGCTCACGTATCAAAAGATTTAGCACTTTTGTATAGAACACTGCTGATTGTAATACAATCACGGAAATGTTCTTACTAAATACAAAAACTATAAAAATTATAAATACTATGGCAGAGGCTAAAGAAACTAAAGAAGCTAAAGAAACAAAGGAATCAGGAAAAGAAAAACTGAAAGCTTTGCAAATGACAATTGATAAAATTGAAAAAGCATATGGAAAAGGGACTATCATGAAATTGGGAGACGAAGCAATTGAAAAGATAGAAGCAATTTCTACTGGATCAATTACCTTAGATATCGCACTTGGAATAGGTGGCTTGCCAAAAGGCAGAGTGATTGAAATTTATGGCCCGGAATCTTCTGGTAAAACAACTTTAGCCATTCATGCAATTGCGAACGCTCAGAAAAATGGTGGTATAGCAGCTTTCATAGATGCCGAGCACGCTTTTGATAGAAGCTATGCGCAAAAGTTAGGTGTCGATATTGAAAACCTCTTGATTTCTCAACCAGATAATGGAGAACAAGGATTAGAAATTGCGGAAAATTTAATTCGTTCTGGTGCAATTGATATTATCGTAATCGATTCTGTCGCTGCATTAACTCCTAAAGCAGAAATTGAAGGTGAAATGGGTGAGAGCAAAATGGGTCTTCACGCTCGTTTAATGTCACAGGCTCTTCGTAAATTAACTGCTACAATTAGTCGCACAGGTTGCTGTTGTATTTTTATCAATCAGCTTCGTGAGAAAATTGGTGTAGTGTTCGGAAATCCCGAAACAACTACTGGTGGTAACGCTTTGAAGTTTTACGCATCTGTGCGATTAGATATTCGTCGTATCGGTCAAATTAAAGACGGAGAAGCTATTGTCGGAAATCGCACTAAGGTAAAAGTGGTTAAAAATAAAGTGGCGCCTCCTTTCCGTTTAGCTGAATTTGACATTATGTATGGTGAGGGAATTTCTAAAGTTGGAGAAATTGTCGATATCGGAGTAGATAAAGGAATCGTTAAGAAATCAGGCTCATGGTTTAGTTATAATGAAACTAAATTAGGACAAGGACGTGATTCAGTAAAACAACTTTTAACGGACAACCCTGAGTTGGCTGAAGAGATAGAAGGGAAAATACGGAGTTTAATGACAGATACTCCAGTAGCTGGAGAGTAATTCATTTTTGTTATCCATCATTGTTTGGTTTGTTTAAATGTCATAGTTAAGTGGCGGATAACAAAGATAATTTCAGTATTTTTCGGGCCACAAAGTAATTATACTTTGTGGCTTTTTTTGATCAATTATATGAATTTTATACGAAGGTTTAAGTATAGCATTTTTGCATTACTGTTATTGACTCTTTTTTATTCATGCAACAATTCTCCAAAGACAGAAAAGGAGAAAACGGAGTCCACAACTGATTTGAATTTGGCTGAATTGAACAGTGCCATTTTAAAAAAGCCAAAGAGTGCACAGTTTTATTTTCAAAGAGCAAAAATTTTCCTTCAAAAAAATGTGCAGAACCAAGCGTTTAGTGATTTGCAAATAGCAGCTAAGATTGATAGTTCTAATACTGAATATTTAATGTTACTTGGTGATGTTGCTTTTAAATCTTTTCAAATAAAAAAAGCTTCTGACACTTTCGAGAAAGTAGTTCAGTTTGAGCCGAAAAATAAAGAAGCTTATTTAAAACTAGCAGAATTATATTTCTATATCAAGGGATATCAACGTTGTCTTCTCTATACCAATGAAGCTTTGAAGATTGACGATAAATTGGTCAAGGCATATTCATTGCGAGGGTTTGCTTATAAAGAAATGGGTGATACTGCTAAAGCTGTGTCCTCATTCAACACTGTACTGGATTTACTTCACGACGATTATGATACATACATTCAGTTAGGTAACATCTATTCTGTCAGGACTAATCCGCTGGCCTTGCAATACTATAACAATGCCTTGCGCGTGGAACCCAATAGTACAGAAGCCTACTATAACCGTGGATTGTACTATCAAAATAGAGGAGAGGTTGAAAAAGCAACGAACGATTACCTTTCAATTATTAAAATCGATCCTTCATACGCAGATGCTTTTTTTAATTTGGGGTTTATTAACTCTGTGATCAAAGATAATTGCAAAGAAGCCATTCCATATTATTCGTCTGCCATTCAAACCAACGATCAATATGCGGAGGCTTATTTTAACCGTGGTCTTTGCTATGAAAAACTAGGAGATCTAAAGTCGGCCCGAAAAGATTTCGAAGCGACGCTCGGAATTATTCCAACTTATAAAGCAGCTAAATTAAAGTTAAATAAAAAGTAGAAGCTGAATAGATCCGAAACAGCAACAGAAACAGTGACAGAAACAGAAACAGTGGCAGAACAAAAACCTGAAACCTAAAACTAGAAACCTGAAACTAGAAACACAAATTAGAAACAGAAACAGAAACAGAAACAGAAACAGAAACAGAAACAGAAACAGAAACAGAAACAGAAACAGAAACAGCTGCTTAACATAATATTTTGCAAGAAGACAAGCAGCGATTATTTACTGAAGTGGTAAGTAGGGAAGTGAAGTCAAAAAAAAAGAGAACCCTAAGGTTCTCTTTAAACATTGATTCATTAAAAACTATGGCGTAGTTTTATTTGATCGAATCAATCACTGCTTTGAATGCTTCTGGTTGATTCATGGCAAGATCTGCAAGAGTCTTCCGATTTAACCCAACATTGTGAGCATGAATTTTACCTATAAATTCTGAGTAGCTCATTCCGTGTTCACGAGCGGCAGCATTGATACGCATAATCCATAATGAACGGAAATGACGTTTCTTCTGACGACGATCACGGTAAGCATATCCGAGACCTTTTTCTACTGTGTTCTTAGCAACTGTAAGAACATTTCCTCTCGCGCCCCAGTACCCCTTGGCGAGTTTAAACATTTTTTTTCTCCGTGCTCTGGAAGCAACGGCATTGACTGAACGTGGCATTTTTTTTTGGTTTTTGGCGTAAGCGCCTCGACTATTCGAGATCTTGAGCTTTTAGCCGGGTTAATAATTCATTAATTGGTTAATGATCAAATCACCAACATCTTTTTCACTCTGTCCGTATCTCCTGAAGAAACTAATGCAGTGCGAGTAAGATTACGCTTACGCTTTGTGTCTTTCTTGGTTAGAATGTGACTCTTGTAGGCTTGTTTTCTTTTGATCTTTCCGGTGCCGGTTAACTTGAACCTTTTCTTTGCTCCGGAATGCGTTTTCATTTTTGGCATTGCCTTGGCTGTTTAAACTAATTTATCTTTTACTATTTACTTTCTAATTATTATTTCTTCTTTCTAGGGATAGGAGCTAAGTGAATAAACATCCTGTTACCTTCTAGCTTCGGAAGTAATTCTACCTTTCCATATTCTTCTAACGCTTGCGCAAATTTCAATAAGATGATTTCACCTTTTTCTTTGTATGCAATCGTCCTTCCTCTAAAGTGAACATAGGCTTTCACTTTATTTCCCTCTTCTAAAAAGTTCATTGCATGCTTTACTTTGAAATTGAAATCGTGATCATCTGTGTTGGGACCAAAACGAATTTCTTTGACAACTTGCTTGCCTTGCTTTGATTTTAATTCTTTTTCTTTCTTCTTTTTATCGTATAAGAACTTTTGATATTCGATTATTCTACAAACGGGAGGATCAGCAGTTGGAACTATTTCAACTAAGTCCAATTCTAATTCCTTGGCCATCTTAAGCGCTTCTTCTGTCGGATAAATATCACTGGTGATATTGTCTCCTACTAAACGAACTTGTGGAACTCTAATTCGTTCATTGATACGATGCTCGTCCTCTTTCTTTACAGGTCCACGTCCTCTCTGGTAAGGAGGACGACTTCCTGAATTGTACGGGCGATTGGGTGCTGGCCGGCTATTGGATTGATTTGGCGCTGCTATTGGAACCTCCTTATTAGTTACTGATTATTACTATTTGATTTTTAAACTATTATCTACTTCGTCTTGAACCATTTTTGCAAATGCTTCTATGCTAAAACTTCCCACATCTCCAGTGCCATGGCGGCGGACAGAAACTGTGTTTTCATTGAACTCTTTCTCCCCAATGATGAGCATGAAAGGAATCTTTTTCATCTCTGCATCTCTGATCTTTTTGCCAATCTTTTCATCCCGATTGTCAACGAGGCCGCGAATATCGGAATTTATTAGTAATTGTAAAAGTTTTTTAGCGTAGTCGTTATATTTTTCGCTTATACTTAGTATACTTACTTGTTTGGGCGCTAACCAGATAGGAAAATTCCCCGCAAAATGCTCAATTAAGAAGCCTATAAACCTTTCATGAGTCCCTAATGGCGCTCTATGAATGCAAATAGGCGTCTCCATTTTATTTTGACTGCTCTTGTAGGTCAATCCAAATCGGGCTGGAACTGCAAAGTCAACTTGATTGGTAGCTAAAGTGAATTCTTTTCCGATTGCACTCCAAACTTGAACGTCGATTTTGGGACCATAAAATGCTCCTTCGTCGGGAACTTCAATATAGGGTATTTTGGAATCAATCAAAACTTGTCGAACCATGTCTTCTGTTTCCAACCATAATTCAGGTTGATCAACATATTTTTTTCCTAGTTTTTTTGGTTCATGAGTTGAAAATCTCATAACATATTTATCGATGTTAAAGATTTTGAAATAACGAATGTACATTTCATTGACCGCTCTAAACTCATCTGCAAATTGTTCTTTCGTACAATAAATATGTGCGTCATTCATTTGCAAACAACGAACTCTCATCAGTCCAAATAACTCTCCTGATTGCTCGTAGCGGTAACATGTTCCGTATTCAGCAAGACGAATAGGTAAATCTCTATAACTCGGATTTAATTCTTTGAAAATCTTATGATGATGAGGACAATTCATTGCTTTGAGATAATACTTTTCTCCTTCCAAAATCATAGGTGGAAACATACTGTCTTCGTAGTATGGTAAATGTCCACTTGTCAAATACATTGACTCTTTTGCAATATGCGGAGTGCGCACTCGCTGATATCCCGCCGCTTGCTCAGTTGACTTAGCTAGCTTTTCTAATTGTTCAATGATTACAGCGCCATTTGGTAACCATAATGGTAGTCCTGGACCTACATCATCATCGAAAGTGAAGATCTCCATTTCCTTTCCTATTTTCCGATGGTCTCTTTTCTTGGCCTCTTCTACCATTAAAAGATATTCATCAAGTTGGCTTTTTTTCGGAAAGGTTATTCCGTAAATCCTTGTGAGTTGTTTATTCTTTTCATCGCCTCGCCAATATGCTCCGGCAATATTCATCAACTTAATAGCTTTTATAACTCCTGTTTCTGGAATGTGGGGACCTCGGCATAAATCAGTAAAACTCCCTTGAGAATAAAAAGTGATTGTGCCATCTTCAAGGTCATTCAATAAATCTAATTTGTAATTATCACCTTTTTGTGTGAAGTATTCTAACGCCTCTTTTTTCCCAACTTCTTTTCTCTCGTACTTGGAACCTTTTCTGGCAAGTTCAATCATCTTGTCTTCGATTTTTTTGAAATCGTCAGACGAAATAGAATTTCCTCCAAGGTCCACATCATAGTAAAATCCATTGTCAACCGAAGGACCAATTCCAAATTTTACGCCCGGATAAAGATCTTCCAAAGCTTCTGCCATCAAATGGGCAGATGAATGCCACATCGTACTTTTGCCTTCCTTATCATCCCAGGTTAACAATTGCAGAGTAGAGTCCACGGAAATAGGACGAGAAGCATCCCACATTTCTCCGTTAACTTTTGCAGCTAATACATTTCTGGCTAGTCCTTCACTAATACTTTTTGCAATTTCAAAAGCGGAGGTACCTATTGCATATTCCCTGACATTCTTGTCGGGAAAAGTTATTTTAATCATAATTTAGTTGGGTAATGATACTGCGAAGATAATAGTTTTTACATCTTTTTAGAACTGGAAAATCTAAACTTCTAAAATACTTTTAATGTCAGGTAAAAAGTATTTGGAGCTTTTCATAATTTTTCCATCCTCCCTGTAAATTGGCCTTCCATTTTCATCTAATTTACTCATATTGCTCCTATGAATTTCATCGAAAACAGCTTCGATTTTATGCTGAAGTCCATGCGCGATAATTGTTCCAAAGAGGATGTACATTTTATCTCCCAAAGCATCTGCAATCAATGTCAAATTTCCCTCTTGACAAGCTTCCAAGTATTCATCATTTTCTTCAGCCATCAATCTATGACGAAGAGCTACAATTCTTTCATCAACTACAGCGGTCGGTTGATTATGAAACTCTAATCCAAATGTTTCATGAAATTCATTTACTTTATTTAATTTTTCAATTAGGCTCATGGTTGTTATGTTTGAATAACTCCTACGTTATATTGTTTTGTGATTGGTGAATGATTGGCAGCTTCGATTCCCATTGAAATCCATTTGCGTGTATCGAGCGGATCGATTACTGCGTCTAGCCAAAGTCTTGCTGCAGCATAGTATGGCGAAATCTGTGAATTGTACTTGTCTGTAATGTTTTTTAGAAGTGATGTTTCTTCTTCTTTCGTAATTTCTTTACCTTTTGATTTTAATCCACTCACTTGTATTTGGAGTAATGTTTTTGCTGCGGCCGAACCACTCATCACTGCAATTTGTGCAGTCGGCCAACCAACTATTAATCGTGGATCATAAGCCTTTCCACACATTGCGTAATTGCCTGCTCCGTAAGAATTGCCGATGACGATAGTGAATTTCGGAACAACGGAATTACTCATTGCATTCACCATCTTTGCACCATCTTTTATTATTCCACCTTGTTCGCTTCTTGAGCCAACCATAAATCCTGTAACATCTTGTAAAAAAACGAGAGGTATTTTTCTTTGATTACAGTTCATAATAAATCGAGCTGCTTTATCTGCAGAGTCAGAATAAATCACTCCTCCAAATTGCATCTCTCCAGATTTACTCTTCACAACTTTACGCTGATTGGCAACTATCCCAACTGCCCATCCGTCGATTCTCGCAATACCACAGATAATACTTTGTCCAAACTTATCTTTGTATTCATCAAACTCACTCCCATCAACTATTCTGTCAATTACTTCTCTCATCTCGTATTGTTTGGAAGCATCTGTTGGAACAAGTCCGTATAATTCTTTTACATTTTTTAGTGGAGCAACAGATTTGGTTCTGTTAAAACCAGCAGTTTCGAAATTTCCTATTTTACTGAAAATGTTTTTTATATGATCTAAAGCCGCTTGATCATTAGGAAATTTGTTGTCTGTCACGCCTGAAATTTCACATTGAGTGGTTGCTCCTCCAAGTGTTTCATTATCGATATCTTCTCCTATAGCTGCTTTAACTAAATATGATCCAGCTAAAAATATACTCCCCGTTTTATCTACAATCATAGCTTCATCACTCATAATTGGGAGGTAGGCACCACCAGCAACACAACTGCCCATAATCGCTGCCACTTGAATGATTCCCATCGACGACATTATTGCATTGTTTCTAAAAATTCTACCAAAATGTTCTTTGTCAGGAAAAATTTCATCTTGCAAGGGCAAAAATACTCCGGCACTATCAACCAAATAAATAATTGGCAATCGATTCTCCATAGCAATTTCTTGCATTCGAAGATTTTTCTTTGCACTAATTGGAAACCACGCTCCAGCTTTTACGGTCGCATCATTGGCTACAATCACACATTGTTTGCCGCTTACATATCCGATACCAGCAACAACTCCTGCAGCTGGACAGCCACCATATTCTTCATACATTCCTTCGGCAACGAAAGCTCCAATTTCTAGAAAGTCACTTCCTTTATCGATGAGATATTCTACCCGTTCCCTTGCTAATAATTTACCTTGAGCTTTCTGCTTGGCCGCATTCTTCGCACCTCCGCCTTCTGCAACAACTGAAAGTTTGTGTTTCAATAGGTCAACCAGCTGCCGCATGGCATCCTCATTTTTATTGAATTCTATATTTGTCATATATGCTAATAACTAGGGTAAAGATAAAGATGAAACTTACTTGGCAACAATATGTTAATTAATTCTATAAGACTGGCAAAAAAATAATTGATTAGGCCCATTTTTTAAAAATTAAAAAACAGCCATGAGCATCAAAAGAAAGCCGACTTTTTAATCCACTGAAGTTTACCTGTTTTAAAAACATAGATTGTAAGAATACTAATGACCACTAAAGTAATTATTTCTTGAATAATTTTTAATTGGAATAAAGTGAATGGTCCGCCATTTTCTAAATATCCAATTCGATTTCCTGGTACTTGAAAAAAGTATTCAAATAGCGCTATCGACCAACTAATTAAAATGATCCTTACTATACCAGTAGTTTGAAA
>JANLRG010000217.1:0-2278 GCA_031361545.1 Bacteroidota bacterium
CTATCGGCACAATCACAGAAGGCAGCCATACAAATGGAAATTTTAAGACCCCAACATTGGGTTGCTCAAAAGCCCATTGTTGCAAAGGCGTTGGCGCAGACAAAATGCCGATGGTCACAATATTCAGCACTAAAGCCAAACAGATGATATTCCAAATCAATAAAGGAATCCGTTTGATTTCCCCATTTTGAAAAGTAAACCAAGCCATTGGCACAGCCGTCAAGCCCGAAAGTATATCAAAATTGCGTCCTTCAAAAGTCATCGATTGTGGAATCTGCTGACTTTGATACAACCACAACAACACTATTTCGACAGGTACACGGCAAATATGCAGCGTGGTCAAATCTTTCAACGGCAATTTATCGAGAAAATTTTGCCCACTTTTCGTAGTCAAAAAATAAATGATGGCTATAAAAGCAGGTACGACTGCCAAAGCAAATCGAGGTGGAAGCGCATCTGAGTTCAGATAAAAACCACTCGCTGAAACCACGCCTTGCAAAACCATCCATGCCGCCAAACTCATCACAATTTTATTAGCAATAGTCGGAGAGACCATCTTACAAAGGCGATAAAACAAAACAACTGTCAAAATGGTCGTCACGATAAAAATAGGTGAAACGTAAATTGGTATTTTCATTTTTTTATTTTTTTAGCATTAAACATAATTTTGGTATCTTTTTTATACCAAATTAGCACTATTTTGATACATCATACATGAATCACCAAATCCTTATACTATGCTTTTTTGATAAAAACATGTAAATTTGTAAAAAATGCGAATATTGGGTTAAAAAGCAGAAGTAAGAAGTAAAGTAAATATCAATAACTTTGTAGTGACCAAACCATAAAGAATTGATAATGAAAGAGATAGAACTCATTCAACTTTACTTTTACTTCTGCGATTGCTATAATACAGAACTTCGGTGGTATAACCAACGATTTAGTCGAAATTCTTCTCCAAGCAATGAAAAATTGACGGATGAAGAATTATTAACGATATATTTTTACTGCCGTCGGTATGAAAACAAGCATATGAAAACAGAAATTTGGGATTTTGCCAATCGCTATATGCACTCGTGGTTTCCAGATTTACCGAACTATGCTAATTTCAGCACACGGCTCAATAATTTGTCAAGTGTTATGACCGCTCTTGTGCCTTTGCTTTTACAAAGCATTGATTTTCAAGATATTAATAGCCATAGGTCTTTAATTGATGCGTTTCCTATTATGCTGTGTTCTGGTAAAAGACAAGGCAAAGTAGCACCAGAATTATCAGACAAAAGCTATTGTGCCACTAAAGGTCTTTATTATTTTGGAGTAAAGTTACACGCTGTGGCTTTCCCCAGAATTAAAAAATTGCCGTTTCCAGAGTTTTTGAGTATCACACCGGCTTCTGAAAACGATTTAACAGCTATTAGACCTATTTTACCTAAATTAGTGGACAGAGCTATTTTTGCTGATAAAGCTTATTTAGACCATCCACTTAATGCACAACTTATGAAAGACCAAAATACTTATATTTATACGCCTGTCAAACTTGTCAAAGGTGATTCTGAAGCACTTAGGCATTTCAAAAAAGCAGCAGATGATTTATTCTCAACCGCTGTTTCTACTCTTAGGCAGCCTATTGAATCGCTTTTTAACTGGATTAATGAAAAAACTCATATTCAAAATGCTTCTAAAGTTAGAGCTACAAACGGTTTAATTACTCACATCTTTGGGGCTATCGCTACCGCTTTACTTTTTTGGCTCTTTTAACCCAATATTCGCATTATTTACAAGTAATGCGAATAATGGGTTAAAAAAGTACATATGACGCTCCGTGGCACGAAGGCGGTAAAACGACTTCTGAAAATTGCCAAATGTTATTTAAAAACGACAATAGAACTAAATCGGGAAAATAAAATACTGAGGGGGTAATAACAAGCAGTGTACTATTGTAGTTTTGAGTATATTTGCATCATAAGCCGCATTTCGATTTGTTTACTTGTATTTTATTCAATTATAATATTCGATTTTAAATGGACAAACTAAAATTATGGTGGTCATTTGATCATCATAAATTACGCTTCTTTGGATTTGTGTATGCCTTGATGGCTGGCATTAAATGGCTTCAACTTATTACATTCAATCCGTCGGGAAGTAATAATTTTAAAATTTTTCGCTATTCTTTTTTTCATCTGATTCATCATCAACCGCTTTATATAGCTTATCCAACAGAGCATTTTGACTATTTCTTTTATCATCCAGTTTTTTCTTTGCTTTTTGCACCCTTTGC
>JANLRG010000243.1:0-1154 GCA_031361545.1 Bacteroidota bacterium
CGGCACAACAAATAACGAATTTTCATGTGGCTTTGCAAAAATTTAATCCTTCGGCAAGTCCAACTATGCCAACCAATTGGTTTTATGCTTTTCAAGAATTGATAGCCTATTTAGAAAATCAACCGCCAGGTAAAAAAGTCGTTTTTATTGATGAATTGCCTTGGTTTGGTACAAATAGTTAGGGTTTTATACAAGCCATAGAGCATTTTTGGAACAGTTGGGCGTCTGCACGACAAGATGTTTTACTTATCACTTGTGGTTCGGCAGCGTCTTGGATGATTAATAAATTGCTGAATAATAAAGGCGGATTGCACAACCGCGTGACGAAACGCTTTAAAATTATCCCTTTCACCTTGAGCGAATGTGAGCAATTTTTAAAAGCTAAAAATGCCGTTTTTGAGCGTTATCAAATCATCGAATTATATATGGTTCTTGGAGGCATTCCTTTTTATTGGGATGAAGTGGCAACTCATTTAAGCCCTGCTCAAAACATTGAAAATATCTGTTTTACTGAAAATGGTTTGCTAAGAACAGAATTTGATAATCTTTTTAGTTCATTATTCAGTCATTCTGAACGGCATTTAGGGGTTGTCAATGCCTTGGCTCAAAAAGCAAAAGGTTTAACCAGAAATGAACTCATTGAAGCAACAGGAAAAACCAATAGTGGCCATTTGACAACCTTATTAAAAGAATTAGAAGAGAGTGGTTTTATCCGAAAATATGCGCCTTTCGGTAAAAAAACAAAATCAAGTTTATACCAACTAATTGATTTTTATACGCTTTTTTATTTGCGTTTTATTAAAGATACGCCTCTTTTTGATGAAAATAACTGGATTAATGCGCTTGATAACCCTAAATATAGGGCATGGACTGGCTATGCTTTCGAGCAGGTTTGTTTGAGCCATACGGCTTGTATTAAAAAAACATTGGGTATCAGCGGGATTCAAACGATGACTTCTTCGTGGCGGTCAAGTTCGACAGAAACAGGTGCTCAAATTGATTTGGTGATAGATAGACGTGATAAAATTGTCAATTTATTTGAAATAAAATTTTCTATCAATGTTTTTTCAATTGATAAAAAATATGCGGAGGAATTGCGCCATAAAATAAGCGCATTTAAAGAAGAAACAGGTACTCGAAAATCTGTTTTTCTC
>JANLRG010000255.1:0-5576 GCA_031361545.1 Bacteroidota bacterium
GCTTGGTTTTCGGGGGCAGAATAAAAGTTAACAATTTGAAAAGGGATAAATGTCGTCTTTGTTTAACAGCTTTTTCTACTTTATGATGATGGAAATTTGATGGATTAACTTTATCATTGTGGAATCAAACATATTCAAAACATCTTCCAAAAATAACCTTATGATCAAAAAAATTACTAAAAAAATAATCGGATTGTCGGTGATTTCAGTGTTTACTGTTCACTCGGTCTTTGCTCAATACACTCTTCAAACTACAAATCTTCCTAATGCTGGAGATACATGGGTTAATAAAACGATAGCTGATACTGCTATACAACCCGGTGGTGCAGGAGCCAATGTAATTTGGGATTTCAATTTGTACAGCGTTACTGTTAACACTTTAAGCGAAGAGTTCAGAGCTCCAAGCAGCTCTGGCGTGGATGCAACTTTTCCAACAGCAAACATTAAAGAAGCATCTTATTTTGGATGGACAGACTATTTTTACAAAACTCCTGCTGGAACAGAAATTCAATATCTAGGATTTCAGAATTCATCCAATGAGGTGAGAATTACAAATACTCAGAAATTATTGACGGTGCCTTTGACTTACGGAACTTCCATTTCAAATGCTCCTTTAACAGGTACAGGATACAGTGGTGCCACATTAACTGGTTCTATTTCTGTGATTGCCGATGGATACGGAACATTGAAAGTTGGAGGTTTAACTTTCAATAATGTGACTCGTGTTAAATATGATTTTAATATGGTTGAAGATTTTGGCGGAGGTTCAGAAAGTCCAGTCCATGTAGTGAAGTATTCTTGGTATCGTGCGGGTCTTCGTCCGCCAGTGATGTCGATTTCGACATTGAATATGAGTGGTATTGTTGGTAACAGTACACAAAAATATATTACCGTTACTTATCTTGTAACTGATGTAGCTGATTTAGATAAGCCATCAATAACTTTGAATGCATTTCCAAATCCATCGAAAGGATTAATTAATGTTCATTTCAATATCGATCGTACTGCAGATGTAACAACACAGTTAATGGATATTACAGGCAGAGTAAGAGTTTCTGAAATATCTAGACAAAATGTAGGTGAGCACAATTTGAAATTAGACGTGAGTGATTTACCAAAAGGAGTTTATATTCTCTCTGTAATTTCAGGAACGGTCAATCGTCAGCAAAGAATTTTAATTACTGAATAATTTTAATCAAATTATTTTGCATAAAAAAACTTCCGTTAATAGCGGAGGTTTTTTTTATGCATTATTCTATCAATGTTTTTGAAAATCCATTGCTGCACGAATGAAACGCACAAAAAGAGGGTGAGGATTTTCCACCGTACTTTTATACTCTGGATGATATTGTACACCGACAAACCATGGATGGTTTTTTAATTCTACCACTTCCACTAAATTATTATCTGGATTTATTCCCACAGGAATCATTCCTGCTTCTTCAAAGTTTTTCAAAAATTTATTATTGAATTCAAAACGATGTCTGTGTCTTTCACCTATTTTTTGTTTGCCATAAGCACCATACGATTTAGATCCTTTTTGAATGATGCACGGATATTCACCCAAGCGCATTGTCCCGCCTTTCTTGGTTACTTTTTTCTGTTCTTCCATCAAGTCAATCACAGGATGCTTGGTAGCAGAATCCATTTCAGTACTATGTGCATCTTTCCATCCAATTACATTTCTCGCAAATTCAATTACTGCACATTGCATTCCTAAACAAATTCCGAAAAAAGGAATATTATTTTCGCGGGCAAATTGAATCGCTGTTATTTTGCCCTCTATTCCGCGATCTCCAAATCCAGGAGCAACCAAAATCCCATGTAGATCTCCTAGTTTTGAAGCTACATTTCCAGAATCAATTTTTTCTGAATGAATCCATTCCACTTTTACACGACATTCATTCGCTACTCCAGCATGAATAAAAGATTCTGCAATTGATTTGTAAGCGTCTTTCAATTCAATATATTTTCCTACCAATCCAATCCTAACTTCACTAGTTGGATTTTTTAATTTACCCAAAAATTCTTTCCAATGTGTAAGTTCAGGTTCATGTTGTAGTGGCAATTTTAATTTATTCAAAACAACTTTGTCGAGTTGTTCTTTATACATCAACAAAGGCACATCATAAATAGTATCTGCATCTATCGATTCAATCACAGCATTGACATTTACGTTGCAGAACAATGCAATTTTTCTTCGGATCTCCATTGAAATAGAACGGTCTGTCCTACAAACTAAAACATCTGGTTGAACTCCCAATTCCAAAAGAGATTTTACTGAATGTTGAGTTGGTTTGGTTTTTAATTCGCCTGCTGTTGCCAGGTATGGAATCAACGTCAAATGAATGACCATTGCCGAACTTCCTAGTTCCCATTTTAACTGTCGAACAGTTTCAACATACGGTAATGATTCTATATCACCAACCGTTCCACCAATTTCAGTGATGATGATATCAAAATCGCCAGTCTCACCAAGTAATTGAATTCTTCTTTTAATTTCATCAGTGATATGCGGTATTATCTGAACGGTTTTTCCAAGATATGCTCCTTCTCTTTCTTTGTTGATTACCGTTTGGTAAATGCTGCCTGTTGTTACATTGTTGGCTTGTGAAGTTGGAGTGTTTAGAAATCGCTCATAGTGTCCTAAATCTAAATCTGTCTCTGCGCCATCATTCGTAACGAAACATTCGCCATGCTCATAAGGATTTAAAGTACCAGGATCAACATTAATATAAGGATCGAGTTTTTGAATTGCCACTCTGTATTCTCTTCCTTGAAGAAGTTTTGCCAAGGATGCTGAAATAATTCCTTTTCCTAATGAAGAAGTTACACCACCTGTTACGAAAATATATTTTGCTGAAGCCACCGTGTTGATATTAAGAGTTTAATGAAAAATGTTGTTGAAATAAATAATTTCATCATCACGGGGTTCAAAAGTAAGAATTTTATCGACTTCTTGAAGAAGAAAAACGAAGATTGTTTTAAAACTAAAAAAAAGTAACGGTTACTTATTGTGGCGTCATGATTAAAGTGAAGCCAACGTTTTGGTTATAGTTGGGGAAGAGGCGCCACATAGCTATTTTCTTTTTTTCTTTCAATTTTTTATCATACCGGTAAACCTGATCTGCACACAAGTAGCCAATAAATGCCGAAGGAAGAATGTCGCTTGCCCAATGTTCATGTTCAATCATTCGGGAAACACCAATCATTCCTGCAAAAGAATATAAGATAATTGGAATCACTTTGTGATGACTGTATTGTTTTGCAAAAGACGTTGCCAACGCAAAGGCGACAGCAGTATGACCAGATGGAAAGGCATCAAAAGCACTGATACTTCTTCCTTTGTTTAGACCAGAATCAAATTGTGCAAAGGGTCCAAACCAATGATCAGAATTAAATTCTCTGTCATTGTATGTTGCTCCTGGACGCATTCTGCCCGATAACATTTTACCGACTCTCACCCATATTCCTGCTGCGACTGCAGATTGCGCTGCGAGAATACTTGTGTGAAAGGGTTTGTAGTTTTTTGTAATTGCGGAAACTCCAAAGATTCCGGCGACGATTCCATAACCATAATAATCGCCAAGCTCCGTAAACTCAGGCGACCATTTATTTAGAAAAGGATTATTATTTTTTAATGGACGAAAAAGTTTGTCAATATCTTGATCGAAGTGAATTAATATTCCCGTTGCAGCTAAAATACCAGCCGTATGTAAGATTTGTTTTCCATTTAGATGAAAGGGAGCTTTTACTTGCTCACCCAGTGTATGAATAAAAAAAGGAATAATTCCTGTAGAAGATTTCAATGAAAAGAGAGAATCATTTTTCACTGAAGTTTTAAATTCTTCATTGTTGGATTGAACGACAACGGAATCTTGCGAAAACCCCTTTTCAGCTAAAAGAATTATGATTAGAAATAGCGTTGAGACGTAAATTTTCATTGAAATAAATCGATCTCACTAAATTGAATCAAGATTGTTTTTAATTTCATCAAAATGAAAATGTCAATCCTAATGTTGGGATAATTGGTAGTTGATAAACTCTTTCTCCACTCAAGCGATCAACATAGAAAATATTTTTACGATCGTAAACATTGGTAGCTCCCAGATTAATTTCGAGTGAACTATATTTTGTAAAAGTGATCGTTTTTTGGACAGACACATCTAGTCGGTGGAAATAACTCAATCGACCTTTATTCAGGTCGCCGTAATATGTTCCAATTTGTCCATTGTTGGTATTGATATTTGAACCTGTGCCATTCGTCAATTGAGGAAGTTCGTAATAACCTTGAGATTGTGTAAAAGGAAAAGGAGAGCCAAAAGCGAAACGAATATTCATTTGCCAGCTATCTTTTTTTCCACATTTATAACTCACTACCAAATTGGCATTGTGCCTCCTGTCGAAAGCTGGCTGATATTCTTTGTTTCCGTCATTTCGATTTACGGAGGCAAGACCATAAACTAACCACACATATAGTTTTTTGTATTCATACTTTAAGGTAAAGTCTATTCCTTGTGCGATACCTGTCTCTATAATAAAATCTTTTTTCAAACTATCTGGTTTGTTATTATGAGCAGCATCATCAGCATAAATTTTATCACGATTTAAATTTTCAAGCTGTGAAAAGTTTTTGTAGTAAGCTTCAAGATTCATGGTTAAGTGAAAAGGCAGATCAAATTCAAAACCTGCGATTAAATGTTGAGCTTTTTGTAATCGAGAAGTTACGTCTTCACCATTAAACGTTTTAGGTAGATTGTCAGAACCCGATAAAAAACCATAAAATAAATTCACGACATCTCTGTCTGATGAAGCAGCCAAAAAGTTTTGTGAATAGTATCCACCCGCAGCTTTGAATCTCACTTTGTCAAGCATGTTATACTTCAATCCAAAACGTGGCTCAGCAGAAAATTCACTGAGAGAAGAATAGTAATTTAATCGGAGGCCCGGTTCAATAACAACTTTTGACCAAACTTTTTTATACTTCAAATAAGCCGCAAGTTCTGTAGTGTTTTCTTCTTGTCCATACGCAGTGCCTATTGAATTGCTAAAGGAGAAATTAGTTTTAAAGCCTAAGACTTCAATTCCATATTTGAATTCATCCTTGCCCATAAAATAATTAAAGTTCAGAGCTGTGTTGAATCCGCTAATCGAACTAAAGCGCGAAAGTCCGTCGGCTTCATTGAGCTCAACTTTATAATTACTGTAAGCAAAATTACCATCTATTAAAGTAGAAGAACCGCTAGGAAGTAAGACAAAGTTTGATCCGAATCCAGTCGAATTCCAATGGAGATCGGCAACGTGGAAGTAATCCACATTATCTCTAAAGTTGAAACCGAACATATTGAATTTGCTACCTGTAGAGCTGTTGAAAGAAATTTTTCCATAGAGATCATTGAACGTATATGGAAGTCCTAATGAATCGGCATAGGGATAAAGGACTTTAGAAGTTTTGTCGAGGTAAGAAGTTTTTCCAGTAAGCAAAAAAGAAGAAGTTCCTTCACTTCCATCAGTTTCTTTTTTCAGAGGCCCTTCCAATAATATTTTTGAAGTAAAGGGATTGGCTGCTAATTTAC
>JANLRG010000307.1:0-2313 GCA_031361545.1 Bacteroidota bacterium
ATTTCATCCGCTTCCCATTCTGCTTGCACAACTTCTACATTGTACTCTGACATCAATTCCTTTAAATCGGTTAGCAATATCTATTTTGTCTAAATCACGTATATCTTTTGCAATAACTTCAGTATGTAAATGATTTTTTTGGAAAGATTTAGCAATATCTATTTTGTATTCAACAGCAAGGAGAACTTCAAAACCCGCTTGAATAAACCCTTGCGAAAGTCCGCCTACTCCAGCGAATAAATCAATAACCTTTGCCATAATTGTCTAACCCCCCTTTATGATTCGATTTTTTGCAATTTTAAAATATTTTTCGTCAATCTCTATTCCTAAAAATTTGCGATTCAATATTTCGCAACTTACACCTGTTGAACCACTGCCCATAAATGGATCTAATATGGTGTCTTTTTCATTAGAAAGTAGTCCAATAAAATGATTTAAAACTTTCACTGGCTTTTGCGTAGGATGTTTTCCAAAAGATTTTTCACTTGCATTCGTTAATCCAGATTCAATGAAATCATGTATAACTTTACCTTTATTATTAAAAATTCCGGTTGTCCCTTCATTTATAAAATAAATCCAAGCTTCTGTAGAATTAATAAAGTGAAGATTCATATTTCGAGGCATTGGATTTTTTTTATGCCAAATTCCAACAGTTTTATAGTAAAAGCCATTTTTTTCAGCAAGTTCAATCATTGTTTCTAATTTCATCAAAGACATAAACAAAATCATTGAACCTTTTTTCTTTAAAACTCTATTTGATTCTTTGAAAAAAATATTCATATTTTCTTTCCATTCATCAAACTCTAAATTATCCCATCCTGAATATGCAAATTGATTCTCACGCATTTTTACCAAGTTGGTATTTCGATTATGCATAAAATTACCAAGGTTATAAGGAGGGTCAGTTAAAATAAAATCTATACTTTTTGATGCTATAGTAGTTAATCCCTTCAAGCAATCATTTTGTGAAATACTTGAATTATCCGTTATTTTTTCAAACGATTTAAAATCAGTGGGTCCTATAATTTTTTTATAGTTCTGGTTATGATTTAGCACTTCTATATTATTCTCAAGTTCAAACATTTTTATTTGATTAATAGTATTCATTGAATATTATTTTAGTTTATTCATAGTATTTGATAAATTTTTTGTTTTAAAAACTTGTTTTATTTGCAAATAAACAACAATTTTGTGAAACAAGCACCCCCTCAGTATATTTTGTGCAAAACTTTTTGTTGATGAAAGGGTAGCATTTTTTTTATCCAATCAAAAACAAAGGAAACTACAAAATGAGCAACTCTATCACAACAATGATAACTCATACAGTACCATCTTTTTAATAAATTGATTTTCTTTCCATCATTTTCCTCTTTAATACTTTTAATAAAAGAAATCTCTCACGCTTTTGACGTGCTTATACTGAGGGGGTATAAAATAATTAAATTTATTTTTTAAAAATATGTAACAACTAAAAAACAATTGCGTTCATGTATATTATTAAAAACAATACGTCATCATCATTTTGTAAAATTTTAAAATTAAAAAAAAAGTATGACTCAAGAACACAACAGCCAATTCGACATGTACGAACGCGTTATCAAATGTTGCAACGAAAATGGGGTAAAAGTGGCACTTATTCCTGCATTTCAAGCCGATAAAAACTTATTGGAAAGCAAATTGCCTATCATTCGCCGATTGTCTAAACTCATTGATTCGGACAAAGCGCATTCTGATACCAAACTCAACATCAGGACTAAAATGATTGGGTTTGGCGTAGATGTTTGCACCAATCTGTACGGCTATGGACTCATGACCGCAGATGATGAAATCCTCAAAATGAGCAAACACACTAAATCGTCGTTGAACTCAGGCAAAGAGGAAGAAATACTCCGCCGCTGCCAAAATATCAGTGAAAAAGCCCGCGCATTGTTGACACTCTTAATTGAAAAACGGGGTATGCAAGAAATCCTTTTGACTCAATTTGAAGAGAATATCGCTCAGTACCGAGCCATAAAACCAGAGCCTCGCAGTGCCCAACAAGCCAAATCAACCTTAATTGGTCAATTGAATGCCGTTTTTGAGGAAGCTGATATAGCCATGACGCTGCTATCAGGTAGTGCCGTCAATTTCAAGAATATTGATAATGATTTTTTATTGCGTTTCGAGCAAGCCACCACCGTTATTGCCTCGAGAACGACAAAAACGCAAGTAAAATTTAATGTCGTACATGGTCTGACCAAAGAAAAAATCACCGATTATTCCATTGAAAGCAGTGCCTTAAAAGTGAATAAAACTTTGGCAGATGCAAAGTCT
>JANLRG010000363.1:0-1159 GCA_031361545.1 Bacteroidota bacterium
ATTTTCGGCTTTCATATTCGCCACTTCCAAACGGGCTTTTTCAGCAGAACCGAGTGCATCGGCAATGCCTGTTTCACGGTCTTTCAAGGCTTGCAAAATAGGCTTAAATGCCTTGCGACCAATTGGAATCCATACTAAAAGGAAAACAAGGGTCGTCCAGAACAACAAACCGAAATCGGGTTTAATAGGAGAAAAGTCTGCGAGGAAAATCATTTTTATAGAAATTTATATTTGTCTAATTGATAGTTTTTTTTTGGAAACTCGCGGCTATCAACCAACCGTTGACAGCACGCGAGTATGTCTTTTTCGACGGATTAAACGAAGAATGACAAAACGATTGTTGCCAAAGCTGCACCCTCAACGAGAGCCGCTGCGATCAACATATTCGTACGGATGTCACCCACCGCTTCAGGCTGACGAGCGATTGCTTCCATTGCCTTACCACCGATTTGTCCGATACCGATGCCCGCTCCGATTACCGCGAGACCTGCACCTACTGCTGCTAATGTACCAGTCATGTTAAAATTTATTTATAAATGGATGAAAAAAATTCTCTACCGATATTTAGCCCCTCTGGGGCAACTACTTAAACAACTATTAAAGAAAATTTTTAATGTTTTAATGATGCTCTTCTGCATGATGATGTTCTTCAACAGCTGCACCTATATATAATGCTGATAAAAGTGTAAAGATAAACGCTTGCAAAAATGCCACAAGTAATTCCAATAAGTTCATAAATGCTACAAACGGAACGGCTATCAAAGCACCACCTGCCGAACCGCCGATACTCGCACCCGCATTACCGAAAATGAATACAAGACTCACGAGCGTCATGATAATAACGTGACCTGCTGTGATGTTGGCAAAAAGACGTATTAATAAGGTGAAAGGTTTGATGAAAATAGAAGCGAATTCTATCGGTGCCATCAATATTTTAATGGGCAACGGCACACCCGGCATCCAAAAAATATGCTGCCAGTAGTTTTTATTGCCGCTAAAAGTAACAACCAAGAAGACGATTAATGCTAAAATAATAGTAGAACTGATATTCCCCATGACATTTGAACCGCCTGGGAAGATAGGAATCAAGCCAAACAAGGTGTTGAACAAAATGAAAAAGAACAGCGACATCAACAGCGGCATATACTTTTCATATTTC
>JANLRG010000364.1:0-1112 GCA_031361545.1 Bacteroidota bacterium
GTATCGCCTTTTTAATATCTACTTTTACTGCGTAACAAAAAATAAAACTCATCCTCAACCCATGTTATTCTATCTAAACAAATAATAAGCACTTGTAATTGGATAGAATGACGTAAAACAAATCATTATGATGAAAAAAGCACTCCTTCTATTAGCATTTTTATTACCTACTTTGGTATATTCTCAAGTCAATCTGGTGGAACAGTTTATATTACTCCCAATAGTCAAAACCCCACTCAAAGTATAGTATTTAATATACCCGTTACAGCACCAGGCTGTCGATAAATTTAACTAAACATAGAAAAAATTGGAGAAAGAATTTACTATCTCTTTCTCCGATTTTTCATTCCTTATCGTCTTTTTTAATTAGACTGAATCTCAATATGAAAAAAATATTTTGTTCGTATATTTTGTTAACTATGTGTTTTTTATCTATTCAAGGTCAAACGAATGATATTGATACTATCCCTTCATTAACAATAACAACGTTAGAGTTAAAAATTTATAGTAAACCAATACCTACCAATTTTGGCTTTAATGCACCCTTTTCAAGTATGTATAAAGGCGAATTATTGCATTGTTTATCAAATTTGTTAGGAGTACCTATCACCAGAATCAAATCAAGCCCTAACTCACCTGAAAAATATATAAGTTATAATGTATATAGCACTTACAAAGCTAACGAATTAGCCCAAAGAGTATTAGACGATTTGATGATGCACCTTTCTTTTGAACTAAGTGATGTAATGGATACTTGTGATGTTTGGATACTTACTGTTAAAGATAGCTCTAAATTAGATAGGTTTTCTTGGGCAAAGGATAGCCCCGATGGGACAACAACGGCTGGTTGGAAAGGAAACCGTAATGAATTTCATTTTTTTGGTCAAACTCTCACGGCGATAGCAAGAGATTTTGAAAAAGATTCTGAAAAATTTATAGTTATTTCTGATAGTGATGATTCCGGTGACGAACCACAACGATATAAATTTACTGTTCCATATCCTTACATAAATATCGATACTCTTTCGTCTTATTTAGAAAATAAATATGGTGTTACTTTAATCAAGGAAAAAAGAGCAATAAAAAAGGTATATGTAAATTTTAAAAAAGAA
>JANLRG010000371.1:0-2532 GCA_031361545.1 Bacteroidota bacterium
CGTAAAGAATATGAGGCTTTTCTTGAACGATTGAGAAAAATTGCAAGTCTTCAAGAAACAGAAATGGAAGATGTTAAAGATTTAATTAAAGAAGCAAAAGAAGAACAAAAAACTGAATTTGTTATCGAACTTTGGTTAGATGAAACGCCTATTCATAAAATAGCCAAATATGCCAAGATTTCAGAAGAAGAAGTCGAAAAGATTATTGAAAACCATAAAAATAAGGCTTGATACTGAGGGGGTATGTAAAAAAAAACTGTTTATACGACTACAAAAATAAAAATAAAAAAATAAAAAAAGACATCGCAACAACAAATAAGCCTGTAGTGGTGCGAGTAGCCCACGACAGGCTTGTGTTGAACGAAGCCGACGTCCAACCGAAGTACAAAACCCAAAGGCATGCCTTATCTATGGGTTTTCAATATTTTCTAACATTTCTTATCCAAGCCCTGTCTGAGTGCCTTTCCACTCCAACAGGGCTTTTTTCATGATGACTATTATATTTTCTGTTATTGATGGAAGTTCTTTTACCTCGTTTGAATATTGTTTTTTCCTCTTTTCTTTCATTTTAGACATAGCCCTTGCTGTCCGATGGGTGCTTTTGGCAGCATCATTAGGGGCGTTATTCTATCCAAATGGCGTTTTGTAGGTCGTGTCCTGTGGGTGGCGGAACAGTCACTTTGCAAAGCAATCAAAATGCTACATCCGTAGCACTATGTCCCAGCCAGAATGCGGTTTTGATACCTAAGAATCACGTGGGGCTCGTCACCAAATGGCAATATACTTTTGGTACATCCTCTATTTGGTATGATTTGCCAGATACTGAAAATCAACAAAGCTTAACCGTGAATGGATCTACCATATCAGGTACTGTTTTTTATAGAGCGATAATATGCTCTGCCTTGAAAATTTGTACGGGACTGTCTGCCGTGGCTTATTCTAATGCGTTTAGAATCACGAAAAAGGGCGGATGCTCATCACCTAATGGAAGCATCACCTCTTCTGATATAAATACAGACAAAAGTTTTACTGTCATGAAAACCTATCCAAACCCAGCAACTAACTTCGTTTATCTCGAAATTGAGAGCTATACTGAGGGGGTCGCTCAATTGGACATATTGGATTTAACAGGTCGTCAAGTTTTAAAACAAACTGCTACTTTGACCGAAGGCATGAATTCAATAAGCCTTGACATCAGTCAGCTTTCAAGGGGCATTTTTATTGTCAAAGTAACGGATAGTAAAAATCAAAAGGCTTGGGTGAAGATGGTAAAAGAGTAAGTGATTATTGAAAAGTGAAAACAGACCGTCGATTAGAGTAATCGAAGCGATGGTTTGTTTTATTTTATTAAAAATTAAAAAAAAATGTCAACTGGAGTTGACTATTTGATGGATTAGATATTAATAAGTAAATTAGTCTATTGTCCTTTCGGTAAAAATATCCTTTGCTTTGGACATTCAAAGCACTCTTTCGTCCTCAGTTATTGAGTTTTGTTGGAATTATGAGTATATTTATGACTGTTCAATTTTAAATATAATTAAAAACCAAAGTACCCTTATTTAACCCATTTATTTTACTAAAAAATCATTCAACTATGAAAAAAATGACAAACCCAAATGATTCATTTTCCCATTTATTAAAGCTCTCTGTTTTTCTTTCCTTTATTTTCCTATCGCCATCGCTTGTTGCCCAAAAGTCAATGTGGCAGAGTATGGACAGCGACCCCAAAACATCGGGCGAACGCCAAATTATTCCTCAAAAATACCGCGTGCTTCGATTGGACCTGACTAAGATGCAGGCATTATTGAGCCGAACGCCGATGGAATTCACCGCCGAAGCCAACAATTCAGATGTTATTCTTGAATTGCCGATGCCTGACAAGCAGATGCAGCGATTTCGCATTTTTGAATCGCCCATGATGGAAAAAGATTTGGCGAGACAGTTTCCTAAAATCAAAACCTACGCAGGAACAAGCCTCGATGTGGGCGGAGCGACCATTCGTTTTGATGTGACCCCTGCTGGTTTTCATGCGATGGTTTTGTCGCCGCAAGGGACATTTTTCATCGACCCGTACAGTCGCGGCGAAACAGAGTATTACATCAGTTACTATAAAAAAGACTTTACAACTAAGAAGGTCTTCTCCTGCGATTTTAAAGAAAAAGAAAAAGATGATAACCCTTTGCCAACCATTGATATGGACGATAAAAAAAAGAGAAAAAGCGATGATGGCAATGATGGCAATCAACCGTCGCCTGTTTCTTTAGGTCTCAGGGCAGATGGCGGCAACCGCATTGGCAATTGTGCTATTCGGACATACCGTTTGGCATTAGCGGCTACGGGTGAATATACGGCGTTTCATGGTGGCACAGTGGCAGGGGCATTAGCGGCGCAAGTCACGACCATGAATCGGGTCAATGGTGTTTTCATGATGGACTTCGCCGTCCGCATGAACATCATTGCGAACAATAATCTGATTATTTATACCAATGCAGCAACAGATCCGAACACAGCACTTCTCTAGAGCAACCCTTT
>JANLRG010000395.1:0-2363 GCA_031361545.1 Bacteroidota bacterium
AATTGCTGCTTTTACCACCTGCACCTTCTGCATATTGAATTTCAAGAATAGACTCTGCGCCGTTTTTCTTTTTAAAATTATCGGCATAATTGGCTACCAGCGAATACCCCCCCACAGTCTCAATGGTTTTTAAAATATTAGCCGCTTCGGTAAAGTTTTTCTGCGTGAGATAGACCTTTCCGAGTATTGCTTTAGCAGCACCAGAAGTGGTATGACCTAAATCTACAGCAGCATATTTAGCGGGCAATTTAACGATGGCTGCCTTCAAATCTGCGATGATTTGCGTATAAATCTGCGTTTCAGCCACTCTTGCAGATGTTTCAAAAGCCTCATCGGGCGTGCTAACAACTTTTAAAACTAAAGGCACATCGCCAAAGGTTCTGACTAAATTGAAATAGTAAAATCCTCTTAAAAACAAGGCTTCACCTTCTAAACGGTCTCTCGTTGGTTGGTCAAAAGAAGCTCCTCCAATTTTTTCTAACACAATATTACAACGACTAATACCGAGGTAACTGGCAGTATAAAATGATTGCAAATTTCCGTTTTGGTCGGTTTCTCTAAACTCATCAATTTCCTCTCGATTGATGCCCGAACGGTCAGCGGTGTTTTGCTGATAAGAACCATTATCAGAGCGCAATTCTGTCAAAAGCCACAATGTGCCTGTATGTATGCCGCCCAAAGGTGCATAAGCGGCATTGACCGCTTGAATGAATTGGTCTTTGGTTTGGTAAAAATTACCTGCCGAGTTTGAGTTGTCGGGCGTTAAATCCAAAAAAGATTCTTTGCATCCTGCCAATATGAAGATTATTGCTATAATCGCTATAATTGCTATTTTTTTCATTTTTTTTATTATTTTAATGTAATTAGGATTTTTTTTACTTGAATTAAGAGGATAGGGTTTTAAAAAATGGTCAAAATACTGAGGGGGGTATCCAAATCTTTAACATCTTTTAAAATCCTTATTATCCTAATTCAAGTAAAAAAATTAAAATTTCACATTAGCTCCAACAGTCAGCGTTTTTGCCACTGGATAGCTGCCATAATTCACACCTTGCGCCAATGAATTAGAGCCTGCAATACCCACTTCTGGGAAAGAACCCTTATACTTTGTGACCGTCAACAAATTTTGACCTGAAAAATAAAGGCGCACGCCCTTAATAAATTTGCTCGGCTTGATAAAATAACCAATCGTCACATTCCGCACCCACAAATACGACCCATCTTTTACCCACGCATCGCTTGGATTGCGTGAAAAAGAATCGCCGCCCAAAGCCGAACCCGTACTCTGAACATTGCCATTGCCTTGATTTGCCACGTCTTTATAAGCATCTAAAACGTCTCGGTGCAGGTTAAAAACGCCATCTTGATTGTAGGTGAAACGCTTATAAAAATCAAGAATTTCATTGCCTTTAGAGCCATTTACAAGGATAGACACGTCTAAATTGCCAAAAGTGAAACGGTTTGTCATACCGAAAATGAAATCTGCATAAGGGCTACCAATAACTGTTTGGTCAAGGGCATCAATTTTTCCGTCACCATTTATGTCCACAAAACGAATACTGCCAATGGTTTGAACAGCAGCCCTTGGATATTTTGTCAAATCGTCGGCAGAAGTGAAGAAGCCACCTGCCTTTTTATAGCCAAAGAATACGCCCATTGGTCTATTGACCTCTGTTATACTCCCATTATCGCCTGAACTAATACGGGTTTTATTACCCAAATTAATGACTGTATTGCGGTTGAAAGCGATGTTGAAATCCGTTTCCCAACGGAATTGACCCTTCGTGATGTTGCGGCTGCTCAATGTGATTTCCAAACCTTTATTTCTAACATTGCCAATATTGGTAACTGTCGTTAAAAAACCAGATGAAGCTGGAATATCAATACTTTGCAACATACTTTGCGTAAAACGCTGATACAATTCAACGATTAAATTGACCTTTCCTTTAAACAAATCAGCATCAAAACCAATATCAGTTTGTTTCGATTGTTCCCAACCTAAATTGGTATTACCGAGTGAATTAATGGCTTGACCGGGTACAATTTTATTATTAAAAACATAATTATCGTAGCCCAAAAGCTGTTGTGAGGTGAAATTGCCGATATTATTATTGCCTGATAAGCCATAGCTTAACCGCAATTTCACATTATCAATCAAGTTATTTTTAGGAAAAAAAGGCTCTTCTGAAATTCGCCAACCGATAGACGCAGAAGGGAATGTACCCCAGCGATTGTCCTTGCCAAACTTAGAAGAACCATCGGCTCTAAGCGTTGCAGTTAATAAATATTTATCTTTATATTGATAATTTACCCTTGTAAAAAATGATTGAAGTTCATTTTTTACGGCATAGCCAGAAGGCTTA
>JANLRG010000060.1:0-1430 GCA_031361545.1 Bacteroidota bacterium
TTGTAATATCTGTAAAAAGTGCTTGTTTATTGCTCACTTTTATGGTTTCTGCGCCTTGCATGGTGTTGATAAAATTGGATTCGTTCATGCGCTCGAAGGCAACTTTGGCTTCTTGGAGTTGAATATTCGTCATCGCCAAACGTCCTGCCGAACCCATGAGCGTTGCCACTATTTGTATAATTGCCATGATAGAACCCGCCGTCAATGCCCCCCTCAGTACCAAGACCGATGAACCCAAAATAATACCGACTATAAAAATAGTTCCCACCATTTCAGTTGAAATGCTGAAACGCAAGCCGATATTGCCCAAATCAAATATCCGTTTTTGAAATAAACCGTAGATTGTCTTTGTAATATCCGTAAAAAGTGCTTGTTTATTGCTCACTTTTATGGTTTCTGCTCCTTGCATGGTGTTGATAAAATTGGATTCATTCATAGCATAAGCCGCCATCACATCGCGCTGACCCAATAAAATACGGTCATAAAAACGCCAAACCACAAAGGCAAAAATCGGCAACCACAAAACCGATAAAATACCCATCCACAAATTATAACTGCAAATAGCCACAATGGCGACGATAATCAACAAAATATCAATCGCTGCATCGCCTACCACACGCGCGAGGGTTTGCTGTATGCGTTGCGTATCGTTCATGCGGGCGACGAGTTCGCCCGTTTTTCGGTTGTCGAAAAAGGATTTAGGGAGATTCAAAAGGGCTGAATAAAAATAATCTATCAAGCGAATATTAAAATCACGGCTTTGGCGGATGAGGAATAATTGCCGAATATAGCCCATGCCTGTTCGAGCTAAAAGTAACAAAAGCAAAGCCCCGATGCCCGTATAAAGTTTCAAAGCATCGTGTTCAGGCAGTATTTTATCTATCAGTTTTTGAGAAAAAATAGCCGTTGATAAGCCCAAAACCGCTATCACAATGCCCAAAACACCTGCCACCACCAATAAATTAATATCCTCCTTGACGAATTGCCAAAACCAAACGAATTGTTTTTTCTTCTGAATACTGAGGGGTATCAATTGTTCAGTCGGTTTTATCAATAAAAGGCTTTTGGATTGCCATATTTTTTCTAACTGTTCTTCCGTCAAATATTGCGTGATAGGCTGCGAAGGATCGCCGATAATGAATTGTTTTTTCGCCGCATCATAGCCGTAATAAACAACATAATGCTGCATCTGATTCTCCAATAAAACATGGAGAATACAGACATCTTCGCACTCCCGTAAACTTGTCATGTCTGCTTCAAACCCCTCAGTATCTAAGCCCAAATGCTGCCCTGCTTGTACCAAACCGAGCATCGTCGTGCCTGTCATAGTCGTACCACTGAGTTCACGCAGTCGTTCAAAAGAGGCATCGCTGCCGAAGTGTTGCAATATCATTTTAAGGCAAGCCACGCCACAGTCGGACGCACCTTGC
>JANLRG010000457.1:0-1938 GCA_031361545.1 Bacteroidota bacterium
TAATAGGATTGTATGGGTCATTGTTATCCTTATCAGCATTAAATACGCCAAAAGCTCCTGATGCAGTTTTACTTTCGAGAGGAATAGGTATCTCGGATTATGCCCAATTAGTGATGATAGTTGTATTGCTGATAGGTGTAATTTGTCAAAATGTTCCTGCGTCAGAAGACAGTTTTCATAAACCTTGGGTTTGGCGGCTTATTTTGGTGATAAGTATTTTAACCTTACTGGCAAGTTTTATACCTCTAAGTCCAATACTTTTAATTATTACAAGCATTTCACTTATTCAAGCATTTAGAAAACAAAATTTGTATTTTAAGGATGAAAAAATACACTACATGACAATTTTGGGGACAGGAATAAAAAGGGATAAAATAAAATAAGAAGGCATAGATTTGAGGTGTCGAATCACAAACAAGCCTTCTTATGCAATCAGAATATTACCGTACAAAAGTAGCAGAAATCTGCTATGAAGCGTCAGAGATGATAGAAAAACTTTACAAAAAATCTATCAACAAGAGTCGCTTAGATTTCATCAATAATGTATGTAACGCCTTGATTATTTCACGGAGTGTACAGTATTGCGAACTGGCAGATAAAATGACAGGGGAAGCCACAGAAGAGAGTAAATTGCGTCAAATACAGCGATTTATGGGTGAATATGACTTAGATTATGATTGGGTGCTATGTTTTTTACTGCTATTATTACCTAAACAAGGTAAACTCACGCTGTGTATGGATAGAACGGAATGGGAATTTGGGTCACAAAATCATAATGTATTAGTATTAAGTGTCTATACACATGGGGTAGGGATTCCGATATGGTTTGAGTGTTTAGATAATGAAGGGGGCAATAGTGATTGCGACGATAGAACGTATGTGTTACTCAGTTGCATCCAATATATTGGTAAAGAACGGATAAAATGTATCATCGGTGATTGTGAATTCATCGGGGAAGAATGGATTAAGTTTTTATTGAAGCAAGGTATCGCTTTTTACATAGATGTTCGGACAAATCAATACTTTACGCATGAAGGAGAAAGGTATCAAATTAGCCAGTATATGGCAAATTATAAGAAGAAATCCTTAGATAATATCTATATTTTCGGTTCTTGGTTGAGTATTGGCATGAAGCGACAACAGCCTAGCAAAGCAGGGAAACGAAAAAGTATTTTGGCTATCGTGACCAATACTCGTGCGGCTCATGCTTTGAGTAATTATCGAAATCGTTGGAGTATTGAGGTACTCTTCGAAAGTTTGAAAACAAGAGGCTTTAATTTGGAAGATACCCATATTGACGAACCGATTCGCTTACGAAAACTATTTGCTTTATGTGCTATTGCCTTCGTGTTTTGTTTCTTAATGGGGCTAATGGCTGATAAAATTAAGAAAATTGTAATCAAGAATAATGGGTACAAAACCAATAGTTTCTTTAGACATGGGCTTAATTTTATTCGTAAAGCAGTCAAAATCAATAATAAACGAGCGGATTATTACAGAGTTTGTAATGAGATAAACCTTATTTTTTCTTATATCTATAAAATTTTACATGACAACTTCTTTGAACTCAAAAAAATTGTCATGTAGTGTAATATTAGACATTAAATGGCTAACATTTAAGCCTAAATACTGAGGGGGTATATCAATTTTCAACTCTCCATTTTTAATTAATAAAATGACTATTGAAGCTGCTTTAACGGATTATACATTGCGATTAGCCGATACAAGTCTCATATTAGGGCATCGGCTTTCGGAATGGTGCGGACATGGACCCGCGCTGGAACAAGACATTGCGCTCTCCAATATTGCCCTCGATTTGATAGGGCAAGCCCGTAATTATTATCAATACGCTGCTGAATTGGAAGGCAATAATCGGACAGAAGATGATTTAGCCTATTTACGCGACGAACGGGCGTATCGCAATGTATTATTAGTCGA
>JANLRG010000507.1:0-12404 GCA_031361545.1 Bacteroidota bacterium
CAATATGAAAACCGTGGAGTGTATTCTTTTTGTATGTGTCCTGGAGGAATCATTGCCCCTGCGGCCACAGCACCGGGAGAAATAGTTATTAATGGATGGTCTCCTTCTAAAAGAAATAATCCGTTTGCAAATTCTGGAATGGTCGTAAGTATTTTTGAGTCTGATTATTCCAAGTTTTCAAATGCAGGAGCATTGTCTTCATTACGCTTTCAGCAAGAAGTAGAACAAAAAGCTTTTGAAGCGGGAGGAGGAAAATTGAAAGCACCCGCTCAACGAATGATTGATTTTGTAAATGGAAAACAATCAAATAATTTACCAGAAAACTCTTATCACCCTGGAACAACATCAATAGATTTGAAAAACGTTTTACCAGATGTCGTTACAATTGCATTAAAAAGTGCGCTGAAAGATTTTGGAAAAAAAATGAAACCATACTTCACGAACGAAGCCATACTCGTTGCTACAGAAAGTCGTACATCATCGCCAGTTAGAATACCACGTGACTCAGAATCGCTCGAACATCCAGTAATCAAAGGATTATTCCCATGCGGAGAAGGCGCTGGTTACGCAGGAGGAATTGTTTCAGCAGCGATGGATGGCGAGAGGGTTGTGGAGAAGATTGTGGAAAGGAATTTCATTTGAGGAAGTAAAAAGTAAAAAGGTTGTAGGTCAGAGGTCAGAGGAAAAGAAATAAATAAGAAGGAAAATGTAAAAAGGTTGTAGGTCAGAGGTCAGAAAAGTAATAAGTAACCACTTTTACGCTGGCGAGATGTTAAGCGGAAATAAAAGACGCGGGATCAATCTTGGTTCTCTTCGAACGTCATTTCGCCCTTCAACAGAAAAGGTTCAAGGTTCAAAAAAAGTAAAAAGTAATAATTAATAAGGTCATAGATCAGAAGTAATAGACTCGACGAGTTGATTAGTTTAGTTTAGTTTAGATTACATCCTATCCAGGAAAATAAAAACAGGCCTGCGCGATGAGAATTAGTTCTTTCGCAAGAAACAAAAAAGCGACTTCCCGATTCCCATGCAATGCCTTCGGTTTTCCAATGGCGAATTGAAGACGGCAATTCAACACGCAAATGACTCCCGGAAAAAAATTGATTGTCTTTGTAATCGTTCAGCATCAAAATAAAAGAATGAGTTGTACTTGGAAGATATCCGATCAAAGCAATACTTCTGTCCTCTAAATTAAATGAAGCCCCGCAGATCCTTCCTTCGGTGACAAAACTTTGCGATGAATTTACCACATATGTTCCCGATGTTTTAGAAACAGCATATACATGAGTAAGATTATCACCCCTATCTTTGGTAAATAAATAAATACTATCGCTCATCGCAAGCATAGCTTCGCAATCAAAATTATTTCGATTATTTTTTGTAAAAACTATTTGATCCGAATACCTAAAATTAATTGCTTCCGCTTTTACATGAACAACTTTTTTATTTGTTATCTGCGATTTCCGGACAATTAAAATTTTAAGATCTCTTCGCATGCCTAAATTGTTTCCGAAATCTCCGATATAAAGATTATCCTCGTCCGCAGAGATTTCCTCCCAGTCGGTATTAGGGAAATTATCGATAACGATTATTTGTAAAACTTTTCCGTTAACTGAATCCAACCTATAAATCTCTGGATACCCGCCATGATCGTTTTGGGTCCATAACTGACCATCGGTGAATACTAATCCCGAAGTTTCTGATACAGATGATGGCAAATCTGTCTCTCGTTGAAGAACTGGAATCTGTTTTTCAATTACGGTTGAATTGAAAAACCAGAAAAATAGTATCCAAACTAAAAACATGTTAAAAATATATTACTAGATTTGAAATGAAGCATGACCATTCACTCTTTCAATGATTGAATAATGGATAAAAGATATTTGTTGTTTCAAATTGTAATAGTAGTAACCATGAAGAATTCAGTTATACTTTAATCAGGTTTGTTGGGTGATAGAAATTATTTTTAATAATTTCAAAAGCATTACTTGATTTCATTAAATAATTTCCACAAAGCCCTAGATGTTATTTTCAAAGATGTCTTTACCAAATTGACTACAAAATTAGCAAACAGACATCAATCCATTTTTACAAAGCGTATCGTTCGTGTAGCTGAAGGAGAAGTAACGGTTAGAAAATAAATTCCACTGCTGAATTGTTCAATGTTCACTTGTGTTGACGCATTTTCAATCTTCAATACTTTAAGCACTCTGCCAGTTGCATCAGCAATAGTCGCTGTAAGATGTAATGAACTAGCGGAACCTGTATGCAGAAATAAAGTATGCGAGGCGGGGTTTGGAAAAACTTGAACGTCGGAAAGAGAATTTACTTCATTGATTCCAATAGTTCTAGTTTTGACAATTGAAAAATGGTCTTTTACCAATGTGTCTAGCGTTACGAAATTACAAGTAAGTGTATCTCCATCGACATCGATTGCCATTGAACCAAATTCATTTTCGAAATGTGAATACATCGCCGGGTGAGGCCAAGAAGTTTGAACAGTTTCCAAACTTCCTGTACTTCCTACAACCGCATAAACTGTTCCCTTGAAATCCGGTGCTACTTTCCGGTAATAACTAAGGCCTGCGCCACTTCCAGTATCGATTGCCATCGATGAATTGAAAGTAGATGACAATCCATAATGACCATACAAAAGAGAAGACCTTTCGTAATCATGATCATGACCACTCAAAACGAGATCAACGCGGTGAGCTTCAAGAATAGGAACAACATTCTCGCGCATGTAAGTCATGTCAGGATCGATGTCAGAGTCATGATATCCTTTTGAATATGGTGGGCAATGAAACATCACAATATTCCACTGCATCGTATTCATCGTAAGATCTGAATCCAACCAATTCATCATTGCATTTGTACTAGTCACACCAAATGAATCGATGTTAGACTCGAGTGACACGAAATGAATATTTCCGTAATTGAAAGAATAATATGCTTCAGTGCCGGAAGGATATCCACCAGCTTCACCGTTCTTGGGTAAATTAAAAATATCATAATAAGGTCCGGTCTGAGTCGATGAATTTGAATAAAATAAATCATGATTTCCAACAGCAGGATAAACAACACTCTTGGAAAGAATTTTTTCATAGTGATCTGTGAAGACATTGTAAGAATATTGTTCATCCGTACCTGTAGGGTAAGCAGCGTCACCTAGCCAAAGTATGAGATCCGTGTAATTCGTATCGCGAAATGCATAGTAAGCATCACGAACCAAATTTTGTTGAATGTTTCCCGTACCAAAATCACCCATGGCCCACATTCTTATTTTTCTGGTCAAAGGCGCAGTAGGCGGTGTTTTAAAATAATATTCTGCGCCTCCTGCAATTTCTTCACTCGCTGTATTAATCGTATAAAAATATTTAGTGTTCGGAATTAATCCTGTTAGTTGTAGTGAATGAGTAATAACACTCGCTGTATCGGAAACGGAATCTGAATAATTCATTGCTGTTCCGAATCGCACTTTGCTTATTTCAGGAATAGAAGTGCGCCAACTTAAAAAAATAGAATTTGGAGTTGCAATTTGCAAGTAGGGAGTCCTGGCCATCTCCGCGTCAGTATCAGCTACCATACTAAAATCAAAACTGATATCAGAACTTGTATTATTGTCTTGATGAATCTCAACAGCGAGTTCATTGTTACCATTTACTAGGAGAGAAGTGCCGCGGAAGAAAATAATAAAAGCACTTTCTGCACCGCCTGAAATACCAGAGGATGCGTTTGTCAAATAGTTAATTGGACCATTCGGCATATTGCTTCGGTAAATTTCTGTTCCATTCAAATAAACAATTGCTCCGTCGTCGCGTTTAATTTGACACCGTATAGTTTTGTACAACGAAAGATTAGTTACCTGAAATGTTTTTCGGAAATAAGTGGTGATGTATTTATTCTGCGCGTTTGGTCCGTAACTTACCACCGTTGTTTCATCACCATCGCCATACCCTAATTCTGCATTTCCAGAAGCCCATGCAGAATCTTGAAAATTGGTTGCCGTCCATATTGTACTTTGATCAGAACCATCATCGAGGTATTTCCATAATGACCCTCGAGCTATCAAAGTGTCAGGATCTGCTGCTGCTAACTTGAAAGAAATCTGTAACAACAAAATAAAGAAAAGGCAGGTTATTCTAAGGATAAATATCTTGTTGGTCCTGAAAGATTTCTTATGCTGCATAGCTCTAATTTTTTAGTAATTAATTACACATTAAAGATAAGCATTCATTTTTATAAAAAACCATCTCAAGGAAGATGTATTTGAAGAGCCAAATTATGGGTAGTGGAAATTTGAGGCATAAAGATAAAAGGAAAAAAGTCAAAACTCACAAGAAGAAAGAAAAATAATTAGTAATTATTCGGAATAGAATAATCTAACATTCAAGTTAAATTTCAAAATATGTCTCCAAAAAAAATTATCTCTTCACAAATAAAATTATTGATTCCTAAATTCTGCACAGACGATTCCAGCAGCGACGGCAACATTTAATGAGTCGGGGGATGATTTAGAAGAAATTGAAAAGGATGGAATGTGAATACTGTTTGTAATGAAATTCATTATTTCATTTGAGATGCCGTTAGATTCATTGCCGAGTACAATGAAAGCATCATGACTCAATTTTTCTGAAAATATATTTTTGCCATTCATCAATGTACCATAAACTGGTAGTGAAGATTTTTCCAAGTTAGACTGTAGAATGGAAGATAAATCGCAATAAACTATATTTATCCGGAACAAGGAACCCATAGAAGCCATAACTACTTTCGGATTGAAACAATCAACTGAATCGTTCGAGCATATAATTTCGTTGATACCAAACCAATCTGCAATTCGCAAGAGAGCGCCAAAATTTCCTGGGTCTTTTATATTATCCAATACTAGCTTCAATCCTTTCGAGTAATCAATTTGGTAATCTTGATTTGGCATTTCCGAAATCGCTAATACAGACTGCGCAGTTGTCAAAGTTGAAATTTTTGACAAGTCATCATTAGAAACTTCAATTACTTCGACATCATCAGTAAATTCATTTTTAACGATAAAATCTTTCGTAGCAACAATAGTTTGAATTTTCCAACCAGAATTTAAAAGGTCATTCACTACTTTTTCACCTTCTGCAATAAATAGATTTTCTTGATTGCGAAATTTCTTTTGATGAAGAGCAGTAATTGATTTTATTTTATTTTTAGATAACATACTATGCTTTTACCAATGTGAAAACGGAAATTTCTGGCAAGATACCAACTCTGCCCGGATAACCTAAAAATCCCAAACCACGATTGACATATAACATTTGATGATTTTCTTTATATAGATCAGCCCATTGTTTGTAAAAGTACTGAACAGGACTCCATTTAAATCCTGGAATCTCAACACCAAATTGCATTCCATGTGTATGACCCGAAAGAGTTAAATCAATATAAGTATAATCACTTGTGATTTGAGAGTTCCAATGTGAAGGATCATGAGAAAGCAAAATATTCATTCCTTGCTCTACAAAACCATCAGTCGCTTTTTTCATATCACCATACCGAGAGAAATTCTTTTTCCCTGAATAATTTTCAACACCAATTAATCCAATTTTAGAACCATCTTTTTCCAAATAAGTATGTTCATTTAAAAGTAAGTTCCACCCTACTTCACCATGAAATGATTTCAATTTATTTAGGTTGTCAATTTTATTTTCAATTGAAGGCCAAGTATAGTAATCACCGTAATCATGATTCCCTAAAATAGAATAAACTCCCAATGGCGCTTTCATACGAGATAGAATTTCTTTGAAAGGCAATGCTTCTGTATGCAAATCATTCACCAAATCGCCGGTAAAAAAAATTACATCTGGTTTTTCATTTAGAATAATATCTATTGCTTTACTAACATGTTCAGTAGAATGAAAACTTCCCGTATGTAAATCTGAAATTTGAACAACTTTTAATCCATGAAAAGGTTCCGGCAAATTTTTAAATCCCAGTTGTGAACGGTGGACTTTGTAATTGTAAGCGCCTTTAACCATTCCATAAATAAGAGAAAAGAATGGTAAAGCTCCAATCACAAATCCAGTTTTCACTAAGAAGTTCAGTCTTGAAACACGAAGCATTTCATTTGTTTCATGATTGGAAGAAAATTTTAATGCTAACCAACCAGCAGTCCAACGGACTATTCTAATGAGATCATCGATTAATAAAAAGACAACAATAAATATTTTCGTGAGGTAAATAATAAATATCATTGCAAAAGAATAGACTCTTAAACCCTTAGGCCAAGAATGCCAGTCAATCCATTGTCCGATAAGAATTGTACCGATACTTAAAAAAGAAATTGCCCAATAAATCCAAGTGACCCATCTTTGAAAAGAAGGAGAACGATCTTGCGTAAGGAGTTTTACACCTTGAAAGACATAAACATCGATAATAAATAAAACAAGTACAGCAATTAGAATGCGAATAGACATAGTTGGATGATGATAGACGAAGGTTGTTTAAAAATTGAGAAAGATTGACAAGATTAAGAGACGAATTAAAAATATCTTTATTGTAATGAAAATAAAATATGAATTTATTTACTAGGGATTAAGACGAGACAGTGTCCAATCTCCATTTCGTTTTTTTAGATAAACAAGTCTATCATGAAGTCTATTTTCTCTGCCCTGCCAAAATTCTATCTCTATGGGTTTAACAAGATAACCGCCCCAATGTTTTGGTCGAGGAATTTTTTCACCTTCATATTTTTTTTGAAGATCTTCATATCTTTTTTGCAAATCCGTTCTATTAATTAACACTTCAGACTGATGAGAAGCCCAAGCACCAATCTGACTTTCCCTCGGTCGGGAATTGAAGTAAGCATCAGATTTTTTTTCAGATAGTTTTATAACCACGCCCTTTATTCTTATTTGTCTTTGTAATTGTGGCCAGTAGAAATTAAGGCAAACATTTTTATTCTCTTTCATTTCTTTGCCTTTTGCGCTATTGTAATTTGTAAAAAAAGAAAAACCAGATGAATTGGCTTCTCTGAGGAGAACAATTCGAGAATCGACTTTATAATTTCTCCCTGCTGTTGAAAGAGTCATTGCATTAGGATCTTCAATAGTAGAATCAATTGCATTTGCCATCCACCGATTAAATTGAATGATTGGATTCTTAGAAAATTTTTTTTCATCAATTTCATTCATTGAGAATTGAGTTCTCAGAGAAAAAAGTTTTGAGTTTATTTTTTGCATACAACAGTTTAAGGTGGTGAATCAGTAATCCCCATGAATTAATTTACGAATAAATAGAGTTCAAACTTCGGAAATAATTTGATTAAAATGGATAGTGCGACTTATAATACTTTCAACAAACTAATCTTCATTCCAACTTTTGGATACTAAAAATTTAATCGGCATGAATTTCCTAAAGTGTATAGATAGGTCTTACATAAAAAGTGCAAGAAAATGAATGAACAATGCCAAAGGAATGTAAGTTTTGGTAGGTAAAATTAAAAACTGAGGAGCTAAAAAGTTGTAAAATGGCTTAAAGCAAGAGCATTAATTTAGCTCTTGAGTTCGAAAAAACTCAATCAACTACATGAATACACAATTATGAGAAAAAAGACCGTTTATCTCGATCCAGAAGTTGGCAGATTATTAATTTCTGAGCCATTTCTGATAGATTCCTATTTCAAAAGATCAGTGATCCTTTTAGGAGAGCATTCAGAAGAAGGAACAGTTGGCTTTATTTTAAACAAGCCGACCGATCTCTTCCTCAACGATGCATTAGAAGATTTCCCTCAATTTGAAGCGCCCTTGTATTTTGGAGGACCAGTGCAAACAGATACCATTCATTTTTTGCATACGCTGGGTAACAAACTAGAAGGCTGTAAAGAAATATTGCCAGGAATTTTTTGGGGCGGAGATTTAGAAAAGTTAAAGTTCTTAATAGATACTCATCAGGTCACGTCAAATGAAGTCCGATTTTTCGCCGGATATAGTGGATGGGAGCCTGAACAATTGACAGAAGAATTGAAAGGACATACATGGCTAATTTCAAATTGCAAGACCGATTTCGCATTTTCCGAGCATCCAGAAGATTTATGGGGAGAAGTTTTGAAGACGATGGGAAGCCAATATGCCATCTTAGCCAATTTTCCAGACGATCCTAGTTTGAATTAAAATATTAATAGCCATCAATTAGTTTGTTTAAGACTAAAAAGCCTTTCTTCGGAGAGGCTTTTTTATTTTTATTAATCGCATAACAATTTTAACTTTGTCATTGATAAAACATCATCACTCTCTCATTAGTTTTCTAACCTAAGATTCTCCTCATGATTCATTCTTACAAAAAGAACTGTCTGTTTATTTTATTATTTTTTTCATCTTTTAATTCAATAGCTGGCAATCTGTTTTCAGAAATCAATTCCGATGATAAAAATGGAAATTTCAATAAGCTGCCGTTAACTCTTTTCAAAGAAACATTGATTAAACAAAACGAATTAGATCGGGATTTAAAAAGCTATGACGGATATTTAATAAGTGGAGTAATCAGTAATGATGATATTTGCAATGCCAGTTTTCTCACAGTAAATTCAACTTGCACACAAGTTTCAGGAAACAATACAGGTGCAACAAATTCTCCAGGAACAATTCCTGCAGTTTCTTGTGATGGCAATGGAGATGCTGATGTATGGTACACAGCTACAGTTCCTGCCTCTGGAAATATAGAAGTGAACACATTTGCAGGATCACTCTCAGATATGGCAATGGCTATTTATTCGGGAACTTGTGCATCTCCTGTTTTGATTAATTGTTATGCCGGTGGAAATACGACGACTCCCACTATGCCAGATGCAGTTTTAACGGGACTAACTCCAGGCGATATAATTTGGATAAGATTATGGAATGTGAACAGTGCTGTCTTTGGGACTTATTCAATCTGCGCTACTGATCCCGTGATTTGTACTGCAACCGTTTCAATAACTGGTCCGACAACAGCATGTAGTGCAAGTGCGCCTCAACTTTGCGCAACAGCAGGTTTTGTTTCGTATGCTTGGTCTAATGGCGGAACGACAAGTTGCATCTCTCCTACTTCAACCGGATCTTATAGTGTTACCGTTACTGATGGATCAGGTTGTACAGCTTCTGCGACTCATTCGATTACAATCAATTCCTCACCTTCAGTCACAATAAACGGATTGAACAGTGCATGCTTGAATACCTCTCCACAACTGTGTACGAATACAACATTTGCTTCCTATTTATGGTCGACTGGAGCAACCACACAATGTATTAGCCCAACAAGCACTAACACCTATACAGTAACGGTTACCAATGCGAGTGGATGTTCAGCGAGTGCTAGTAAGAGCATCACAATTTTTCCCAACTTCACTCCTACTATTTCTGGTGCAGATTCTTCCTGTTCAATTTCACCAGCTCAACTTTGTTCAAGTGCAGGAAACTCCTATTCATGGTCAAGTGGACAAACCACACAATGTATTACACCATCATTGACGGGTACCTATACCGTTACTGTGACAAATGCGAATGGCTGTACGGCGACTGCTTCTAAAACCACTACTGTTTATACAAATCCTACTGCGAATATTACGGGCCCTTCAAGTAGCTGTACTGGTTCTACAATTCAACTTTGTGCGAATGCAGGTCCTTATTCTTATGTATGGTCAAATGGCGCCTCAACTTCTTGTCTAAATTTAAACAGTAATGGAACTTACACTGTAACAATTACCGATAGTCATGGTTGTACTTCTTCAGCAACAAAATCAGTCACGTTTACAAGTACAATTTCAGTTTCAATCACAGGTCCAACAAATGCTTGTCCGGGTTCTAATCCACAGCTATGTGCTGATGCAGGATTCGCCAATTATTCGTGGTCAAGTGGACAAACAAGTACATGTATTACTCCAACAACATCTGGGACTTATACAGTGACCGTGAATGATGGCGCAGGTTGTTCAGCTTCTACTACTGCTTCATTTAATTATTATTCTGCTCCATCCGTTTCCATTTCAGGACCAGCAAGTGCATGTGCAAATTCATTTCCACAACTATGTGCATCGGGAGGTTTCACTTCCTATCAATGGTCTTCAGGTGAAACAACACAATGTATCGCTCCAACTTCAAGTAATAACTATTCGATTGTTTCGACAGATGCAAATGGCTGTACAGCTTCTGCATCCCAATCAATCGTATTGAATAACAATCCAACTTTGAGTATCATTGGTCCAGGCACTGTTTGTCCTGGTACACTTTCAACACTTTGTGCAACTACGAATGGAAGTTCTTTAACTTGGGTAAATTCTGCTACAACCAATTGTATATCTGTTGTTGATTCCGGTTCCTATTCAGTCATAGCGACCAATGTTGAGAACTGCACTTCATCCGCTATTTATCACTTAAACTATTTTGCAGTTCCTACTCCTATTATCACTGGACCCACAGCAGCTTGTTTTGGAACTACAGCACAATTGTGTGCACCAAATGGATACGTTTCATATTCATGGTCCAATGGTCAAACCGCATCATGTATTAATGTTACTTCATCAGGAACTTATTCTGTAAGAGTAACAGATGCAAACGGCTGTTCATCTACAGGAACACAAACTATTAATTTTGGTGCCAGTTTAAATTTAACAATCACAGGACCTTCTGGTGTTTGTCCTGGACAAAGTGTTCAGCTTTGTGCATCTGTTGTCGGAAGTACAAGTTGGTCAAATGGAGGAACAACTCAATGCATCACTCCTATTTCTAGCGGAACTTATAATGTTACAGTGACAGATGCAAATGGTTGTACGGGATCAGCGACAAAGACTTTTAATGTTTACAATCCTTTTTCGGCAAGTATTTCGGGTCCTACTACTGCATGCTATGGAACTACTTCTCAGTTGTGCGCTCCTTCCAATGTGAATTACAGCTATCGGTGGTCGAGTGGTGAAACTACACGATGCATCAATGCTAGTTCATCTGGTATTTACAATGTAACCATTACCAATAGTAACGGCTGTACAGCAACTGGATCGCTTGGTCTAACAATTTATTCACGGTTGAATGCAACTATTGCTGGCCCCAACTCTTTATGTTTAGGTGCAGTTGGACAGTTGTGTGCACCAACAGGCAGTGCATCTTACCAGTGGTCCACTGGTAGTACAAGTAGATGTATTAATGTAAATTCAAGCGGAACTTATACCACTACCATTACAGATGCCAACGGATGTACTGCTAGCAATTCTTTACTCGTAACATTTTCTTCAACAATTACGACTGTAATTTCTGGGACACATACACCGTGTTCTGGTCAACCTCTTCAATTATGTGTACCAACAGGCTATTCAGATTATGCGTGGAATACGGGACAAACTACAGAGTGTATCAGTGTCAGCTCTAATGGAATTTATTCAGTAACAATTCATGATGCAACAGGATGTGTTGGAAATGATACACAGCAAGTAACGTTTCAAAACCAACCAGCATTGCTTATTGCCGGACAAAATAATATTTGTGCAGGACAAACTGGAATCTTATGTTCTACTGCTGGCTATCCAAATTATTTATGGAACGACAGTTCAACACAATCGTGTATTACAGTTGATACCGCGGGGCAGTATAGTGTGACAATTACTGACAATAATGGTTGCACAAATTCAGCTTCTATCAATGTAACAGTTAATTCAATAAATCCAGCTATTACACTTACACCATCTGGCCTCGTAGCATTTCCTTCTGGATTGCAATATAGTTATGATTGGTATTTTGCAGGCACGCAATTTACAGGTTGTACAAGTGACACCTGTAGTCCGGCGCATACTGGAAATTACACCGTCATTATTACAGATATGATTTCAGGTTGTGTTGATTCAGCGACGATTTATTTTGATGCTGTTTCTGTCTATGAGAGTCCGGTTATTTCACAAATTAATTTATATCCGAATCCATTATCAAGTTCACTGTTGAATATCGAATTTAATTTCGATGGGAAAGAAAAAATAAAAATAGAGGTCACTACTTTGCTTGGACAAGTCTTATTAGAAAATATTTTTGAGAAATCTGGCGAAATAAAAAAGGAAATAAATATGTCTGATTTCGCTGCCGGAATTTATTTGATCCACATTAAGGGTGAGCTATGGAATAAGACCTGGAAGATAGTGAGAGAATAAATGAGAATGGGAGAAGAATTGAAAATTGAGAATTGAGAATTGAAGATGGAGGATGGAGAATTGAAGATGGAGAATTGAGAATTGAAGATGGAGAATTGAGAATGGAGGATGGAGAATTGAAGATGGAAAATTGAGAATGGAGAATGGAGAATTTAGAATTGAGAAATTGAGAAATTGATGAATGAGAATTGAAAATTGTGAATGATGAATGGAGAATGGATAATTATAAGAATCGAATTTTGAGTAATAGAAATAA
>JANLRG010000460.1:0-9545 GCA_031361545.1 Bacteroidota bacterium
ATTCTCTTTGTTAATTTTGGAGAGAGTGAAGTACATTTTTGTCTTCAATTAGCCAATGAACTTCGTTTAAGAAATATTAATACTGAAGTGTATCCTGATGCAGCAAAAATGAAAAAGCAAATGTCTTATGCCGACAAAAAAGAAATTCCATTAGTGGCATTAATTGGAACAGATGAAATGAGTTCGGGAATGCTTTCAGTAAAGGACATGAAAACGGGAGAACAATTGAAATTGAAAAAGGAAGATTTAATTTCTCTTCTTGAAAAAAACTAATTAACCATTGTATGGCAAATTATAAAATTGGTTCTATAGAACTTTCGATTAATGTAATTGAAGATATTATTTATGAAAATAAAAAATTGCAACTCTCTGACGAATCGAAAGTGAATATTTTAAAGTGCAGAAAATATCTTGATAGAAAGCTAAAGGAATATTCTGAACCTATATATGGAATCAATACTGGTTTTGGAGCGCTCTATAATAAATCAGTTTCTGAAAACGATCTTGGTAAATTACAACGTAATTTAATGGTTTCTCATGCGTGTGGTGCCGGTGAAATGGTGCCGAATGAAATTGTTCAGTTAATGTTGTTATTGAAAATACAAGGACTTTCATACGGAAATTCAGGCGTGCAATTGGTGACTGTAGAGCGACTAATTGATTTATATAATAATAATATTTTTCCTGTTGTTTATCAACAAGGCTCGCTAGGTGCTAGTGGTGATTTAGCTCCGTTGGCTCATCTTTGTTTGCCACTCATTGGAGAAGGCGAAGTTTTTTTCGAAGGGAAAATTCAGCCTTCTAAAAATGTTCTTAAGAAATTTGGTTGGAAGCCAATTGAGTTGCAATCCAAAGAAGGATTAGCTTTACTGAACGGTACACAGTTTATGTCAGCATACGGATTGTACTGTATTATGAATGCGTATCAACAAGCATCGTTGGCAGATTTTATTTCTGCTATTTCTTTAGATGCTTTCGATGGTCGTCAAGAGCCATTTGATAAACTAGTTCATAAAATCCGTCCCCATAAAGGTCAGATTGATGTCGCTGAAAATATGCGAAACATTTTAAAAGGTTCTCAGCTAATCAAGCGGAGAAAGGAACACGTTCAAGATCCATATTCATTTCGTTGTATTCCTCAAGTACACGGTGCATCAAGAGATGCAATCAATTATGCAGCGGGAGTTATTTTTACAGAAATTAATTCTGTTACTGATAACCCAACAATATTTCCTGACGATGATAAAATAATTTCCGCTGGTAATTTTCATGGACAGCCACTTGCTTTGGCAATGGATTTTTTGGCAATTGCCTTGGCGGAGTTGGGAAGTATTTCTGAAAGGAGAACGTATCTTTTAATTTCTGGGCAAAGAGGATTGCCTCCATTTCTAGTTGCGAATCCTGGTCTTAATTCAGGATTCATGATTCCACAATACACCGCAGCTTCTATTGTTAGTCAGAATAAACAATTGTGTACACCAGCTTCTATTGACAGTATCGTTTCTAGTAACGGTCAAGAAGATCATGTGAGTATGGGTGCAAACTCCGCAACTAAATTATATCGTATCGTGCAGAATGTCTATACTATTTTGAGTGTTGAAATGATGACTGCTGCACAAGGATTGGAATTTCGTCGGCCATCGCAAAGTTCTAGAATGGTGGAAGAATTTGTAAGTGCATACAGAAAAAATGTTCGATTTATAGAGGAGGACGTCGTTATGTATCCATTGATGAAAGCGAGTGAAGAATTTTTACGTAACTTGTAATATGATTATTTGGCAATTTAAAAAATAATGAATAAATTATTATTTTTGATTTTTATCTTTTCGTTAGCTTCTGCCGATGCTCAGTATTCTCGTTTGTATCAAATGAATTTTTCTCACTTCACTAAAAATGAAACTAAAAATGTTGATGAAGTTCTGAAATTCATTTCACCTGCTTTTAAAGATCATCCAGATCTAGGTATATTGCCAGGCAGCAGTCAGAAAAAAAATGAATATGTTGAGTTAGTTGATAAACGTGAAGCTTGCTCGCGTTATTTTATTGAGCGGGGAACGAATGGCTCACATTTTATTTTAGAGCATTCGTACACACCGTTAAATTATAAGGATGCCAACGGATGGTGGAGAGAGATAAACCCCAAATTGAAACGAAACATTTCCCCACTTGTTTTCGAGGCCGACCATCAGAGATTTCCTGCTATCATTGATCTGAACAAAAAAAATATTTCGATAAAAAATGGCTCTAAAAATATTTCTTTTGGAAATGATATTCATTTAATTCATAGAAGTTCTTCAGGAATCGAAACCGATTTTGGTAGTGGAAACTTTACTGATTTTACTGCCGGCGATGATGGCATCTATATTTCGAATTATTATCCAAACATTGATTTGGTTTTTATCGTCAAAGAAAGCAAAGTGGAAATCAATTTTGTTTTGCAAAAAAATATCGGCTTGGTCGATGGAGAGTTAATAATGAAACAACGGTTTCAGCTGGCCGACGGACTGAGTTGCAAAAGCGTCAATGATTCAAAAGTACAAGAGCAGTTAATCGTTAGTCAAAACGGTGATGTTTGTTATACTATTGATAGATGTCTGGCTTACTCCAATGAGCAAGAAAAATATCCAGTTGCCATTAAATCAATGTTCGATAACAATAATATTCTAAATGTTTTTACGCCGGTAGGATTTTTAAATAATACGAATACAATTTATCCTGTTGTTATTGATCCCATCATTACAACAGTAGATAGCCTATTGACGTCATCAATAATGGGAACAAAGTTTAGTGCAGTCTGTTGGACCAATAGCTGTGATTATAATTTGGTGGTTCCAACTCCGGCGAATTCAACAGTGACAACCATTTATAATAGTTTCGGCTATCAGGCGATTGCAACTTGTCAAGGAATGGATGGTGGTTATAGTGTTGACTTAGCAGGTTGTCATTGGCCTTCTGGCGCACCGGGAATTTTCAATTGCAATTTTCCTATTCCAATGTTCACATGTATTTTGGATACGAATCCGATAGCTGAATTTATCCCTTGCTTTCCCACACCATCGTGTGCACCACAAAATTTAAATTTTACACTTCATTTTTATCGATGCAATCATGATCCAGATGTAAATTGTTTGGGTAATTGTATTCGTGCTGCTGAAAATTGGCGAGTGGAAATTGAAGGAAGAACATTAGAATTAAATTATTTCACACCGAACACTCAGATTTGCGGCGGAGCAAATGTAAATCTAGTTGCGAATGCGCAATTCGGCGTCCCTCCTTATTCATATAGTTGGAGTGGTTCTGCAATTAATAACGATACAATTCCAGTCACAGCTAATGTCACTACTCCTTACAGTTGTGTGGTCACTGATCAATGTGGGAATACTGTTTCAGGTAACGACACAATTTTTGTTGAGCCGAATAATAATCCGGGTTTTGTAATCAGTCCAATCACGGCATGTGTGAATACTCCAATTAATTTATCAGGAAATGGTGTTGGAGTTTCTACTAACTATGATTGGTTGGTTCCAGGAAGTAATATTCCATTGGGTATAGTTAACGATAATCAAAATCCGACTATTCAATATTCTTTAGCGGGAAATTATTTTGTGACACTTAGATATTACAATTCTAATTGTTCGTATTTCGATTCTACCTTAACAATAAATGTCACTTCTTTATCAGTGCCAAATGTGTTGTTATCCACTAATTCGATGGGGCCGTTTTGTCAGGGCGATACAGTGCATTTTTCTGCAGCGCCTGTTAATGGCGGAGCAAATCCTCAATATGATTGGATAGTTGATGGACTACTAAATCAGACTGGTAATGTCGATACTTTCTCAACTTCACTTCTTCACAATGGATCTATCGTACAAGTTGTTTTGCATTCGAATTCCGCATGCGTCACTTCATCAACAGATACTTCTTCTACTTTCATTGCGATTAACTCTGCTGTAACTTCATCTGTTTCTATTTCTCCCGACACAAGTGTTTGTCCCAATTCGCCAGTAACATTTCAAGCTACATCTTTAAATGAAGGAGCAACTCCGCAATATCAGTGGTTTGTAAATGGTATAGCCGCAGTAGGAGCAACAGCTTCTACATTTAATTCTCTCATTGGACCAAACGATTCTTTAATTAGTGTACAAGTACAAAGTTCATTGCGGTGTGTTGCAAATCCAATTGCGACTGACACTACTCATGTTTTGTTACTTCAAAATTTAACTCCGACAGTGGCTATTTCTTCAGATGCAAATGCTGGAACTTGTCAAGGTGATAGTGTACATTTTATAGCGTCCCCAACATTTGGTGGAAATAGTCCGACGTTTGAATGGTTTATAAATGGTGTTTCAGTTGGTCTTGCATCTTCTGATTCTACTTTTTCTCTTCCTGCTAATAGTACCAGTGATTCAGTTAGTATTCGATTGGTGTCAAGTTTAGGTTGTCTGTCAAATACTGTTGCAACGAATTATTCTTTTCTACAAGCAACACCATCGGTTATTCCTTCTGTTGCAATTTCTACTTCTCCCATTATAGTTTGTGAAGGTCAGCCATTAACTTTTACTGCTCAGTCGCAAAATGGTGGTGCCAGTCCTAGTTATACGTGGACTGTAAATGGAAATGTTGTTGACACGGGAATTACTTTTGCTGGTGGTGTTTTACCAAATTCGGATACTGTTGCAATCAGTATGAATTCTTCCATTCAATGTGCTAATCCTGCTCAAGTTTCAAGTCAATTTATTGTCAATAATTTAATAACACCATCAGCTAATTTTACCTATGAAAACCCTTACCCAGGATCTTTTTTAAATGTGATAAATTTCACAAATACTTCTATCGATGCGAATTCCTTTGTTTGGTATTTTGTCACAGACTCCGATACAACATTTTCCGCAAATCCAGTCCACCAATTTCCTGGTTTGGGAAGTTATGATGTGACCTTGTATGCAATTAATAATAATGGTTGCATCGATTCTGTAAAATATACTGTGGTTGTGCAGGAACAATTGGCAGTTTTTTTTCCTAAGGCTTTTAGTCCTAATGGGGATAATATCAATGAAACTTTCGCTCCGATTGGTGCTAGTCTTACAACTTACAAACTCTTTATTTATAATCGGTGGGGGGAACTTATTTTTGAGGGAAATGAAAAGAAACCTTGGACAGGTTTGGTCAGAGATACGGCTTCTCCTGCTCATGATGGAGTTTATGTTTATCGTTTGGAAACAAATGATTTGGATTTGGACGAAAAATTGATGAATGGAAGAGTAACTTTAATTCGATGATTGTCAAAAATTAGTCAGATAAGAAATAAAATTCTCTTATGGAAGATTTGATTTTTTCTATAACTTTGGCAAAAAATTTACTAAATTAAAATGGCTAAAAATTTTATCAGTAACAAGGACGAGACGGTAAGGATGTTCCAAAATAATTTCCTTGAGAAATTATCACACATTCATTATTCTGTACCATTATATATTTTCGTTCCTGTAATTGGATATTTTCTTTATGAATCTATTGCTATTTATCATCTAGCCTATTTGTTTATCATTGGTTATTTTTTGTTGGGTGTTTTTATTTGGACACTTACGGAGTATGTATTGCATCGTTTCGTTTTTCATTGGCTTCCTCCAGGTAAAATTGGTGAACGATTACATTTTATTTTTCATGGTGTTCATCATGATTACCCAAGCGATAGTAAAAGATTGGTGATGGTGCCTACAGTTTCTATTCCGTTGGCCGCGTTGTTTTATTTTTTATTTCGTTGGATGATTGGAATTAATTTAGCCGCACCATTTTTTGTTGGGTTCATGGCAGGATATTTATTTTATGATATGGTGCATTATGCCATTCATCATTATAATTTTAAAAGTAAATTCTGGTTGAATATCAAACATCATCACATGCTCCATCATTATAAAGATATGGATAATGGCTATGGAGTTACTTCTAAGCTTTGGGATTATGTGTTCATGACAAAGTTCAATAACAAAGAATAAAAAAATTGCCCTTCGTTGAAACTAAGGGCAATTTTTTTATTCTTGCATTAAAATTTTTCTTTTTCCATCAATTGAGATAATATAAATTCCTTGGAGGATATTTTGTGTTGGAATTTGAATTTCATTTTGTCCGCTTCTTAATTGATGAGATATTGTAAAAACAATTCGGCCTTGAAGGTCAATGATTGAAATTGTAATCTCTTTTTTGATTTCACTCGGTAAATAAATTGTCAGTTGGTCATGAAATGGATTCGGAAAAATTTGCAATTGCAATTGGTCATTCTGTTCATGAATAGTTGTGTTGATTGCTTCCTCACAATAGGCTAAACCAACACCAGATTGAAATCTGCTTTTTGCAGGAATTGTTCCGCTGCTAATTGCATTCGGAATTCCAATGGTTGGAAAAAGATTGCTTGTCCAAAAGGTTGGAAGGCTATCAAGATAATAACTTGTATCAGGAAGTGGAGTAGTACCTGAAGGCGTAATTGTTCCTTTTATATTGTTGCCAAATTCAAAATGATTGCTTCCTGCGAGTGTGTACATTCCCATGAACAATCCAGTATTGGTGACTTCGTTCCCAACAAAATTGAGTGAATCACTTTGAGCTGCTCCTGATGTCATGAATATTCCATACAACTCAGCTCTATTCCTAAAGAAAGTATTGAACGGGCCCGTTGGTCCCCAAGTTTGATCAATCTGAATATTCTGAACGATGTTGCCTTCAAATAAATTCGCGTAGGTGTAATGCCCATGCATACTAATGTCGGCTCCAAAGTCGGCAGGGAATTCACTTCTGTTCGGATCGCTTGAATAGTTGTATGCAATTACATTTCCATTTGCTCCACATTGTAAACTGAAGGAATGTCGGAGATGTCGCATGATATTATTTTCTATTCTGCATTGCCCAGTATGCCCAAAAAGTGTAATGCCATAACCATGGGTAGAAGTTCCATCATATTCAAAGTTGTGATGAATGAAATTATTTTTGATGGTGATATTTGAGCATGCATCAACTTCTATGTGACTTCCTATGCTTGTTGCAATTTCATTTCCTTTTATCCAGCAGTTAGTAGCGTGGCTTAAATTTATATTGAAACAAACTCCAACATGTACACTGTCTCTTCTGCTTATTTTTAAACATTCAATTCCAATTTCTCTCTTTGGAATTATTTTTCGCACGATTGGTGTTAAACTGTAATCATAATTTATTCTTAACTGCTCATCAAAAAATAAAGTATCTGAATTGATGCGAGTAATTTTCATCATTTGCCCGACTGAATTATCGGCCCAACTAATTGGTTGTGTATCCCAAGTTCCATTTGTTTCTTGAATTTCTGCGAAGTCGCCACTAGAAAAAGAGGACGGATCATCAACTGTTACAAAGTAATTATATCTTTCTGCTCCTGAAATTACATTGACAAAAGAACCAACTGTGCCGATGATATTTATTCCATTGCCAATTGCTCCTGCGAAATCGAAAATTAATTTGCTTGAGTCAGACGATGATCCACGCATAACAATGCTGTCATCTAGATTGATTGATGAATTGAAAACAAAATTTCCTGCTGGAAAAAAAATAACTTTTGCTCCCGGTGAAGAGGCGATTGCATTTTGGAGAAAGACACTGTTGTCAGTTACATTATCGCCAACTCCGCCGAAAGATGTAATGTCAATAATTTGTGTTGGCGATGGAATGGTTCCTTCATGTCCACTGTGACGCCAATTAAAAATTCTATTCGCCGGAATTGTTTGTGCAACCGAAAAAAGCTTGAGTAATAGTAAAGTGCAAGTAAATAGTTTTCTCATCGCTGAATAATTTTATTGAATGGTTCAATTAATACAGGAAGTAAGGTAAAGATTAATAATTTAAATGTCGAGTAAAAATAGTATTAAAATTTATTTGAAAAATCGAAAAGTAAATGTTGTTGCTTCTATTTGTTCGTTTGATTTGGATCTAAATTAATTTGAATAGTGACAATATTGCTAGTAGATGGATTTGGAGGAGTGGAAGAATCGGTTGTTGGAGTCACAGTGTAATTGATCACAAAAGATTGCGTTTTCTCTGACTCTGCTAACTTCGTAGCTGTATTTAATTTAAAATTGATATTTAAATTTCGATGGAAAATTACATGAACACCTTGGTATTTCCTTTTGCTAAATTGTAGAAGCTTTACCAATCGAACTGCTTCTTCATCGCAGCCATAGCCAATTCCATGTTTTACTTTTGTCAAAATTATTTCCCCAAAAACATCTATATCAAAATCTATAGAGACTGTTCCTTGAATGTTATTTTCTATTGCTTCTTGTGGATATTTTAAATTAGAAGTAATAAATTTATTCAGTTCGTCAACCCCACCAGGGTAAGTTGGCTGCTTAATAAAGCTTTCTGGTTTCCGATTTTTCAAAAGTGATGGTGATAAAATAGTTTGAATGATGTCATAAAAAAACCGCCTAGTCAAAAAGCGGTTTTATATATTTGATTAAATAAATTTATTTTACTTTTCCTGCATAAGACCAGTCACGCGTGTCAATTTTAATAATTTCTCCTTGGTTAACAAAGAGTGGAACGTTGACAATTGCACCTGTTTCTACCGTTGCCGGTTTTAAAGTGTTTGTCGCTGTATCACCTTTAACACCTGGCTCTGTGTAGGTAATTTCTAATTCAACAAAAGTTGGTCCTTCCCCAACAATCGGCTGATCATTTTCAAAAGCAACTTTAACGGTCATGCCTTCTTTCAAAAGTTTCGCCGTTTCTCCAAACATTTCTGCTGGAACATAGACTTGTTCAAAGGTTTCATTATCCATCACCACCAAACTGTCGCCTTCAAGATAAATAAATTGCATTTCTTTAAATTCAACACGAGCAATTTCTACTTCTTCACCAGCACGGAAACGATTTTCAACTACTTTCCCATTCCTCAAATTTTTCATCTTTGCCTGATAAAATGCACGTAAATTTCCTGGTGTACGATGAATATATTCGGTCACCAGACAAAGTTCTCCATTATAACGAAGAATGCTTCCTACCTTTACGTCGCCTGTATTTGCCATATTCTATAATATTTATTTAATTTTCTAGTTTACTTTCGAGGGCAAACATAAGAAATGCCTTGTCGCTTCGCAAATAGAATACATTTCTATCTTTGACCTCTCTATGATCGATAAATTTATCACATTTATTTCCATTATGCTCGTGACCTGCTTATCGGCAATTGCTGATTCTGACTCAGTTACGGTAAGTCTCAAAGGTCGAGTATTCTTCTCTGAAAATCCATCGAAACGATTAGATGATTTAATGATAATTAATCTGCGCACTTCTCAAGGTACTTTTGGAATGGCAGATGGTACTTTTGAAGTGAATTTGTTAAAATCCGATACCTTGATGATTGCTAGTACCGGCTATCAATATCAAAAAGTTACTCTGGCTGATTCTTCTTTACACCAAAATTATTATATCTCCATTGCTCTTAAAAAATTGACTTATGAAATTAAAGAAGTCGTCATTTTTTCGCCGAGAGATTTACAATCTATTTATTCAGATATTCAAAAGTT
>JANLRG010000473.1:0-1353 GCA_031361545.1 Bacteroidota bacterium
CCATAAGTCGTTTGACCGCCTTGTCCATTGCTCCATGAGTATGAATAAGGTGCAGTGCCGCCCGAAGGTGTAGCCGTAGCATCTCCATTCGTATAGCCATTGCAAGAAGGCTGATTGGTACTGACAGATACTTGTATTTGCGCTTTAAGGTTGAGTGTTGAAAGAGCAAAAATTGCAAAAAAGCAAAATTTTATTAAAAGAAAACGTCTGTTCATGTCTTGTTTTATTTAAAATAAAAAGAGTTTTTTTGAGAATAAATAAGTCCATTTAATCCTGTTTGATTAAAATATCTTTAATCACAACACGGCGCTCTTTAGACGCTTCAAGGCTATAAATGGAACGAACAGGGTCATTATTATCGTCACTGACATTAGATGCCGATTCAGATTCGCCAAGCGGTTTAATTCTTAAATCCAATTGACCATTTTTGATGTATTTGCTTAAAGAGCCACCGCTATAAGAAGACAAAAATTTCACAACAGAATTAATGCGTCTGCTTGTCAAATATTCATTGTAAGAAGCATTGGCTAAAGGAGAAGCATAGCCTTCAATAACGATTTCGATATGCTTACCTTTTTTCAGATATGTTTTCATAATTGAAACATAGCCTGTTAGTTTTTCAAAACCGACTTTAATATCCGTATCAAAAAACTGTTGCATTTCATTAATTGCCATCGGTACACTACCGTTTTTTGCCAATAATTGAGTATATTGACTTATAAAATTGCGTTTTTGACCATAATAATCTTTGTAAGATTTATCGTAAGTCTCCGTTGCTACTACCTTAGTGGAATTCGGGTTAGGTCTATCATTGTTGAAATATAGTGGCAAAGGCAAACCATTGAAAGGCGTGAGGAACAATGTATCGCGTACCACATCTCCGCTCACCGTGACAACTGAAGTATTATTGCCATAAAATGTAGCTGTCGCAGCATTATAGCCTGTTGAACTACCTTTTACGATATAATTTTTATCACCAGCCAAATCAATGCGATAATTTGAGCCTTTACGCTTTGCTTTACCTATGTTTTTATCATTATTCGATTCAAAGGCTTTTACTTCTGCATCGTTGGTAATAATTTCCCCTGTGTAAGTATCCACCAATACAAATTCGTGGCGTTGCTTTGCAGCATTATTCTTATTGGGTTTCACAACCGTCGAATACTCGGCAGGTGTTACAGAAGTGCCTGTTTTAGGAGTACCTTTCGGGGTCAAAGATTTACCCCCTTCAAGGCTGGCTTCAGGACTAAGGCTTTTATCTAAAAAAGAGAGGTATTTATCAAAATCCCAATAACTATTGAGTGAAGATTTAGGGTCATAAAATGACAGGTTTTTCATTTCTTCATCTGTCAA